>DASSTO010000143.1:0-23530 GCA_035707865.1 Longimicrobiaceae bacterium | reverse complement strand
CCTGGGGACCGGCGGCCGCGGACGCGCTCGTGAAGGAAGAGCACTGCGAATGGAGGCCGGGGGGCGAGGCGGCATAGCACCACCCCGGGCGGCGTGGATCGGCGGAAGCGGGCGCTGTTGTGCCCCTGTGCCCGAATCAGGAGGGACGGAATGGGAAAGGCAGAGATCTCGGCCGCGCGCAGCGGCAGCTTCCGGATCGGTGGTGAGCTCGAGGTCCATCGGCTCGGCTTCGGCGCGATGCGGATCACGGGGAAGGGAATCTGGGGCCCGCCCGCGGACCGCGAGGAGGCGATCCGGGTCGTGCGCCGGGCGGTGGAGCTCGACATCGACCTGATCGACACGGCCGACTCCTACGGCCCGCGCGTGAGCGAGGAGATCATCGCCGAGGCGCTCTATCCGTACCCCGAGGGGCTGGTGATCGCGACCAAGGCCGGGTTGGAGCGTCCCGGCCCGGACCAGTGGACTCCGAACGGGCGCCCCGAGCATCTCCGGCGCGCCATCGACGGAAGCCTCAAGCGGCTCCGCCTGGAGCGGATCGACCTCTACCAGCTCCACCGCATCGACCCGGAGGTGCCCGAGGAGGACCAGTTCGGCACGCTGGCCGACCTTCAGAAGGAGGGCAAGGTGCGCTTCCTGGGCCTCTCGGAGGTCACCGTCGAGCAGATCGAGCGGGCGCGCCGGGAGATCGAGGTCGTGACGGTCCAGAACCGCTACAACATCGTCGATCGCGAGTGGGAGGCCGTGCTGGAGTACTGCGAGCGCGAGGGGATCGGGTTCATCCCGTGGTTCCCGCTCGCCGTCGGGAAGCTGGCGGACGAGTCGGGGCCGCTGGCGCAGGCCGCGCGCCGCCTCGGCGCGGAGCCAGCGCAGGTCGCGCTCGCCTGGCTGCTGCGGCGCTCGCCCGTCATGCTCCCCATTCCCGGTACCTCGAAGGTGAGCCACCTGGTCGAGAACGTCGCGGCCGCCGATCTGGAGCTCACACCGGACGAGGTGGAGGCGATCGCCTCCCAGGCGGCTCGTTGAGGGCGCCGCGGCGGGCGCGTCGCCTGACCCCGCGTCCGCCGCGTCCTGGCCCGGAGTCTGCACTCGCTCTCTTCGGACCTCAACCGACCGCAACCATGGAAACAGAGAGAACCGCCCCAACGGCCTGCCGCACCGGAAAGCCACGTCGCCGCCTCAAGCCCGAAGTCGCCGCGCGCTTCACGCAGGCTGTTCCCCCCAGGATCGACCACCTGTACGAGAAGCCGGTGGATGAGCTCACCGACCGGGAGCTGCAGTGCATGAAGGCGGCGTTCTTCCGCGGCGCCGACGACTGAGCCCGCCGCTCGCCCCGCGCCGGTGGCTACTCGCCGCCGTGCTTCGTCGTCACCAGGATCACTCCGTTCGCGCCGCGTGAGCCGTAGAACGCCGTCGACCCGGCGTCCTTCAGGACGTCGATCCGCGCGACGTCGCCGGGGTTGATCGCGGCGAGAGCCCCCGCGCCGTCACCCTGCGGGATCATCACTCCATCCACCACGACGAGCGGCTCGGAGCTGCCGTTGATGGTGCTGACGCCGCGGATGACGAGTGCGAAGCCACCGCCCGACAGGTGGCGCACTTCGACGCCCGGCGCACGCCCCTCGATGAGCTGCTCGATCCGCGTCACCGGCTCGCGCGTCAGGTCCTTTCCCTGCAGAGTCAGGACCGAGCCCGTGCCGCCCATCGCCGCGGGGCTGGGCTCGTCTCCGGGCCGGGGCCCGCTGGACGGCGCACTCGAACGACAGGCGGCGAGCGAGGCCGCCATCACGAGCGTGCCGGTGAACGCGGTCGCGCGGCGGAGAGAGCTGCGACCGATCGGTTGCATGTCGCCTCCTTGCGAGAGAGAGCCGGTGCCCGGAAGCGGCGCCCCGGCTCTCTGCAACGTGGTGCCCGGGAGCCCCGCGCACAAGCCGCTCGTTCACTCGTCTACGACCGGCCTGATTCGATCGGCCTCCGCGTCGATCGCCCGCTCCACCCAGAGGACCTGCACGACGGTGGCGATGAGCAGGACGAGGGGGATGGAGAGCAGGATTCCCAGGAAGCCGAAGAGGCTGCCGAAGAGCACGAGGGCGAAGAGGGTGACGAAGGGATGGACCTCCGCCGCCTCGGACATCGCCCAGGGGACGATGAGGTTGTTCTCCAGCTGCTGCACCGCGACGGCGACGATCGCCGCGTAGAGCCCGGTGGCGGGGTCGTGCAGGAAGCCGGCGATGGTGGCGATGCCGCCGCCCACCCATGGACCCGCGATCGGGACGGCCTCGGTGAGCGCCGCGATCACCGCCAGGATGAGCGAGTTGGGAACGCCCGCGAGGGTGTAGCCGATGTAGCTCAGCACGCCCACCGCGAGCATGCCGATCAGCACGCCCTTCGCCCAGCCGAGCAGGCGGTCGCCGAGCAGGGCGAAGATGCGCCGGAAGGACTCGCGCCGCTCCCGCGGCACGGTGCGCAGCAGTGGAGTGAGCAGCTGGTCGTTGGGCTTGGCGGCCGCGTAGAGGGAGCCGAAGAGGATGATGAGCGGGACGAGGAGGAGCCCGAGGAGGCCCTGCGCCTTCGACAGGAGGCCCGACCCGCCGCCCTCGCCCAGGATGGAGTTGCGCAGGAAGCGCTGGGTCTCGGCGCCCATCAGCTCCACGTTGAGGCCGGTGTTCGCCTTCAGCCAGTGCTCGACGTTGGTGACGAGCTGCGAGAACTGTGTCGCCTCGGCGGTCAGGCCGCGCAGCTGCGTGAGCAGGAGCGGGAAGCCGAACCAGAGGAGGGCGGCGACCGAGCCGATGATCAGCAGGCCGAGCAGACCGGCGATCCACTTCCTACCGGCGGGAAAGAGCTGGATCAGGGCGTTGAAGATCACCGCGAGCACCACCGCCGCGTAGCCGAGCAGCAGCACGTGGGTGATCGGGTCCAGGTAGTGGTAGATGAGCCCGAGGAGGAAGAGCAGGCCCACCGTCTTGTACAGGTTCACGGGCCGCAGGGGGCGGCCCGACGCGACGGCGGGCGGCTTCGACGCGGGCTGGTCGCTCGGCACGGATCTCTCGGCCGCTAGCGGCCGGAGCGGGTATCACCCGTCCACCGCCCCTGTGCGGCCCGCTCCCAGCGGCCTCGCTCGCCGACGAATTCCTGCGACGGTCCGAAGATGCGCCGGCCGCCGACCCAGGGGTAGCGTGCCGGCGGGCGCACGACGCGGTCGTATTCGCCGCCGTAGCGGCTGCCCGCGCCCGGGTTCGCCCACATCCGCCGGAAGCTCCCCGGCCGGGCGTAGTCCCACGCGCCGGAGGGCCGGGCGTAGGAGCGGTTCCAGTTACCGCGTGGCCAGTCCGGGTAGTCGGTCTGCGCGTATCGCCGCATGGGTCACCTGCCCGTTCGGGTTGCCGCGCCACGGCGGCGCGGTCTACGTCGGCGTGCTCGTCGCAAGTGCCACGCCCATGCCGGCCGCCAGCCGGGCGAGGGCCCGGACGAGCGACTGCGGGTCCGTGCTGACGTTGCAGTGGTGGTAACACGCGGTCAGACCGGCGTCCGCGAGCACCCGAAGCTCCAGATCGCGGACGCCGTTCTCGTCCTCGACCCAGACGAAGGCACGGCCGAGGACGAGGTGCTCGATCCACGCGATCCCGTTGAGCTTGGATCCGCCCTCCGACCAGTCCAGTCCGCGGATGGGGGTCAGGAGCGCCGGATCGAGGCCGTGCAGGGCGGCGAGCTCCTCCACGAGGAGCTCCGGCATCTCGCCACCCGGGCAGCGACGCGTGAGCCAGCGCACCTCGAAGTGCTCGAGGGCGAAGATCAGGAAGTCGCGCCCACCCACGGCGGCTTTCTGCGTGTGACCGGCCCAATCGACGAGCACGTCGTCCACGTCGAGGTAGAGGACGGGTCGCGGGTCGCGAGCGGGAGCGGGGTGGACGTCCATCGCCGCACGACGATGCACCCGGCGTGCCTCACGGCGTTCCGGCCCCGGCATCCGGGCGACCCGGAGCGACCCGGCTCACCTCAGCTCGCGGCCGCCTCCGCGTGGCCGTTGGGGGAGGGAGCGGCCGCGCGCAGGTTGAAGTGGATCAGGAGCGTCACCAGCCCGCGCGCGAACGACGCGCAGAACGCGGGCGAGGGTGTGACCAGCAGCCGGAACGGTACCGAGCGGAGCTCCTCTCGCGCGGCCCGGGTGAGGAAGACCGGCTCGCGCGCGTCGATCGTACGCAGCCGCTCGCGGTCGTCCGCGAGAACGACCCGCACCTTCTCTCCGCTCGGGTCGAAGAGCTGGCGCAGCTGCTCTCCGAACCCCGGGTCGATGCACACCACGGTGAGTCGCCCGGAGCGCAGGCGATCGTGCACCGCGAGCACGCGCTGCGGGGCCATCGCCGCTATGATGAGCGGCTTCCCCAGCCGGTCGGCGTGCGGCTGCAGGCGGGGCGCGCCCAGGGTGGTCGTCACCCATGCGTCGGCCGCGAGCGCGTCGGCAGGCACCCCTTCCACGCCCGCGGCGGCCGTCGCGAAGTCGGAGACGCGCAGGCCGACGGTCCTGACCCCGAACTGCTGCTCGGCTTCCGCCTGGAGCGCGAAGAGGTCGTCGCGGTTGGGCGCGATGCACGCGCAGCGCATCGTCGCCGTGGCCGTCCAGCGGCGCAGGAGGTCCGGAAGGAACGGAATGCGGATCTGGTGCTCGCACGCCTGCTGAAGCACTTCCACGAGCCATTCCGCGGTCTCGCCGAGGGGCCGGTCCAGCAACCGGTCCTGGCCGGCCACGTAGGTGCCGGAGCAGGCGCGGGCCTCCACGAGCCCTTCCCGCGCGAGGGTTGCGTACGCCTTGAGCACCGCGTGGTGCGTGACCCCGAGCGAGCAGGCCGCCTCCCTCAGGCTCGGCAGGCGATCGCCCGAGTGGACGCGGCCCACGTGCAGCGCGCTGACGATCCGCTCCCGCAACAGCGACGCGATCGCGTCCGGATCGCGCGGAGGCCGGCCCGCCGCGGCCGCCTCGTCCAGCGCGCCGAGCAGCCACGATCTCTCCGGCGTCGGGGGGGAGTCCGCCGCGACCGGCGCGCTCTCCCTGCGCACCGGGGCCGGAGCCGCCAGCCGGACACGCCTGGCGCTCGAGCGTATACGCACTCGTGCGCCGGACCGCTCAGCCGCCCGGGCGAGCATTGGCTGATCCATGGTTCTCCTCGTGCTCTCGTCAGGTGTACGTGCTGGCGAACGGCCCCGTACCGGGGCACCTGGGCGTACCCCCGCGCGGGATATCGAGGGGGTTGCAAGAGGGGGACCAGCCCCCGGGACCGCCTGCCGAAGGAAACCCGAAGAACGTCGCCGGGTACCACTCTCCGCGAACCCGAACGGGGAGTGGGGCCATGCTCATCATCCGGCGTTGCGACGACGGCAGACTGCGTCTGAGCAACAACCGACAAAGCGACACCGCGCACGACGAGGCGGAGGCGCGGCGGAAGCTGTACCGCTGGGGCCATACCGACCTGTCGATCAACAAAGCGCTCGCGGAGATGAGGACGGGGGCGGGCGCGGCTCCCGCACGCCCGGGTTGGCGCGTGGTCCGGCCGAGTGACGCGGTCCCCGAGGCGCTCACGGCGCCGGTTTCCCCGCCCGAACCGGAGGAGGAGAGAATGGAGGAGAAGACCCGGAAGCGCACCCGCCGCACCACGCCCGCCGCCGCGCCCCCGGCGCCGAAAGAGGCGGAGCCGGCGAAGAAGCCGGCACGGAAGCGAGCCTCCCGACCGGCGCCCCGGTCGGGGACGGAGGGGAAGGACCCGGCCGCCGAGGCCCTGGAGTCGTTCCGCGCGGGCGCTGCCGCGCTGCGGAGCATCGAGGCGGCGCAGCTCCCCTTCGCGCGCGGCCCGTGGACGGAGCTGCGCGAGAAGGCCGAGCAGATCGTGGCCTGCCTCCAGGGAAAGCGTCCCCCCGGGTCCTGAAACGAGAAAAGCCCCGGTGAACGCCGGGGCTCTCGCACGCCGCAGACTCCCTTCTCAGGCCGCCTGCTTCTCCGATCCATCTCCGTCGCGCTGGGCCACGTACTCCACCAGTCGGGAACGGACGTCGGAGCGAAGCTGCCGGGCACCCATCATCCGCCATCGCGTGAGCGTCGCCGTGCTGACACCCGCGATCATCGCCGCGCTCTCCAGGCTGAGGTCGCCCGTGTAATAGAGGAAGTCCCGCACCAGCTCGGAGCTGGCGCATTCCGCGGCGGTCGGTGTGGAGGTGGCGATCCCGAACGTGCTCGTGACGTATGACATCTCCTTGCCTTCTTTCTGACAGCGGGTCTTGCGATTCCGACCCGGGTCACGGCCGGGCCCAAACGACTGTTTGAGTATGCATCTGCCGTGCCAGGCTCCGGGAGCGGCTCGCGCCCGGGGCTCCCGTCGTGCGGGGTCGGCCACGACCGGCGAGATCCACCACGGACCACCCAACCGTTCCGTAAGCCCCTGGGAGGCAATGGCATGGATGCGTTTGGCCCGGGATGTGCACTTTCACGGGGCGCCCGCGGCGGGTGGCGGGCGGTGGCCCGCAGGGAGAAAGCCGGTGTTTCTGCGGTGTTTTCGGCGCCGAACGGCGTGCTGAGAGCTTCAATTCAGCGGGAGAAGGCGTATGCGTGTCCTCAAGATCGCGATGGTGGTGTCCGCTGTGATGGGCGCGGCGGCGTGTCAGCAGCAGCAAGCGGCCCGGCCGCAGGCGCGGGACCTTGCCTGGCTCGACAGCCTTTCGGTCTCCGGTGCTGCGGATTCGTCCCAGGCGGTCGCGTCGCCGGTCGAGCTGGGGCTCGCGACTCCGGCGGCGGCCACCGCGGCCCCCGCGCGCTCGTCGAGCGCCTCGCACGCGAGCTCGTCGCGGCGCAGCCCATCGAGTGCCCGCCACGGCTCGGGCTCCGGGACCTACTCGGGGAGCTCCTCCGGGAGCGTGGCATCGAGCCGGCGCGTCGTCACGGTGAAGCACACCAAGCGGGACGCCGCGATCGGGGCGGCGGCGGGAGCCGTGGTGGGCGCCGTGGCCGGCAGTAGCCATCACCGGGTGCGCAATGGCGCGATCGGCGCCGTGGTGGGCGGGGTGCTGGGCGGCGTGGTCGGCAACAACGTCGACAAGAGCCACAGGGTCCAGTACTGATCGAGGCATATCGAAACGGCGCACGATGCCCCTCGTCCGGCTCTTCCGGGCGAGGGGCATCGGCGTTCCGGCGCGCATGTTGCGGCGACCGGACCCTCGCCACCCACGCCAGCAGGAGAGGCGCATGCCGGCGTACGGGAGCGGGAACCGCGTCGATTGGCCCCGCTACGTGGCGTGACCACGGGGGATTCGGGGGCGGGCCCGGAGACTCCGGTGGCGGCCTGAACCCCGGTCACGGGGGCGGCCGGTGAGCCCGCGGGGCGGTGCCGCACGAGCGCCGGTGGATCGCCCGAACGCGAGCCTGCGGGCCCACAAATTGCTCTCCTGGGTGGCAACCAGTTCGCAGGTCACCGCACTATGGATACCCGATGGCACAGGCACCAGCACTCTCCCGCGATCCGGAGCGTCAGACGCTCCCACCACCCACCAGCGAGTCCCGGCCGGCCCTGACGCTGGTAGCGCTCGCGCGCGACGATATCGAGCCGCTCATTCACCGCCTGGCGCTCGATCGGTTGCGCGACCTGCGCGACGACGGTGTCTCCACGGCCTACATGGGCCGCATCTACGGAGTCGACCGGAGACTCATCGAGGCGGCCGAGACGGAGCTGCGGAGCCGGATCTCCGTGGCGCGACCCCGCAGGGACTGAGACGGCCCCGGGCGCGGCAGCCGGCACGGCCCCCCTCCGCGGACGATGAGCGTCCGCGGAGGGGGTTTTCGTGGCATACACTCAGGCGGGCAACGGGCTTCCGGGGGCGAGGGCGACGGCCGAGCATGCGGTGAGCAGGAGCCCCGGAGTCTCGCTGGCGTCGGGGATGCCCGGACCGCCGTAGAGCGGGTCGTCGCTGTGCCATAGGACGCGCCAGTGGCGCCCGCGGTCGGGGGCGAGGAGTGGCTCGGCGGCGGAGGCGAGCCTCTGCTCGGCGCCGAGGTTGACGAGCAGGAGGCGGTCCTCCGCGTCGCCCAGGAAGCGGATCACGAAGGCGGTGGGGCCGAGGATCGCGCCGTGGAGCCGCTCGGAGCGCTGCGCGCGGAAGACCGGGTCGGTGCGGCGCAGCCGGATGAGGTCGCGGTGGAGCGCGAGCGCTTCCGGGTGCCGCTCTCGCTCGCCCGGGTCCAGCTTGCAGCGCCGGAAGGTCTCCGGGTCGCTCGGGTCCGCGAGCGCGGCGCGCGCCGTCGGGGTGGCGATGCTGCGGAATTGCGAGAGGAATTCCGCGCGGCCCTCCCGCACGCTGCGCGCGAGTTCGCCCCCGTGGTCGGCGAAGTAGAGGAACGGCGCGTCGGCGGCGAACTCCTCGCCCTGGAAGAGCATGGGCGTCGCTGGTCCGAGCAGGAGCAGGGCCGTCAGGGCGCGGTCGAGGCCCGGAGCGGTGAGCTGGTGCAGGCGTGCTCCACGCGCCGAGTTGGCGACCTGGTCGTGGTTCTGGAGATAGGCGACGAACGCGGTGGCCGGAAGGTCGAGACTGGCGGTTCCCCGCCGTCCTTTCTGCCACGAGTAGTACTGGCCCTGAAAGAGGAACCCCCAGCGGAGCGCGGAGATCAGCTCCTGCGGCGAGCCGGAGTAGTCCTGGTAATAGGCCTCGCGCCGGCCCGTCGCCGCGACGAGCGCACTGTGGTGCAGGTCGTCGTTCCAGAGCGCGTCGAGCCCGAAACCGCCCGAGTCGGGAGCCCGGACCAGGCGCGAATCCTGGGGCTCGTTCTCGGCGATCAGCAGGACGGCCCGATCGCCCGCCGCGGCCCGCGCGGTGCGCGCGATGGCGTGCAGGACGTGCTCCGGGGACCGGTCGAAGATCTGCTGCGTGGCGTCCAGCCGCAGGCCGTCCAGATGGTACTCGCGGATCCACATCTCGACGTTGGCGAGGTAGAACTCGCGTACCCCCCCGGAGCCGGGGCCGTCGAAGTTGATCGCATCGCCCCACTCGCCCTCGTGGCGATCGGAGAAGTAGTGTGGGGAGAAGGCCGAGAGATAGTTGCCGTCGGGCCCGAGGTGGTTGTAGACGACGTCGAGGACGACGCCGAGGCCGAGCGCGTGCGCGCGGTCGACGAAGCGCCGCAGGGCGTCGGGCGAGCCGTAGAGACGGGTCGGCGCGAAGAGGTCCACCCCGTCGTAGCCCCAGCCGAAGTCGCCCGGGAAATCGGCGACGGGCATGAGCTCGATCGCCGTGACGCCGAGCTCCGCCAGGGCGGGGAGCTGCTCGGCCGCCGCCGCCCACGTCCCCTCCGGCGTGAAGGTGCCGACGTGCAGCTCGTAGAGGACCTGACCCTCCGGAGCGAGGCCGCGCCACGCGGAGTCCGTCCACGCGTAGGTCGACGGGTCCTCCACCCGCGAGGGGCCGTGCGGGCCGTCGGGCTGGAAACGCGACGCGGGATCGGGAAAGGGTCCCTCGCCGTCCACCCGGAAGCGGTAGAGCGATCCCGGCCCCGCGTCGGGGGCCGTCGCCGCGAAGTAGCCGTCGCCTTCCGGTGCGAGGGCCCTGGGCTCCGCGCCGACGACCTCGAGCTCCAGGCGCTCGTGGCCGGGCGCCCAGACGCGGAAGTGAACACCGCCCCCGGGCATCGCCTCCGCCCCTACGGGCAGGCGTCGGTCCACCGGCGGCGGACTCGCCGTCACTGGCCCGCCTCGGGGCTCACCGCGCGGAAGAGCGCCAGCGCCCTCGCGCCGAGGGGGTATGTGGCTCCATCCCCGAGCGGCTCCGCGGGCGCGGCGGGCTCCACGGACGCCGTGTCGAGCACCAGCTCCCAGCCCTGGTCGCCGGGGGCCGCCGGGGCGTGGAAGTCGATCGCCTCGTGGTGGGCGTTGAAGAGGATCAGCAGCGAGTCGTCCCGCACCAGGTCGCCGTTCTCGTCGACCTCCCCCAGAGCCTCGCCGCCCATCCGCATCGCCAGCGCCCTCGCCCACTGCGCCTGCCATTCCTCCTCCGCCATCTCCTCGCCGCTCGGCTGGAACCACGTGATGTCACGAATCTCCGAGCCGTGGATCTTCCGGCCCCGGAAGAACCGGCGACGGTGCAGGGCCGGGTGCTCGCGGCGCAGCGCGACCACTCGCTTCGTGAAATCCAGCAGCGCCCGGCGCCGGTCGTCCAGCTCCCAGTCGTACCAGCTGATCTCGTTGTCCTGGCAGTAGGCGTTGTTGTTCCCCTCCTGCGTGCGTCCCAGCTCGTCGCCGCCCGAGATCATCGGCACGCCCTGCGAGAAGAGGAGCGTCGCCAGGAAGTTGCGCTTCTGCCGCTCGCGGAGCTCGAGCACGCCCGGGTCGTCGGTCGGACCCTCCGCGCCGCAGTTCCAGGAGAGCGCGTGGTCGTTTCCGTCGCGGTTCTCCTCGCCGTTCATCTCGTTGTGCTTGCGGTCGTAGCTGACGAGATCCGCGAGGGTGAAGCCGTCGTGCGCGGTGACGAAGTTGATGCTCGCGTACGGGCGGCGGCCGTCGTCGCCGTAGAGGTCGCTCGAGCCCGTGAGCCGGTACCCCAGCTCGGCCATCGCCCCGGGGTCGCCCCGCCAGTAGGCGCGCACGGTGTCCCGGTAGCGGCCGTTCCACTCCGTCCACAGCACCGGGAAGTTGCCGACCTGGTAACCTCCCGGCCCCACGTCCCAGGGCTCCGCGATGAGCTTCACCTGCGAGAGTACCGGGTCCTGGTGGATGATGTCGAAGAACGAGCCCAGCCGGTCGACGTCGCGAAGCTCGCGGGCGAGGGTGGCGGCGAGGTCGAAGCGGAAGCCGTCGACGTGCATCTCCAGCACCCAGTAGCGCAGGCTGTCCATGATCAGGCGGAGCACCTCGGGCGAGCTGGCGTTGAGGCTGTTCCCCGTCCCGGTGTAGTCGACGTAGTAGCGGGGATCGTCCGCCACGAGACGGTAGTAGCTGGGGTTGTCGATGCCCTTGAAGGAGAGCGTGGGCCCGAGGTGATTGCCCTCGGCCGTGTGGTTGTAGACGACGTCGAGGATCACCTCGATGCCCGCCGCGTGGAGCGCGCGCACCATCTCCTTGAACTCGCGCACCTGCTCGCCACGGTCGCCGCTGCCGGAGTAGCGCGCCTCGGGGGCGAAGAAGTTGACGGTGTCGTAACCCCAGTAGTTGCGCAGCCCCTGGTCGAGCAGGCGCTTCTGGTCGATGAAGGCGTGAATGGGCATCAGCTCGACGGCGGTGATCCCGAGGTCACGGAAGTGCTCGATGATGGGCTTGGAGGCCACGCCGGCGTAGGTGCCGCGGAGCGCCTCCGGCACCTCCGGGTGTCGGATGGTCAGGCCGCGTACGTGCGCCTCGTAGATGATCGTCTCGTGCCAGGGGATGCGCGGCGGCGCGTCGCCCCGCCAGTCGAAGCCGGGGTCGATGACGACGCCCTTCGGGATGCCCGCGGCGTCGTCGCCGCCGTCCTCCTGGAGGTCCCCCTCCGGGTTCCCGGGCGCGTAGCCGAAGACCGGGGCCTCCCAGTCGAGCGCCCCGGTGAGCGCCTTGGCGTACGGATCGATGAGCAGCTTGGCCGGATTGCAGCGCAGCCCGCGCTCGGGCTCGTAGGGGCCGTCGACGCGGAAGCCGTAGAGCTGGCCGGGGCCGAGCCCGGGGACGTAGCCGTGGTGGATCAGGGCGGTGATCTCGCGCAGGCGGATGCGCTCGGTCTCGCGCGAGGGGTCGTCGGCGTCGAAGAGGCACACCTCCACCGAGGTGGCGGCGGAGGAGAAGAGGGCGAAGTTCACGCCCTCGCCGTCCCAGGTGGCGCCCAGGGGGAAGGGGCGGCCGGGGCGGATGGCTCTGCTCATCGGGGGTGTCGGTGCTCGGGGCTCGCGCAGGGAACCGCGGGAACGCGTGCCGCAGGGAGCAAGTCGGATGCCCGTCAGGACGACCCGTTTCCACTCCCTCCGAACCAGCCCTTGCGCCGGAAGTAGATGAGCATCGCCACCGCGACCGCCGTCATCAGCGAGAGCGCGAAGGGGTAGCCGTAGAACCACTTCAGCTCGGGCATGTTCCAGGGCGACACGGCCGGGTCGAAGTTCATCCCGTAGACGCCGGCGATGAAGGTCAGCGGGATGAAGATGGCGGCGAAGATCGTCAGGACCTTCATGATCTCGTTCGTGCGCTGGCTCACGCTGGAGAGGTAGAGGTCGGTCAGGCTGGAGCTGAGGTCCCGGTAGCTCTCCACGATCTCGATGCTCTGGACGATGTGGTCGTAGGTGTCGCGCAGGTAGATGCGGGTCTCGGGCTCGATCAGGTCCGACGGGTCGCGGAGCAGGGAGTTCAGCGCCTCCCGCTCCGGCCAGATGGAGCGCCGCAGGATGGTCAGCTCGCGCTTGAGCCCGTAGAGGTGGTTCATCGTGCTGCGATCCGGGCGGCGGAGGATCTCCATCTCGAGTCCGTCCAGCCGGTCGCCCACCCGTTCGAGGACGGGATAGTAGTAGTCGACGATGGCGTCGAGGACGGCGTAGGCGAGGTAGTCCGGCCCGGCGGAGCGGATGCGGCCGATGTTTCCCCGGATGCGCTCGCGCACCGGCTCGAAGGGATCGCCGGCGCGCTCCTGGAAGGTCAGCACGAAGTCCCGGCCGAGGAAGATGCCGATCTGCTCCGTCTCCAGGCCGCCCGACATCTCGGCCTGGCGGGCGACGATGAAGAGGTAGTCGCCGTACTCCTCCACCTTCGCCTGCTGCGGAACGTCGACGACGTCCTCGAGCGCGAGGCGGTGAAGGTTGAAGATCTCGCCGAGGGTCTGCACCGTCTCGACGTGCTCCACGCCGTCGACGTTGACCCAGATCGTCGGCCACTGGCCGCGGAGGGTGCGCAGGGAGCCGAGGTCCTCCACCTGGAACTCCGTCATGCCGTTCGGCCCGTAGGCGAGGACCGTCACCCGGGGCGGCTCGACGTGCGGCGTGGGGTGGAGGAGGCCCGGGGAGCTGCCCGGCGGCGGGCGCCGGTAGCGGCGCCGCTCGCGGCGCACGGTGGTGGAGAGGCCTTTCTTGATCTTCATGGGCGGCTCGCGCGTGGCGGTGGGCGGGATGCTCGGCACGGAGCGGGAAAGTACGCTGCGTGCCATGCGCCGCAAAGCGGGCCGATGGGTGGCGTGCCCGGTTACGACTCCCGCGACGCGTGGTCGCGCCGCGGCCCGGCCGCCGCCTCCTCCTGCTCGCGCATCTGCCGGAACTGCTCCTGGAGCCGGTCGAGGTCCGCGTCGGAGAGGTCCTCGAGGTCCACCATGCCCGTGCGTGCGGAGTTCACGGCGCGGATGAGCTCGTCCAGCTTCAGCTGCATCGACCGGGAGTCGCGGTTCTGGGTGTTCTGGATCAGGAAGACCATGAGGAAGGTGACGATCGTGGTGCCGGTGTTGATGACGAGCTGCCAGGTGTTGCTGTACTGGAAGATGGGGCCGGTGCAGGCCCAGAGGACGATCGCGACGACCGCCACGATGAAGGTCCACGCGGAGCCGACGACCTGCGACGTCCGTGTGGCGAAGATTCGAAAGAATTCACGCATCTGGGGTCGCTCCGCGGTGAGGGTTCCGAGGCCCTCCGAGTCAAGAAGCGGGCCACTTCCGAACACGCGCCCACGCCAGTATTGACGGGCGAACCGGGAGGGTATAGCGTTGCTCCCCGACCCGCCGCGCGTCGCGGCGAGAGGCCCTGGTGACGCCATGCTCGATCCCGACAGTAGACGACCGAACCGCGCGGAGAGCGCGCGCCGGACCGCCCCCGAGGGGCGACGGTGGCGCGCGCTCCTCCCGGTGCTGCACCCCTCCCGAAGGCACTGACCTTCCCCGGGCGCACCTCCGGCCGCGCGGCGCAATCGCGACACCGCGGCCCCGGGGGTGAGCCTCTCCGGCGCTCCCCGATTCCGGCACCAACCCTCGCTGGCCCAGCGCGGCGGGCAGGAGGAGCGCCATGTCCACCATCGAGACCCGCAGCCCGGAGTTCCTCTACCTGCTCGCCGGCGACCCGGCGGAGCTGGCGGAGCTGGTCGCGTCCATGCGCGGTGCGGACGTCGCCGAAGCGCTGAACGCGCTGCCGGCCGACGCCGCCGCGCGCGTGCTCGTCGCGCTCCCGTTCGACCTGGCCGTCCAGGTGCTCGACGAGCCGGAGCTGGAGCAGGAGAGCGAGATCTTCGCGCTCGTCGACGAGCGCACCGCCGCGCAGTTCATCGAGGCGATGTCGGCCGACCAGCAGGCCGACCTCTTCCGCGAGCTCGACGACCCCGAGCGCAAGCGCCTTCTTCCGCGTCTGGCGCCCGACACCCGCCACGCGCTCGCGCAGCTGCTCAGCTACCCGGAAGACTCCGCCGGCGGCATCATGACGACCGAGTTCGTCGGCGTCCCGGGGTCGTGGACGGTGGAAGAGGTGCTCCGCCACATCCGGCACGTCGGTCGCGCCAAGGAGACGGTCTACGCCATCTACGTGCTCGACGGCGCGGGGCGCCTGCAGCACGTCGTGTCGCTGCGCGAACTCCTGGCCGCCGACCGCGGCCAGCCCATCGTGGACGCGGGGGAGCGCCGCGCGCCGGTCTCCGTCTCGCCCCTCGCGGACCGGGAGGAGGTCGCGCGTCTGATCTCCAAGTACAACCTCCTCGCCATGCCCGTGGTGGACGAGACGCGGCGCGTGATCGGCATCGTCACGGTCGACGACGTGATCGACGCCCTCGTCGCCGAGCAGACGGAGGACGTGCAGAAGTTCGGCGGCATGGAGGCCCTCGACGAGCCCTACACGCAGATCGGCTTCCTCAGCATGGTGAAGAAGCGCGCCGGCTGGCTCACGGCGCTCTTCCTGGGGGAGATGCTCACCGCGACGGCGATGGGCCACTTCGAGGGGGAGATCAACCAGGCGGTGGTGCTGGCGCTCTTCATCCCGCTCATCATCAGCTCGGGCGGGAATTCGGGGTCGCAGGCCACCTCGCTCATCATCCGGGCGATGGCGCTGCGCGAGGTCACGCTCCGCGACTGGTGGCGCGTCGCCCTGCGCGAGCTGCCGGCCGGGCTCGCCCTCGGTGCCATCCTGGGCGTCGTTGGCATCGTCCGCATCCTGCTCTGGCAGGTGCTCGGCTGGTACGACTACGGCACCCACCACCTGCTGGTGGCGCTCACGGTGGGCTTCGCCCTCGTGGGGGTGGTCACCTTCGGGTCGCTCGCCGGGAGCATGCTCCCCTTCATCGTGCGGCGCCTCGGCTTCGACCCCGCGAGCGCCTCCGCTCCCTTCGTGGCGACGCTGGTGGACGTGACGGGGCTGGTGATCTACTTCTCCGTGGCGCTCGCGCTCCTGCGCGGGACGCTGCTGTGAGGTGGCTATCAGCTATCAGCAACTGCTTGACCGATAGCCGATAGCCTCCCGGCTTGCGCCCCGTCCGCGCGCGGGCGACCTTTAGTGGCGACGCGAAGGGAACCGAGACGAGGGGAGCTGCATGAGCGCAGAGCGAGAGGTCGGGGCGGTCGCGGAGAAGGTGATGGCGGGCGGGCGCATCTCCGTCGCCGAGGCGGCGCTGCTGTGGGAGCACGCCAGCGACCGCGACCTGAAGCGCATGGCCGGGGCGGTCCGGGCGCGCTATCACGCGCCCGATGAGGCCACCTACCTCATCATGCGCATCATCAACTACACCAACGTCTGTGTCGCCCAGTGCGACTACTGCGCCTTCTACGTGCTGCCGAACCAGGGCGGCGGCTACGTGCTGACGCGCGAGGAGGTCTTCGCCAAGATCGACGAGCTGCTGGAGTTCGGCGGCGACCTGGTCGGCTTCAACGGCGGCTTCAACCCGAAGCTGCCGCTGCACTACTACTGCGACCTCTTCCGCGCGGTGCGGGATCGCTACGGCGACCGGGTGGAGTTCTACGCGCTCACCATCGCGGAGTTCATGTACCTGGCCGACCGCGCCAATCTCTCCTACGCCGACACGGCGAGACAGCTGCGCGACGCGGGCGTCCACTGGGTCACGGGGGGGGGCTCGGAGATTCTCACCGAGGATTTCCGGCGCCGGCACTCGAAGTTCAAGTACACGGTCGGCGAGTACTTCCTCGCCCAGCGCGCCGTGGTGGATGCGGGCATGCGCACGACGGCCACGATGGTGATCGGCTTCGACGAGACGATCGAGGAGCGCCTGGAGCACCTGCAGCGCACGCGCGACTTCCAGGACGACACCGGTGCGCTCTTCTCCTTCCTCTGCTGGACGTACAAGCCGTACGGCACGGCGCTGGGGGGAAACGAGGTCTCGCCGCGCGAGTACTGCCGCCACATCGCGCTCTCGCGGATCTTCCTGGACAACGTGGAGCACCTGCGCACTTCGGTGCTCACGCTCAACGAGGACGCCTTCCGCGCGCTGGAGTACGGCGCGAACGACTTCGACCTGCCCGTCGAGGACGAGGTGACACAGAAGGCCGGCGCGAAGATCGACCTGGACCTCGACCGGCTGCTCGAAGTGCCGCGCCGGCTCGGCTTCCAGGTGCGGTATCGCCGGGCCGAGCGGCGGCCCGAGGCGCTCGCTCCGCTCTGAGCCCGTGGGCGTGGGCTGGTCGGTGAAGCGGCTCCTGGGCGTCGACGCCCAGGAGCCGCTGTTGCGCGAGATCCGGAGGGGCGGCGCCGGTGTGCGGCGCCTCGTCTTCACGCGCAATCGGCGGGTGATGGTCTCGCTCGGAGAGGCCGGCGAGGCGCTCCGGCTGCACGAGTGCTTCCGCGAAGCGCCGGCGGAGGTGCTCCGCGCCATCGGCGTGCTGGTGTCGCACGCGCCCGAGGCGCGGCGCAGCGCGGCGCGCGCGGTGGTGCGCGACTACGTCCGGGGGCAGGCTCCCGCGGCGGCCGCCCCGGCCCCGCGCCGCCGCCGGCGTCCCGCGCCGGCCGACCGCGCGCACCTGGCGCGGCTCCAGGCGGAGTTCGACGCGGTGAACCGCGACCATTTCGGCGATCGCCTCCCGCGCGTCCCCCTCCACCTCAGCGGCCGCATGCGCCGCCGCAACGGCCATTTCTCCAGCCAGCCGGTCGAGATCGTCCTCTCCCGCACGCTCTGCGACGGCGCGGCGGAGGGGGAGGCGGAGAAGACGCTGCGCCACGAGATGATCCATCTCTGGCAGTACCATGTGGGTCGCAAGCCCGGTCACGGCGAGGATTTCCGTCGTTGGGCCGAGCGCCTGGGCGTGCATCCGCGAGCCACCCGGACGGTGGACTGGAAGTGAGTACCCGCCACCGCCGGGCCGCCGCCGCCCCTGGCCGGCGCCTTGCATCCGCCTGGCGGTGGTGCGGGCGCTGATCACTCCGCAGCCGGAGGGGCTCCATCATGGCCGAGGTACTGGTGCAGTTCGATCCTCCCGTCGCGGACGAGAGCGGCCGCACGTACGTGGCCCGGATCTGCGGCCGTCTCGCGGAGGACGACCGGTGGGAGGGCTGGATCGAGTTCCATCCGCAGGACGGGCGCCCGGTGCTGCGGACGCCGCGAGAGACGGAGCAGCCCGACCGGGAGGAGTTGGAGTACTGGGCCACGGGGTTGACGGTGGCGTACCTCGAGGGCGCGCTGGAACGGGCGCAACACCCGGCGACCCCCGACCTCCGCCCGCCCACCGTCGCCGCGGAGCCCGCCTTCGACCGCCCTGCCCCCGGCACGCCGCCGACGGCCTCCGGGGCCGGTCCCCGCATCCGGCGGCACGCCGTGCTGGACCCGTTCGAGGTGTACGCCCAGGGAGAGAACGTGCTCCGGGAGGAGCTCGCCGCGCTCGACCCCGGGCAGCTGCGCAACGTCATCAGCGCCTGCGGGCTGGCGCCCGGCATGGAGGAGGAGGTCCGCCTCGCCTCGCCCGCGGCGCTGGTGGAGATCGTCGTCTCCGGCGTTCGGGACCGCGCGAACTGAGAGCGTCCCAACCCCTCGCCGCTCCGGGCGCCCCGAGTCGCCCGGAGCGGCTTCGCGCGTAGCTCCCGAGCGCGGGGGCCGGTCGCGCCCGGAGCCTGGCACCCGGCGCCGACACGAGCTACCTTCCCCGTTTCCGAGCGATCACGTCCCGGGCGGGGCCCGACTCAGATACCACCTGCAATGGCGGAACAAGACCTGATGGAAAAGCTCGTGTCGCTGGCCAAGCGGCGCGGATACGTCTTCCAGTCGTCCGAGATCTACGGCGGCACGGGGTCGGTGTGGGACTACGGCCCCCTGGGCGTCGAGCTGAAGAGGAACGTGAAGGAGGCGTGGTGGAAGAGCATGGTGCACGAGCGCGACGACATCGAGGGGCTCGACGCGTCGATCCTCATGCACCCGCGGGTCTGGGAGGCGTCGGGGCACATCGCCGAGTTCACCGACCCGCTGGTGGAGTGCCGCAACTGCCACCGCCGCTACCGGGAGGACATCCTTCAGGCGGAGGCCGGCACGAAGGAGATGGCCGAGATCCGCTGCCCTTCGTGCGGCGTGACCGGCCAATGGACGGAGCCGCGGCAGTTCAACCTGATGTTCAAGACGTTCATGGGCCCCGTCGAGGACGAATCGGCGGTCGTCTACCTGCGGCCGGAGACGGCGCAGGGCATCTACGTGAACTTCCTGAACGTGCAGACGACGGCGCGCCAGCGGGTACCCTTCGGGATCGCGCAGATCGGGAAGGCCTTCCGCAACGAGATCACGCCGGGGAACTTCACCTTCCGCACGCGCGAGTTCGAGCAGATGGAGATGCAGTTCTTCGTCGAGCCCGGCACGGACGGGGAGTGGTTCGAGCGCTGGCGTGAGCAGCGCTTCGCGTGGCACAAGGAGGTGATCGGCCTCTCGCCGGACCGGCTGCGCTACCACCCGCACGAGAAGCTGGCGCACTACGCGAGCGCCGCGGGCGACGTGGAGTTCTTCTTCGGCGGCACCATCGGCGACGAGGGCTGGGGCGAGATCGAGGGGATCCACAACCGCACCGACTTCGACCTGAGCCGGCACCAGGCGTACTCGGGCAAGCGCCTGGAGTACATCGATCCGGTCGGCGGGAAGCGCTACATCCCCTACATCATCGAGACCTCCGCCGGCGCGGACCGCGTGACGCTCGCCGTGCTGGCGAACGCCTACCGTGAGGAGGAGGTGGAGGGCGAGACGCGCGTCGTGCTCGGCATCAAGCCGTCGCTCGCCCCGATCAAGGCGGGCATCTTCCCGCTGGTGAAGAAGGACGGCATGCCCGAGCGCGCGATGCAGATCCACGAGGAGCTGCGTCGGCGTGGCATCCCGAGCTTCTACGACGAGTCGGGCGCCATCGGCCGCCGCTACCGCCGCCAGGACGAGGCGGGCACGCCCTTCGGCATCACCGTCGACGGCGAGACGATGGAGACCGGCACGGTCACCATCCGCGACCGCGACACGATGCAGCAGGAGCGGATCGCGCAGGAGCGGATCGTCGATTATCTGGAGGATAGGATCGGGTGAACGCGGGCGCGGAGGGAGCGCATGGTGCCTGACCCCTGGAGGCGGCGGCGCCCATGGAGCGTGGGCGCCGCGCTGGGACTGGCGCTTCTGGTCGCCTCGGCGGTGTCGCCGGTGCGCGCCGCCGCGCAGTCCGACTACTGCTACGACGTCACCGGCTCGAACGGGCGGTACACGCGGGCAGAGCAGCTTCACGAGCAGCTTCGCGGCTGGCTGGCCGTGCACGGCGTGTCGAAGCGCTCCGGCTACGTCGTGGTCCGCTGGGACTCGGCCGATGCGCATCCGACGGCGGCGTTCGTCGACGTGAATCTGCCCGACAGCACGCTGAACGCTGTGCTCGGTGTCATCTCCAGCGCACTGGCGGCGAGCCCGATCCAGCGCGGCGACCAGGTCGCGGTCTGGCTGGACGACTCTCCCGCGCCGGAGATCACCGCGACCAATCGCGAGTGCGCGCCCCGGCTCGTGGGCCGGCTGGACGTCGAGGACATGATGAACCGGATTCTCGACGCCGATTACCACGCCAGCAAGGGCCACTGGGAGAACACGGCCGTGCTGGAGCTACTGGTGGCCAGCGACGGCTCCGTGCCGTACGCCCGATTGAAGCATTCGAGCGGAGAGCCGTTCATCGACGGGATGATGGTGCCCTTCGGGCGGCGTCTCCACTTCCGGCCGGCGACGCTGAACGGAACGCCGGTCCCCGCCGTGATGACCTTCGTCCCGACGTTCGACGACCAGAGCATGGGTGATGTGCGCCCCGGCGACGGTTCCCTGGCGGCTGGCGCGCGCCGGCGGGCACCGGTGCGCGCACCCGGTGCGGGCGTGCGGAACGCGATCTGAGGAGGAGCAGTGACCGGTCCATACGCGCAGGATCGCGACGGCGCGGCGGCGCGACTCACGCCGTACGAGCTCGTCTTCGGCGCGCCGGAGTTCGAGGAGCGGCTCTTCCCGAAGATCCGGGACGAGGCGGAGCGGAATGGCGCGGATCCGTTGCGGTTCGAGGAGTTCAACTTCCTCTCCGGCGTGGGCGCGGCGGTGCGCGCGGTCGTGCCGGAGGGCGCGCCCCCCGAAGCGGCGGAGCAGTACCGGCGGATGCTCTACCACGCCTACAACTTCTGGCGCGCGGGCGAGCTCGTCTACCTGCTGGAGCCCGGAGTGGCGCGTTACCTGGTGGAGGCCGCGCCGGCGATGCGGGACTGGGAGTTCACCACGGCGCGCCCGGCGCTCTACGTCCAGCTGCCGGCGAACCTCTTCTGGGGAAGCATCTCGCCCGAGAGCACGCCGGAGCCGGTCGACGGCTTCTTCGTCACCACGACCCCGCTCGGCGATGCGCCGGGTGGGGCGGCGCAGCGGGTGAGCGTCCTGGTGGTTCTGGGGATCCGCCGCGACCGGGCGGGGTTCAGCGTCATCGCGATCGACACGGAGACGGGGCCGGGGATCGCGGCGGAGTGGGCGGAGGCGGCGGGGCGGCAGGGCGGGGCGGACTTCGAGAACGTCCTGCCCGGCGGGGAGATCTCCGGGCTCTATTCGATTCTCACCGCCGGCGAAGTGCTGAAGCTGATGGGCCGTGCGGTGTGGTACGTCGACCGCTTTCCGGGGGAGGTGACGCCGGAGCCCGCGCCGGAGCGGCGGCCCGAGGGCGCACTGGCCTCTCCACCCCGCATCCCCTACCACCGCGTCTCTCTGGGCCAGGGAGAGGACGCGTGAGCGAGACGCCCGCGGCACCCGTCCGCCCCGCGGAGGTGGCGCGCGTCCTCGCGCAGATCGCGACGCTGATGGAGCTGAACGGCGAGGACGCCTTCCGCGCGCGCGCCTACTCGAGCGCCGCCCGCGCCCTGGAGGGCACGGACGCCGACCTGCTCGCGCTCGCCCGCGCCGACCGGCTGACGGAGTTGCACGGGGTGGGGCAGGGGCTCGCCGCGGTGATCCGGGAGATCGTGCTCACCGGCCGCTCGGAGCTCCACGAGGAGCTCGTGGCCGCCACGCCGGTGGGGCTGTTCGAGGTGATGCGCATTCCCGGGCTGGGGACGAAGCGCATCCGCGCGCTGCACGAGGGGCTGGGCGTCGACTCGCTCGACTCGCTGGAGAAGGCCGCTCGCTCGGGTGAGGTCGCGGCGCTCTCCGGCTTCGGCGCGAAGACCCAGGAGAAGATCCTGGAGGGAATCGCCTTCGCCCGCGCGAGCCAGGGCCGCCGCCGGTACCCGGAGGCGCTGGAGACGGCGGCGCGGTTGCTGGACTGGCTCCGCGCGCGCCCCGAGGTGCGTGCCGCGGAGATCGCGGGTGCGCTTCGCCGCCTCATGGAGGTCGTCGACGGCCTCGTGCTCGTCGCGGTCTCGGAGGAGCCGGCCGACACCCTCGATGCCTTCCTGACGCTGAACGGCGCCTCCGGGGGCAGGCGCGTCGGCGAGCGGGCGGCGGAGGTACGGCTCAGCGACGGTCTGCCGGCGCGGCTCCTCTGCGTGCCCGCGGACGAGTTCGTCGCGGCGATGGTACGCGAGACGGGCAGCGACGCGCACCTCGAGGAACTCGCCGGGCGCGCGGAGGCGCGGGGGCTGCGGTTGGACGAGCACGGCCTCCTCGAGGGCGCTTCCCCGCTGGAGCTGCCGGACGAGGAGGCCCTCTACCACGCGCTCGGCCTCGCCTACGTCCCGCCGGAGCTGCGCGAGGGGCTCGGCGAGGTCGAGTCTGCCGCGGCGGGGCCACTGCCGGCGCTGGTGGAGACGGCCGATCTGCGCGGCACCTTCCACTGCCACACCAGCTACTCGGACGGGAAGGCGAGCGTCGCCGAGATGGCGGACGCGGCGCGGGCACTCGGCTGGGACTACCTCGGCCTCGCCGATCACTCGCGCGCCGCCGCCTACGCGGGCGGCCTGACCGTCGCGCGGGTGAAGGAGCAGCAGCGCGAGATCGATCGCTACAACGCGCAGCACGGTCCCGGTTTCCGCGTCTTCAAAGGGACCGAGTCCGACATCCTGCCCGACGGCAGCCTGGACTATCCGGACGAGGTACTGGCGAGCTTCGACTACGTCGTCGGCTCCGTGCACTCGTCGTTCGGGCAGCCGCGGGCGGAGATGACGGAGCGGGTGCTGCGCGCGGTGCGGAACCCCCGTCTCACCATCCTCGGCCACCCGACCGGGCGGCTGCTGCTGGGTCGCGAGGGGTACGCCATCGACCTGCGGGCGGTGATCGACGCGGCGGCGCAGGCGGGGGTGGTGATCGAGATCAACGCGAACCCGCACCGCCTCGACCTGGACTGGCGCGAGGTGCGCTACGCCGTCGAGCGCGGCGTCCTCATCGCCATCAACCCCGACGCGCACTCCACCGCCGGCCTGCGCGACGTCGCCTACGGCGTGAACGCCGCGCGCAAGGCCGGGCTGGAGCCGAGCCGGATCCTCAACTGCTGGACGCTGAACGAAGTGGAGCGATTCCTTGCCGAGAGAAAGCATCGCCGCGAAGCGTGAGCGCACGGGCGCGATCCTGGAGCGCCTGGCCGGTGCGTACCCGGAGAGCCGCTGCTCGCTCGATCACGAGACGCCCTTCCAGCTCCTCGCGGCGACGATCCTCTCCGCGCAGTGCACCGACGCGCTCGTGAACCGCGTCACGCCGGGCCTCTTCGCCCGCTACCCGACGCCCGAGGCGCTCGCGGCGGCCCCGGCCGAGGAGGTCGAGGAGACCATCCGCTCGGTGAACTTCTACCGGAACAAGGCGAAGTCGCTGCAGGGGATGGCCCGCGCGCTGGCGGAGCGCCACGGCGGCGAGGTCCCGCGCACGATGGACGAACTGGTGCGCCTCCCCGGAGTCGGCCGCAAGACGGCCAACGTCGTGCTCGGCGTCGCCTTCGGCATCGCGGAGGGCGTGGTCGTCGACACGCACGTGAAGCGCATCGCCAACCGCCTCGGTCTCACGAAGAGCGACGACCCGGAGCAGATCGAGCGCGACCTCCTGAAGCTCCTGCCGCCCGGGTCCCGCGTCGTCTTCACCCACCGGGTGATCGACCACGGTCGCGCGGTGTGCGTCGCGCGAGAGCCGCGCTGCGGTGGGTGCGTGCTGCGGGAGCTGTGCCCGGCGGCCGCCCGATAGTGCCGAGGGCCAGGTGCCAGGTGCCGGGT
>DASSTO010000142.1:0-8494 GCA_035707865.1 Longimicrobiaceae bacterium | reverse complement strand
CCGCGCCACCCAGACGCCCCCGAGCGCCACGCCCGCCACGCTGCCGAAGCCCGCGTCCAGCGTCCGCGCCGCGTCCACAACGGCGATCCGCGCTCCGCTCCGGCTCGTCGTCTCCACCAGCGCGCGCACCGCCGCCGTCCGGCCGGAGGTGCCGGCACCCGTCCAGAGCGAGAGCGCGCCGCGTGGCACCCCCGCGGGCAGCAGCGCATCCAGCGCGATGACGCCCGTGCGGAGACCACCCGGCGCCTCCCGAGCGGGCGCCGGGGGGTCGGCCGGGAGGATCGCGCTCCCGAACCGCTCCTCCAGTTGCGCGCGCAGGCGCGCCAGGTTCATCGCTGCTGCACTCACGCTCGCGCCTCCGCGTAGAGCTCCGATCGACCCGCCCCGCTGAATGTTCACCGAACATAAACCGAAAGCAAGGGTGAGGCCGTCGTGCAGCTCGCGTCGGAGCGCCGGGTGGGGCGCCTCGGTTCCCCCGCTCGCGCGGGATTGCCAGCAGGCTCCCCGCGGCTTGATCTTCCGGCCGGGCGGGGTGTACCTTCCCGGTATGCAGACGCCCGTTTCTCCCGCTCTCGCCCCGCCCGCTCGCCGCTGGGTCCTCCCCGACGCACCCGATGCGGCCGCGGTGGAGCGGCTCTCGCGCGAGCTGCGGCTGCCGGTGCCCTTCTGCCGTCTCCTGGTACAGCGTGACTACGGCGCGACGGAGGTGGCGAAGGGCTTCCTGCGCCCGCACGCCGCCCAGATCCACTCGCCGGGGCTGCTGGCGGGGGTCGGGGATGCGGTGGAGAGGCTGCGGCGCGCCATCGAGCGCGGCGAGACGATCCTGGTGCACGGCGACTATGACGTGGACGGGATCTGCTCGACGGCGCTCTACGTGCGCGCGCTGCGGCTGATGGGCGGGCGCGCCGAGCCCTTCGTTCCCCACCGGCTGACCGACGGCTACGACCTCTCGGACGCGGGGATCCGCGCGGCGGCGGAAGCGGGTGCGCGGCTCATCCTGACGGGCGATTGCGGGATCGTGGCGCACGAGGCGGTAGAGCGCGCCCGTGCGAGGGGGATCGACGTGGTCGTGACGGACCACCACACCCCGGGCCCGACCCTGCCCGCGGCCGTCGCGGTGGTGAACCCGAACCGTTCCGATTGCCCCTATCCGAACAAGTCGCTCGCCGGCGTGGGCGTCGCCTACAAGGTCTGCTGCGCCCTGGCGGGGGCGCTCGCCTTCCCGGCGGAGCAGCTGACGCGCTTCCTGGACCTGGTGGCGGTGGCGACGATCGCCGATCTGGTGCCGCTGACGGCGGAGAATCGCGCGCTGGTGCGCTGGGGCCTGAAGCTGCTGCCGCAGACGCCCAACCCCGGCCTGCGCGCGCTGCTGGAGAGCACGGGCCAGGCGAACGGGGGCGAGATCTCGGCGGGCCAGGTGGGTTTCGTGCTGGCTCCGCGCCTCAACGCGGTGGGCCGCATGGGCGAGGCGGCGCGGGGCGTCGATCTCCTGCTCACCGACGACCCGGGCGAGGCGGAGGTGATCGCCGACGAGCTGGAGGTGGAGAACCGCTGGCGCCGCGAGGTGGACGGGCAGACGCTCCGCGAGGCGATGCGCCTGCTCGAGGCCACCTACGACCCGGAGCGCGACCGGGGCGTGGTGCTGGCGGGGGAGGGGTGGCACCCGGGGGTGATCGGGATCGTCGCCTCGCGCCTGGTGGAGCGGATCTACCGCCCGACGGTTCTGATCGCGCTGGGGGAGGAGGAAGGGAAGGGAAGCGCGCGCTCCATTCCCGGCTTCCACCTCTACGAGGCGATGCGCGATTGCTCGGAGCACCTCGTGCGCTTCGGCGGGCACCGGGGGGCGGCGGGCTGCTCGATCCTGCCGGAGCGCGTGGAGGGCTTTCGAGAGGCGTTCAATGCCCGGGCCCGCGCCTCGCTCAGCGACGATCTCCTCATGCCCGAGATCCGCATCGACATGGAGCTCTCGCTGCCGGAGGCGGACATGGAGATGTGCCGGCTCCTGAAGCACGCGGCGCCCTTCGGCATGGGGAATCCCACGCCCGTCTTCATGGCGCGCGGCGTGGAGGTGGCGGGCTACCCGCGGGTGGTGGGGAGCAACCACCTGAAGCTCGCCCTGAGCGGCGGAGGGGCGAGGCTCGATGCGATCGGCTTCGGCATGGCCGACCGGATCGGCGACGTGAATCCCGCCCTCGGTGCGCTGGACGTGGCGTTCAAGCTGGAGGAGAACGTCTGGAACGGGCGCACGAGCGTCCAGGCGCGCCTCGTGGATCTGCGGCCGTCCTTGTGAGGATCGTCGGCGGGGAGTGGGGCGGGCGGCGGATCGAGACGCCCGCGGGAAGGAACACCCGCCCGACCACCGACCGCGTGCGCGAGGCGTGGATGAGCGCGGTGGCGCCGGAGCTGCCCGGAGCGCGCGTGCTCGACCTCTTCGCCGGCAGCGGTGCGCTCGGGCTGGAGGCGCTCTCGCGCGGTGCGGAGAGCGCGGTCTTCGTCGAGAACGCCCCGGCCGCCATCCGCGCGCTGCAGGCGAACCTGCAGGCGCTGGGCGCCGGCGAGCGCGGCCGCGTCGTCCGGGCGGACGCGCTGCGCTTCGCGGCCGGCGCCGGCGAGCACGACTACGACGTCGCCTTCGCGGACCCGCCCTACGGAAAGGGGATCGCGGCGGCGCTCGTGGAGCGCTTCGCCGAGCACCCCTTCGCGCGGCTGCTCTGCGTCGAGCACCGGCGCGACGACCTCCTTCCCCCGCTGCCCGGCGCCCGCGAGCGGCGCTACGGAGACACCGTGCTCACCTTCGTCCCTGCCCCCCGATGACGAACCCTCCCCGCGTTGCCGTCTTCCCCGGCTCCTTCGATCCCATCACGCTCGGGCACGAGGACGTGATCCGGCGGGCGCTGAGCTTCGCCGACCGGGTGATCGTCGCCGTGGCCCATCGCTCGACCCAGTCCAAGCACGCGCTCTTCCCGATCTCCGAGCGGCTGGAGATGATCGAGGAGGTCTTCTCCGACGAGCCGCGGGTGGTGGCGGCGGAGTTCGAGGGTCTCCTCGTCGACTTCGCGCGCGCCCGCGGCGCCCGCCTGGTCATTCGCGGGCTGCGCACCGTCACGGATTTCGAGTACGAGCTGCAGATGGCGCAGATGAACCGCGCGCTCCACCCGGAGATCGAGACCATCTTCCTGGCGGCCGACGCGAGCCTCGGTTTCGTCTCCTCCTCGCTCGTGCGCGAGATCTTCGGCCTCGGCGGCTCGGTGGAGGACTTCGTCGCCCCGCCCGTGCGCAGCCGCCTTCGCGAGATGGAAAGGACGGGATGAGCTTTCTTCAGGAGATCCGCGCGCGTGCGGCGGCACGGCCGCGCCGCATCGTCTTTCCCGAGGGCGAGGACGAGCGCACGCTCCGGGCGGCGGGGCGGCTGGCGGAGGAGGGGCTCGTGGAGCCGATCGTCCTGCGGGGCGACGCCCGCGGCGTGCCCGATGGGGCGACGGTGCTGGACCCCGCGAGCGACCCGCGCGTGCCGTCGCTCGCGCACCGGCTCTGGGAGCGACGGCGCGCGAAGAACATGAGCGAGGAGGCGGCGCTGCGGCACGCGGCCGATCCGCTCTTCTTCGGTGCGCTGCTCGTCGCGGCCGGCGAGGCCGACGGTTGCGTGGCGGGCGCCGTGAACACCACGGGCGACGTGCTGCGCGCCGCCTTCTGGGCGATCGGCCCGGCGCCGGGCATCGGGACCGTCTCGTCTTCGTTCTACATGGTCGTCCCGCCGTTCGACGGGGCGCCCGAGCCGGCGGTCCTCACCTTCACCGACTGCGGCGTCGTCCCCGAGCCCACGCCGGGGCAGCTGGCGGAGATCGCCATCGCCGCGGCCGAAGCGCGTCGCCGTGTCGTCGGCGACGAGCCGCGCGTCGCCTTTCTCTCCTACTCGACGAAGGGCAGCGCCGAGGGGCCGCTGCCGGAGCGCACCCGCGAGGCGCTCGCGCTCTTCCGGGAGCGCGCACCGGAGATCCCCGCGGACGGCGAGCTGCAGGCCGACGCGGCCCTGATCGCCGCCGTCGGAGTGCGCAAGGCACCCGACTCCGTCGTCGCCGGCCGCGCGAACGTTCTCGTCTTCCCCGACCTGAACGCGGGCAACATCTCCTACAAGCTGGTGGAGCGGCTCGCGCACGCGCACGCCGTCGGTCCCATCGTCCAGGGACTGGCCCGGCCGTGCAACGACCTCTCGCGCGGGGCGAGCTCGGAGGATATCGTGAACGTGGCGTGCATCACCGCGTTGCTGGCGGCCGGCGGCTAGCGGTCAGCGGCTGGCCCCGGCACGCGCTTTGCCGGGCTGCCCGGCGCTCGGGCGGTTCAATCAATCTCGCAGCGGAGGATCCATGAGCTTCCAGACGAGCAAGGAAAACGGGGTGGTGGTGGTCGACGTGGACGGGCAGCTGATCGTCGGGAACCGGCAGGAGCTCAAGCAGAAAGTGCTCGACGAGCTCGAAGCCGGCGAGCGGAAGTTCCTCATCGACTTCGCCAACACCGGCTACATCGACTCCTCCGGCCTGGGCGTGCTGGTGAGCCTGTCGAAGAAGATCCGCGAGCAGGGCGGCGAGCTTCGGCTGGCCAACCTCAACGAGGACCTGCGCACGCTCTTCGAGCTCACCAAGCTCGACACGCTCTTCAACATCGCCGATTCGCGCCAGGAGGCGCTCGCCGGCTTCTGAGCCCCTCCCCCTGATCCCGCGCGTTCCATGGACTCCTGGAGCGGAACGGAAGGCGACGAGCGTTCCGGGCAGCCCGCGGGGGAGGCGGCGAAGGCGGCGGAGTTCGTCCTGGAGCTCCCGAGCGACCTGCGAGTGATCGAGCCGGCGGTGAGTTACCTGGTCAACCGGTGTCGGGCCTTCGGCTACCGCGGCTCCCGGCTCAGCCTGAACTTCCGCGTGGGCGTCACGGAGGCGCTCGCCAACGCGATCCTCTACGGGAACGGGGGTGACGCGAGGCGCATGGTCCAGGTCGAGGTCTCCCTGAACGCCGTCCGCGTGGTGCTGCGGGTGGTGGACCAGGGCGAGGGCTTCGATCCGCGCGCCGTCCCCGATCCGACCCGGCCCGAGAACGTCGACCGCACGAGCGGTCGCGGGCTCTTTCTCATCCGTGAGCTGATGGACGAGGTGGAGTACAACGACCGCGGCAACGCGGTGTGCCTCGTTCTCCGCCGCGAGCCCGCCTCGCGCCGCCGGTCTTCCCGTAAGTAGCCCCATGCCCTCCCCACCTCCTCATCCGACGGCGCCGCCCGCGCTCGACGAGATCCTCGCCGGATTCCGGCGGGCGCACCGGCGGGAGGCGTTCGTCTGGTTCCGCGACGGCTCCTCGTGGACGCTCGCCGCGGGTACCACGCTGCCGCCCGGGCGCGGGCCGGGGCCCGACGCGGTTCCGCTGCCCGGCGGCGCCTGGTCGGTCGAGGTCACCGGCGGCGAGCGCGAGGCCGCCCGCTTTCTCGCTTCCGTCCTGCACGTCCTGCTGCAGAACGATGCCGAGGTCCGCTTCTTCAGCCGGGAGCTGGCCGAGCGCTACGAGGAGATCACCCTCCTCTATTCCATCAGCGAGATCCTGGGCTCGGTGATCTCGCTCGAGGAGGCGGCCAGCACCATCCTCTCCGAGGTCGCCGGGACGCTGTCGGTGCGGCGCGTCGCCCTCTGGCTCTACGACCCGGGGACGGAGCGGCTCGACCCGATCGCCACGGTGGGCGAAGGGGCGCCGCCGAAACCCGTGCGCGTCGACGACGGCGACTCCGTCACCGCCGCCGTCTTCCGGGAGCGCAGGCCGGTGATCCTGGAGGCGGGCGACGAGTACCCGCGCGCCGACGACCTCGCCGAGGTCCCGCACCGGGGCGCCTTCCTCTCGGTCCCCGTCAGCTACACCCCGCCCGACGGCGAGACGCGCACCATCGGGGTCATCAACCTCGTGGGTCGCGGAGAGGGCCAGGGCTTCTCCGCCGGCGACCAGAAACTCATCACCGCCATCGCCAGCCAGATCGGCGCGGCGGTCGAGAACAGCCGGCTGGTGGAGGCGAGTCTGCGCCAGGAGCGGCTGGTGCGCGAGATGGAGCTCGCGCACGATCTCCAGATGAAGCTCCTGCCGCCTCTCGATCAGTTCTCCGGTTATGCCGACGTGGCCGCCCGGTGTGCCCCCGCGGACTCGGTGGGTGGCGACTTCTACCACCTCTTCCGCCTCCCCGGCGGTCGCCTGGGGGTGATGATCGGCGACGTCTCCAGTCACGGCTTCGGCGCCGCCCTCATCATGGCGCTCACCATGAGCGCCGTCGCCATTCACGCCTCCGAGGGCGACTCCCCGGGCGAGGTCCTTCGTCGCGCGCACGAGACCCTCATCGACGAGCTGGAGACGACGGAGATGTACCTCACCCTCTTCTACGGGGTGATCGACCCGGGGTCGAGGCGACTCACCTACGCGAACGCGGGGCATCAGCACGCCTTCCGCGTCGGCTCCTCGGGCGACGTGGAGCGCCTGGCCGCGACCGACCCGCCCTTCGGCATCGTCGATCTCGGCACCTATGGCGAGGAGAGCATCGCCTGGACCCCGGGGGAGGACCTCCTCTTCCTCTTCACCGATGGCCTCGCCGACGCGCTCGCCGCGGGCGAGGCCGCGGGGGAGACGCTGCTCGTCGATCTCGTGGCGCGGGACCCCTGTGCTCGCACGGGCACCCTCCTGGAGCGCGTCTTCGATCTCACCAGCCGGCCGACGGAGATCCCGCCCGACGACCGCACGGCCGTGCTCGTCCGTATCTGAGCCGGCCCCATGACGCCGCCGCAGCCGCACCGCGCCAAGAAGTCCCTCGGTCAGAACTTCCTCGTCGATCCCAACCTCCAGGGCAGGATCGTCGACTCGCTGCACCCCGCCCCGGACGACGAGGTGCTCGAGATCGGCCCCGGCCGGGGCGCGCTCACGCGGCACCTCGCCGGGCGCGTCGGCCGGCTCGTGCTCGTCGAGCTCGACGACGAGCTGGCGCGGCGCCTCCGCGAGGAGTTCGCCGTCGACCCCAGCGTCGAGGTCGTCCACGCCGACGTCCTCGACCTCGCGCTCGAGGAGGTCTCCGCCGACCCGGCGCGCCTCAAGGTGATCGGAAACATCCCCTACAACATCACCACCCCGATCCTCTTCTCGCTGCTCGAGCGCCGCCCCCGCCCGCGCGAGATCGTCCTCATGGTGCAGCGCGAGGTCGCCGACCGCATCGTCGCCCCCCCCGGGAGCCGGACCTACGGCGCGCTCGCCGTCGGCGTCCAGAGCGTCGCCGATGCGGAGCGCGTCCTGAACGTCGGCCGCTCTGCCTTCCGCCCCGTCCCCGACGTGGAGTCCACGGTCGTCCGCATCACCCCCCACGCTCCTCCGCGCCTCGACCCGAGCACCGAGGCCTCCGTCCGCGCCCTCACGCGCGCCGCCTTCGGCCAGCGCCGCAAGCAGTTCCAGCGCATCCTCCGCGACCGCTACGGCCTCTCGCCCGAGCAGGTGGCCGGGTTGGAGACCGGGACGGGCTTCGACCTCCGCCGCCGCCCCGAGGAGTTCTCTCCCGAGCAGTTCGTCGCGCTGGCCCGGGCCCTGGGCGACGTACCCCCCGCCCGTTGACGCCGGCGCCCGGCACGCGCTATCATTGTGAAATCATTCACAAGCGCAACCGATCTCTTTCCTCGCTGGGCCGGCGCCGATGAAGAAGACCCGCACGGGGGCCGAAGCCGGAAGCAAGATCTCCGAGTCCACGGTCCGTCGACTCTCGCAGTACCTGCGTCTGCTGCACGAGGCGCAGGCGAACGGAGAGGCGACGCTCTCGAGCGAGGAGCTGGCGGAGCGAAGCGGTACGACGGCGGCGCAGGTGCGGAAGGATCTCTCGTTCTTCGGCTCGTTCGGGAAGCGGGGGTTGGGCTACTCGGTTCCGGAGCTACGACGCCAGGTGGAGGAGATCCTGGGGCTGGACCGCGGCTGGCGGGTGGCGCTGGTGGGTGCGGGGAAGATCGGCTCGGCGCTGATCTCGTATCGCAACTTTCGGCGGATGGGCTTCGACATCCTGGCGGTCTTCGACAGCGACCCGACAAAGATCGGCCAGCCGTGGGGTACGCAGACGATCCTGCCGGACGCCGAGATGGAGCGGGTGCTGGGCGCGGAGAGGATCGACATCGTGATCGTCGCCGTTCCCGCGGACGCCGCGCAGGCGGTGCTCGACCGGGTGGTGGGCAGCGGCGTGCGGGCGGTGCTGAACTTCGCCCCGGTGCGCCTCCGGGTCCCCGACGGGGTGGCGGTGCGCAACGTCGACATGGTGGTGGAGATGGAGGGGCTGACGTTCGCACTGACGAACCGATAGAAGTCAGGAGACGGGAGTCAGAATGAACGGCAATCGTATTCTGACTTCCGTCTCCTGACTTCTGACTTCCGGGGTGGCGAGGTGGAGCGGGGTCGGATAGCTTTCGATCCATGAGCAGCGAGCCTCCCACTCCTCCTTCCGCGCGCGCCGGCC
>DASSTO010000141.1:0-8881 GCA_035707865.1 Longimicrobiaceae bacterium | reverse complement strand
ACGCGGCGCCGTCTCGCTGGCGCGCGCCGCTGCCCGCGGTGGCGGAGGCGGTGGAGTGGCGGCCGGCGGCGGGCGGGGCGGAGTGGGGAACGCTCGAGCTTTCGGGTAGTGGCGAGGCATGGCGCACGGAGGTCGTGCTGGTGCGCTTCGCGCCCGAGCGCTTCGACCTCCAGCTCGCCTCCGCGTACACGCCCAGCGGGATCCGCCCCGACTGGGCGATCGACCGCGCGCCCGACGACGCCGCGCTGGCCTTCAACGCCGGCCAGTTCAGGGCGGGCACGCCGTGGGGCTGGGTGGTGCGCGAGGGGCGCGAGCAGGAGCCGCCCGGCCGCGGCGCTCTCTCGATGGCCCTGGTGGTGACCCCGTCCGGAGCCGTGCGCCTCCTCCGGGAGGACAGCCTCGGCGCCCTCCCCGCCGACAGCGTGCGCCTCGCCTTCCAATCCTATCCCACGCTCCTGCAGGGCGACGGCCGGGTGCCCGCGTCGCTCGCCCGCCCGGGCGCGGGCGTGGACGTCGCGCACCGCGACTCACGCCTCGCCCTCGGCCAGCTGCGCGACGGGCGCCTCCTCGTGGCGATCACCCGCTTCGACGCCCTCGGCGGCGCGCTGGACCTCCTCCCCTTCGGCCTCACCACTCCCGAGATGGCGGCCCTCATGGGCGCCCTCGGCTGCCGGCGCGCCGTCCTGCTCGACGGCGGCATCTCCGGGCAGCTCCTGCTCCGCGACGCGGGCGGTGGCGAGCACGCCTGGCGCGGCCTGCGTCGCGTGCCGCTCGGCCTCGTCGTTACGCCCCGGCCGCCATGATCCGCGGCGCGTAGCCGTCGAAGAAGAGCTTCGCGACCAGCGCCTTCCGCCCCCGCACGCCGATCTTCTCGCACGCGCGGTCGAGGTGCTCCTGCACGGTGTACGGCGAGATGCCGAGGCGCAGGGCGATGCGTTTCGTCGACTCGCCGCGCGCCACCGCCGCGGTGATCTCCCGCTCCCGGTCCGAGAGCCCGTAGAGACGCGCGAGGATCGGCGCCATCTCGCGCGGCGCGATCGGGCGCACGATGACCACCGCGGAGGACCGCCCCTCCGCGTCCGGCTCCGCCAGCGAGCCGCGGATGACGTACCAGCGGCCCGACCTGCCCCGGACCCGCAGCGTCACCTCCGCCGGCGCGTCCGCGGCGTTCTGTATGTGCCGCTGGCGGACGGCCGAGACGGCCGCGGCGACCGAGCAGGGCACCGAGTCGCTCACCGAGAGGCCGACGTCGGCGAGATCCTCCAGGATCGGGACGGCCGGCGCCGTGCGCAGGAGCGGCCGCCCGCGCTCGTCGAGCACGATCACGCCGGGCGGCGCGGACTCGTCGGCCTCGTCCGGCGGCTCGTGGGCGCAGTCCAGCAGCGCCGCGTTGCGCAGCCCCCGCGCGACGTGCGGAGCGATTCGCCGCAGAAAGTTGCGCTCGCTCGCAGGCATCGCCGGCGAGCCGCTCCCTCGCAGGATGCACCACGAGCCCCAGAGCGCCCCGTCGAGCGCCATCAGGACGTTCACCTCGTGGTCCAGCTCCGAGCTCTGCAGGAACGAGCCGAAGGGCGCGCTCACGTCGGCCATCGAGAAGACGACCTTGCCGGCGCGGGCGAGATACGACGTGAGCGGGGCGCACTCGTAGGGATAGAGCAGGCTGAGATACCCGCGGGCCAGCAACTCGGGGACGTTCTCGCCCACCGTGTGCGTCATCAGCCCCGTCTCCGGGTCGACGGTCGAGAAGCCGTGGGCGTCGAAGCCGACGGCGGCACTCGCTCGGCGGGCCACCTCGGTGCGCAGAGTGATCGAGTCGAGCCCGGCGTAGCAGGCTCGCTTCACGCTCCGGAACGCGGCCTCGTGCATGTGCGCCTCCTTTCCTCTGCCGTCCCCAAAAACTGGGACGGCGGTCTTCCATGCGGGTAGCTAGTGTGGCCGTACCATGTGTATCCACGCCGCCCGCGCGGGTGGCCAGCCACGGAGGGAACGCCGATGATCCTCAACGCCGTACTCGCCCCACTCGCCGCCATCGCCCTCGCCGGGGGCGGCGGCCCGCCGTCTCACGTCGTCAAGGTGGTCGCCACCGACTACCACCTCGCCATGCCCGCCAGTCTCCCGGCCGGGCCCACGAGCTTCCAGGTGGTCAATCACGGCCGTGAGCCGCACCAGGTCTATCTCGTCCAGCTTCGCGACGGCAGGACGATGACGGATCTCGTGAGCGCCCTGCGCGCCGGCGGGCCGCCTCCGGCCTGGGCCGTCGACGCCGGCGGCCCGAACGCCGTCGATCCGGGCGGCACCTCCACGGTCACCACCGTGCGCCTCGTGCCGGGCACCTACGCCGCGCTCTGCGTCATCCCCAGCCCGGACGGCACGCCGCACGTGATGAAGGGCATGATCAACAGCTTCACGGTGACCCCGGTCTCCAACGCCGCGGCGGTGGAGGCCCGGCCCGACCGCACCGTCACCATGGTGGACTACGGCTACGACCTCTCGGCCCCGCTCACCGCCGGCCCGCACCAGATCGAGGTCCGTAACGCCGGTAAACAGTCCCACGAGCTCGTCCTGGCACGCCTCGCCCCCGGGAAGACCGTCAAGGACCTGGCCGCGTGGGTCGAGAAGATGGACGGCCCGCCGCCCGCCTCGTTCCTCGGCGGCGTGAGCCCGCTCGCGCCGGGAGGGCGGAACCTGCTCAGCGTCTCGCTCACCCCGGGCCACTACGCGTTCCTCTGCTTCCTCCCCGACGCGAAGGACGGCAAGCCTCACATCGCCCACGGCATGGGGCAGGAGTTCGAAGTGAAGTGAAGCAGGACGCGGGATTCGGGGAGAACGTCTTCCCCGAATCCCGGATCCCGCCGTCAATCCCCCGTCGCCCTCCGCAGCAGCCCCCCCAGGCCCCGCCGTACCCGCTGCGCCGCGCTGTCCTTCGCCTTCTGCTCGATCTGCTGGTACAGGAGCTGGGTCATCGGCGAGCCGGGGTTGGTCTCCATCACGACGTGCATCCTGCCGAGGGCCTGCACGTACTGTTTGCGCTCGAAGAAGTCCAGCGCCTGGGAGAAGGCCAGCGCGGTCTGCAGCCGGTCGATGCGGTTGGCCTCCTGTTCGGCGGCCAGCCGCTGCCGGTCCTCGGGCGAGAGCGAGATCTGCAGGCCGTCGATCAGCTCGTTCGAGAGCTTCCGCTCCAGCTCGAAGAAGCGGTCCTGGTCGCCCTGGACCTGCGCCGTCTTCACGATCTCACCCGTCTGTACTCGCAGCACCCGGGTATCGATCCGCATCCTCGGGTCGATGGCGGTGAGCGAGCCCACCACCACGTAATCGGCCCCCGCGAGTCGCCCGATCTTCCCGGCGGTGGCCGAGTCCACGTACTGCGTCTGCTGCAGGTTGAGCTCGTCGACGAGGTCGTGCAGGTGCTGGCGCTCCACGAGCTGGATGCCCTGCACGTTGCTGAGGTCGGTGACCATCATCGCCGCGATGCCCTTGCCCAGAGAATCGTAGTCCGGCTTGCCCGAGTTGTTGTCGAAGTCGAGTACCGCGACGGTGTGGGTCTGGGCGGTGTCGGGTGCCTGGGCGACGGCGGTGCCGGTCGCGACCAGCACCGCCAGGAGCGCCGTGGAGAGGGCGGTGGTACGGCGAAGCATCGGTCCCTCCGATCGGATCTGGGCCGTCGCCGTGGGGCGGCGGGGTGCGGCGAATCGCGAGTGCGGGGGCGAGCCCCCGTCCGTTTCTCTCAGGATAGCGGGTGAGGAGCCCGACGAAAAGGATGTTGGCCGCCGCGGCGTCGGGGGCGTGGCCCTTGCGGCATGCGCGCCGCGATTGCCCGTGGTACATTCTCCGGCCGATGCCGGGTTCTCGATACGTTCCCTCATCCCCCGACCGCCCGATGAACACTCCGGTTGACGGTGCCCCCGCCCCCACCGCTCCCTCCAACGTCACCGTGGTCGACGATCTCTGCGCGCTCCTCGAGCGCCGCGAGCCGGGCGAGTCGGCGCTGCTCTGCAGCTTCGCCCGCGAGTTCTTCACCAAGGTCCCGCGCGCGGTGCTGCAGGGAAGGTCGCTGGAGGAGCTCGCGGCGCTCACGACCGGCGCATTCCGCTTCCTGGAGGCCTCGCGCCCCGACCGGGTGAACGTCCAGGTGCTCGACCCGCGGGAAGAGGATTGGGACGCGCCGACCACCGTGCTCCGGGCGGAGCTGAGCGACCGGCCGTTCATCGTCGACACCATCCGCGAGTACCTCAGCTCGGAGAGCGTCCCGATCCAGCGCTTCGTCCACCCCGTGCTCGGCGTGGTGCGGAGCCCGGACGGGACGGTGGAGGCGGTGGGGCCGGTGGGCGAGGGCGAGGCGGAGTCGCTCGTACACTGCGAGCTGGAGCCGGTGCGCGACCCCGCGCGCCGCGCGGGCCTGCGCGACGAGGTCCAGCGCCGCCTCGAGGCCGTCGTCGCGGCCACCGACGACTTCCCCTCGATGCTCGACGCCGTGGCGGAGACCGAGCGGCTGGTGCACGGCTACGAGGAGCGCTTTCCCGAGCGCGCGGAGGAGTTCCGCGAGATCGGCGAGTTCCTGCGCTGGCTGCGCGACGGGAACTTCGTCTTCATGGGCTTTCGCTCCTACGAGATCGCGGGCGAGGACGACGAGCGGACGCTCGGGGTGGAGCCCGACACCGGCCTCGGCATCCTGCGGCGGGAGGAGCGCTCCGCGTGGGCGGAGCCGGTGCCGCTCGCGGAGATCTCGCAGGCGCTGCGGCGACGCGTCCTCACCGGCCCGGTGCTCATCGTCAGCAAGACGAACGCGGAGTCGCCCATGCACCGCCGCGCGCGCATGGACTACATCGGCGTGAAGCGGCTGGACGAGAGCGGAGAGGTGGTCGGGGAGCGGCGCTTCCTCGGCCTCTTCACCTCCAAGGCCTACGCGGAGCACGCGGACGCCATCCCCATCCTGAGAGACAAGCTCGCCGCCATCCTGCGCGAGTCGGGCACCCAGCCGGGGTCGCACGATTACAAGGAGATCATCACCATCTTCAACTCCATGCCCAAGGAGGAGCTCTTCCAGGCCTCCCTCGGCGAGCTGGAGGGCGAGGTGGAGACGGTGCTCAACCTGCTCTTCTCCGACGAGGTGCAGGTGGCGATCCGCCCCGACCCCCTGGGGCGCGGCGTGAGCGTGATGGTGATCCTGCCACGGGGCCGCTTCAGCAGCGAGATCCGCCACCGCATCCAGGAGGCTCTGGTGCAGCGCTTTCGCGGCACCGTGCTGAACTACCACCTGGCGATGAGCGGGAGCGACCAGGCGCGCCTGCACTTCTATCTCTCCGCGCCGGAGGGGGCGGGGACGCAGGTGGAGCCGGTGGAGGTGGAGCACGACATCCGCCAGATCATCCGCTCGTGGGAGGACCGGCTCCGCGACGACCTGGCGCGGGAGGTGGGCCTGGCCGAGGCGCAGCGGCTCACGGCGCGCTACGCGCCGGCGTTCAGCGAGGAGTACCGCGCCGCGAACCTGCCCGACGTCGCCGTCCAGGACGTCCTGGAGATCGAGCGCATGCGCGCCCGGGGAGCCACGGTCGCCGTCGCCCTACGGGAGCCGCGCGGGCGCGGGCGCGCCGAGGCCTTTCAGGGCCTCTCCGTGCTGAAGCTCTACGTCTACGGCGAACGGCTCGTCCTCTCCGATTTCATGCCGGTGCTCGACAACGCCGGCCTCCGGGTCGTCGAGGTCGCGCCCTTCGTCGTCTCGGGAGCGGACGTGCCGGAGGTGACGATCCACGCCTTCGCCGTCCAGGACCGCGGGGGCAATCCCGTGCCGACCGAGCACGCCGCGATCCTCGCCGAGGCGCTCCTCGCCGTGCGCGCCGGGGACACGCAGAGCGACCCGTACAACGCTCTCGTCCTCGCCGCGGGCTTACGCTGGCGCGAGGTCGACGTGCTGCGCGCCTACGCCAACTACGCCTTCCAGATCGGCTCCGTCCCCACCCGCTACGGCCCCGCCCGCGCGCTCGCGCGCTACCCGGAGATCGCGCGGCGGATGATCGACTTCTTCACCGCGAAGTTCGGGGAGGGGTCGTCGGTCGCGGGGCCCCCGACCGAAGGCCGAGGGCCGACGACCGACGACCGCGACGCGCCAATGCAGAGGTTGCGGCAGGACATCTCGTCCGCGCTCGACCGGGTCGCCACGCTCGCCGACGACCGCGCGCTGCGGCGGATGATGGGGCTCATCGAGGGGACGGTCCGCACCAACTACTTCCGCCACGGCGGCGCCGACCCGACCTTCCGCAGCGGCGGCGTCCCCTTCGTCTCGCTGAAGTTCCGCTGCGCGGACGTGGAGGAGCTGCGGAGGAATCACCTGCTCTTCGAGGTCTTCGTCTTCTCCTCGCGCATGGAGGGCATCCACCTGCGCGCCGCGCACGTCTCGCGCGGCGGCATCCGCTGGTCCGACCGGCCGGACGACTACCGCACGGAGATCATGGGTCTGGTGCAGACGCAGATCGTGAAGAACGCGGTGATCGTCCCCAGCGGCTCGAAGGGCGGCTTCATCCTGAAGCGCCCGCCCACCGAGCGCGAGGCGCTCATGGCCGAGGCGGCCGAGCAGTACCGCACGCTGATGCGCGGCCTCCTCGACATCACCGACAACCTCGTCGGCGGCGAGGTCGTACCGCCCGAGGGCGTGGTGCGCTACGACGGCGACGACCCCTACCTCGTGGTCGCGGCGGACAAGGGGACGGCGCACCTCTCCGACGTCGCCAACGCCATCGCCGGGGAGTACGGCTTCTGGCTCGGCGACGCCTTCGCCTCGGGTGGCAGCCACGGCTACGACCACAAGAAGGAGGGCATCACCGCGCGCGGCGCCTGGGAGTGCGTCAAGCGCCACTTCCGCGAGATGGGCAAGGACATCCAGACCGAGCCCTTCACCGTGGCCGGCATCGGTGACATGAGCGGCGACGTCTTCGGCAACGGGATGCTGCTCTCGCGCCAGATCCGCCTCGTCGCCGCCTTCGACCACCGCGACGTCTTCATCGACCCGGAGCCGGACGCGGAGGCGAGCTACCGCGAGCGCGAGCGGCTCTTCCACCTGCCGCGCTCCAGCTGGCAGGACTACGACCGCGCTGCGCTCTCGCGGGGGGCGATGATCGTTCCGCGCGCGTCGAAGGAGGTGGAGGTGACGCCCGAGGCGCGGCGCGCGCTGGGAATCCCGGAGGGCGTCGAGCGGATGGACGGCGAAGCGCTCGTCCGCGCCGTGCTCACGGCTCCCGTCGAGCTTCTCTGGAACGGCGGCATCGGCACCTACGTGAAGGACCGCGAGCAGACCAACGCGGAGGTGGGCGACTCCAGCAACGACCCCGTGCGCGTGAACGCCGACGAGCTGCGCTGCAAGGTCGTCGGCGAGGGCGGCAACCTCGGCTTCACCCAGCAGGCGCGAATCAGCTACGCATCGCGTGGCGGGCGCATCGACACCGACGCCCTCGACAACTCCGCGGGCGTCGACATGTCGGACCACGAGGTGAACCTCAAGATCCTCCTCTCGGGGGCGATGGAGTTCGACGCCCGCAACGCACTGCTCCGCGAGATGACGGGCGAGGTCTCCCGGCTGGTGCTCCGCCACAACGTCAGCCAGTCGCTCGCCGTCTCGCTCGACGAGGCGCGCAGTCGCGAGGAGCTCGCCGACTTCGCCGCCCTCATCGCCACCCTGGAGCGCGAGCACGTGCTCGTGCGGGGCGCGGAGGGCATGCCCACCAGCGAGCAGCTCGCCGAGCGCGCGGAGGAGGAGCTCGGCCTCGTCCGCCCCACCCTCTGCGTCCTCCTGGCCTACGCCAAGCTCGGCGCGGGGGCGCGGGTCCTCGAGTCGCACCTCCCCGACGACCCCGCCACCCTCCCGTACCTCGTCGGCTACTTCCCGCCCCAGGCCGTCGAGGCCGTCGGCGGGGAGCGGCTGCAGCAGCACCGCCTGCGGCGCGAGATCATCACCACCCACCTCGTGAACGACCTCGTCGACCTCATGGGCGCCGCCTTCCTCTTCCGCGTCGCCCGCGACTCGGGGCGCGAGGTGCGCGAGGTCGTCTGGGCCTGGCTCATCGCCAGCCGCATCTCCGGCGCCGCCGAGATCCGCGCCGACCTCCTCGCCCTCGAGGACACCCACCCCGCGGAGGCCATCTACCGCTGGATCTTCGGCCTCGCCCGCGTCCTCGACCGGACCACCCGGTGGGTGCTCAACAACGTCGAGCCCGCCATCTCCCCCGCCCTCGCCATCGAGGACCACCTCGAGGGCCTCGCCCGCCTGCGCGGCGAGTTCGCCGCCATCGTGACCGGCGAGGACCGCGCCCTCTTTCACCAGCGCATGGAGGAGCTCCGCGAGCTCGGCGTCGACGAGCTCCTCGCCGCGCGCATCATCACCCTGCGCTTCCTCCCCGAGCTCCTCGACATCCTCCGCATCGCCCACGAGTCCCACACCGACGCGGTCGAGACGGCCCGCGCCTACTACACCGTCTCCGAGCAGCTCTCCATCACCTGGCTCCAGCGGGCCATCCGCGCCTGCATCGGCGAGGACCCCTGGCAGCGCCGCCTCGGCCAGGCCCTCCTCGCCGACGTCGGCCGTGCCCACCGTGCCATCAGCGGCCGCGTCATGGCCAACACCGCCGAGGGCGTCCTCCGCAGCCTCGCCGACTACGAGAACGCCCGCACCCGCGAGACGCTCCACTACCGCGAGATCCTGGACGAGCTGCGCGCCGCCGAGTCGCTCCCGCTGCCCGCCTTCGCCGTGGCCGTCCGCGCCCTCACCGAGCTGGCCACGGAATAGCCCGTACCGTCGGATATTTGGCATTATTGTACATCGACGTAATAAAATAAGGTTGACTTCCGGTTACGCGGTGTGATATTACGTACAGAGCGCTCTGTACGTAATATC
>DASSTO010000140.1:0-15869 GCA_035707865.1 Longimicrobiaceae bacterium | reverse complement strand
CCTGCACCCGCCCCGCGCGCAGATCGTCGAGCGCCTCGTTCGCCTTCTCCAGCGGGTACTCCCGGACCGCGGTACGCACCCCGGCGCGGGCGGCCAGCGGGAGGAATTCCTCCGCGTCGGCGCGCGTGAGGTTGGCCACCGAGCGGACGACGCGCTCGCCCCAGAGGATCTCGTAGGGGAAGGAAGGGATGTCGCTCATGTGGATACCGCCGCAGACGACGGTGCCGCCCTTCCGCACCGCCCGCAGCGCGCTCGGAACCAGCTCGCCCGCCGGAGCGAAGATGATGGCGGCGTCGAGGGGCTCGGGCGGGAGCTCGGCGGAGCCCCCCGCCCACGCGGCGCCCAGCTCGCGGGCGAAGCGCTGGCCGGCCACGTCGGCGGGACGGGTGAAGGCGTAGACCTCCCGTCGCTGGTGGCGGGCGACCTGCGCCGCGATGTGAGCCGCGGCGCCGAACCCGTAGAGCCCGAGCCTCCGCGCCTCACCCGTGAATCGCAGGCAGCGGTAGGAGATCAGGCCGGCGCAGAGCAGCGGCGCGACCTCGGCGTCCCCGTACCGCGCCGGCAGGGCGAAGCAGTATCGCGCGTCCGCGACGGCGTATCCCGCGAAGCCGCCGTCGATGTGATAGCCCGTGAAGCGCGCCCGATCGCAGAGGTTCTCGAGGCCGTGGCGACAGTACTCGCAGGTGCCGCACGTCCAACCCAGCCACGGCACGCCCACCCGGTCTCCCGTCCAGAAGCGGCCGACGCCCGCGCCCGCCCCGACCACCACGCCGACGATCTGGTGCCCGGGCACGAGCGGGAGCTTCGGGTCCGGCAGCTCGCCGTCCACCACGTGCAGGTCCGTCCTGCAGACGCCGCACGTGAGCACCCGCAGCAGGAGCTGGCCGGGGCCCGGCCGTGGACGCGGCAGCTCGGCGCGCTCGAGCGCCGTTCCGGGCCGGCGCAGGACCATCGCCGTCATCGTCTCCGGCAGCGTGGCCGGGCGGGTCGGTTCCATCTCGGTCCTCGTGCTCTCGATCTCTCGTGTACGGCGCCTCCGGCCGAACCGGCCGATCCCGGCCCGGTACGATGGCGCCGGGGCCGGGAGGGATCCGTCGGAGAGAGATGGAGAGATCTGTCGGGCAGAGATGCTCCCATCCTCTCCGACATGCGCGCCCGCAGTCTCCCGACGGACGCGCGGCACCGGCGAACGCAGCCTTCCCGTGTGACGCTCACGAACGGCGCGGAGAGCCGCCCCGGCGGATGACGCGCTGCTCCCCGGACGGCCCCGCTCCGGTCGCAGCCGGGCCGTCTTCCCCGTTCACCTCACCGCCATGATCCTCACCCTGACCCTCAACCCGGCCGTCGACCAGACGATCGTCCTCGAGCGGCTGCGCGACGGTGAGGTGAACCGCTTCCGCGAGCAACAGCTCGATCCGGCGGGAAAGGGCATCAACGCCTCGCGGATGGTGCACCGGCTGGGCTGGCCGACCATCGCCTTCGGATTTCTCGCGGGCGAAGTCGGGCACCTCGTGGAGCGTGCGCTGGAGAGCGAGGGGGTGCAGAGTCACTTCGTGCGGGTGCCGGGCCAGACCCGCATCAACACCACCGTCGTCGAGCGAGCGAGCGTGCGTACCACCTGCTTCTACGGACCGGGGCCCCTGGTCGGCCGCGAGCATCTCACCACCCTGTGGGAGATGCTTCGCTTCTGGCTCCAGGCCGGCAGGGTCCTCGTGCTCGCCGGCAGCCTGCCGCCGGGCGCTCCGGACGATACCTACGCCGCCTACGTTCGTCTCGCCCACGCGGCCGGTGTGAAGGTGATCCTGGATGCCGCGGGCGAGGCGCTGCGCCTCGGCGCGGAGGCCGGACCCGACCTCATCAAGCCGAACGCCTCCGAGGCCGCCGAACTCCTCGGGAGGCCGTTGACCGACGAGGCGGCGGTGCTGGAGGGCGCCCGCGACCTGGCGGCGCGCGGCATCCCCCACGTGGTGATCTCCAGGGGAGCCGAAGGGGCGGTGTGCGTGTCCGATGACGGGAATGCGTGGCGCGTGGAGCCTCCGGAGGTGGAGCTGCGCAGCACCATCGGCTCGGGCGATTCTCTCGTGGCGGGCCTCGCCGTCGCGCTGGCGCGCGGAGACCCGATTCCCGCGGGACTCCGGCTGGGTGCCGCCGCGGGCGCGGCGACGGCGGCCACGCCCGGCACCCGGCTCGGGGACGAAGCGCAGGTGCGCGACCTCCTCCCGCGTGTGCGCGTCGAATCGCTCGACGGGGCGATCTCTTCCGGTCCGGCCAGACCTTCCCCGCGGCCGGATGGCGCTCCGTGGAAAGACGATCGACCGTCATGAGCCGCGGCGGCGTCCGTGCGGGGAGAACGGAACGCTCTGCCGGGCAGGGATGCTCCGACCCTCTCCCACACGTTCTCCCGCAGTCTCCCGACGGGCGCGCGGCGCCGGCGGGTGCATGCTTCCGGGTGGCGCCGCGGCGGTCGTGGCGCCACCCGGAAGCATGCCCGCGCACCGTCGGTTGGAGGGCCGGCGGCGCGGGGGCGCAGAGGCACTCTCTCCACTCAGAGGAGGACGCGATGAAGACGTCCCAGGAGCTGCAGAAGGACGTACGGGAGGAGCTGCAGTGGGAGCCGTCGATCGCCCCCGGCGGCATCCGCGTCGCCGTCGAGGGCGGTGTGGTGACCCTCAGCGGCCACGTGCAGAGCTACCTGCAGCGGATGAACGCCGAGAAGGCGGTGAAGCGGGTCAAGGGGGTGCATGGCATCGCCAACGACCTGGAGATCCGCCTGCCGAGCAGCCACGAGCGCGACGACACGGAGATCGCCGAGGCGGCGCTCCACGCGCTGACGTGGCACACCACGGTGCCGGAGAACAAGGTGCGTGTGACGGTCTCGCGCGGCTGGGTCACGCTGGAGGGTGAGGTCGAGTGGTACTACCAGAGGGACGCCGCCTTCCGGGCCGTGCACAGCCTCACGGGGGTCAAGGGCGTGGTCAACCGCATCGAGATCAGAGCCCGGCTGAGCCCGACCGACATCCAGCACCGCATCGAGGAACGCTTCCGCCGCAGCGCGGAGCTGGACGCGAAAGGCGTGAAGGTGGAGGTGGACGGCAGCCGGGTCACGCTCAAGGGTAGCGTCACCAGCCTCGACGAGTGCGACGAGGCCGAATGGGCCGCGTGGTCCGCCCCGGGCGTGGAGCGGGTGACGAACGAGCTGAAGGTCACGCCCGAGCTGTTCGAGCTGGTCTGAGCGATGCCGCCAGGTGGGCGCTGCCCACCTGGCGGCCTCTCGGCATCGCGCCGGCGCCGAGGTCCGGTGGCGACGGGGCGATCACACTGGAGGTCGACATGGTACGGCAGACGAGTCGCTACGGCATCGGCGTCACCGTGGATCTCCCCTACGAGCGCGCCGTCGAGCGCACGCGGGAGGAGCTGGCGAACGAGGGTTTCGGCGTGCTCACCGAGATCGACGTCGCGGCTACGCTGAAGAAGAAGCTGGACGTGGACTTCCGACCCTACCTGATCCTCGGGGCGTGCAACCCGCCGCTCGCGCACCGCGCGCTCGCGGCGGATCTCGACATCGGGCTGCTGCTCCCCTGCAACCTGATCGTCTACGCCGGCGACGAGCCGGGGACGAGCGTCGTGGCGGCGATGGACCCGGTCGAGGCGCTCGCGCTCAGTGGCAACGCCTCCATCGCCCCGGTCGCGAACGTGGTGCGAGACCGGATCGAGCGGGTGCTCGCGGCGGTCGAGCGCGGCCGGTGACGGGCCGCGCCGGCGATCACTCCGTCCCGGGCTCCGAGGGGTAACCGCTCGTCCGCCAATCGAGGTAGCCGCCCGCGAGGTTGACGACGTTCCGGAAGCCCGCGGCCTGGAGCAGGCTCGCCCCGATCGCCGAGCGGGCTCCGCTCCGGCACTGCAGGACGATGAGCTCCGCGCGCGGCAGCTCCTCCAGGTGGTCCGTCAGGTACCCGAGCGGGATGTTCCGAGACCCGGGCAGGTGCCCCGCCTCCCATTCCGCCGCTCCCCGAACGTCGAGCACCGTTACGCTCCCCTCGGCGAGTTTCGCCGCCAGCGCGCCGGAGGTGATCTGCGCCAGCGTCCCCAGCGCGCGCCCGTCCGCCTTCCAGGCCTCGAGCACCTCCACTCCGAAGTAGCCCGCCACGCGGTCCAGGCCGATCATCGCCAGGTCGCGCACCGCCTCGTCCAGGCAGTGCGCGCAGCCGTCGTCGAGGAGGAGATGGAAGTCGCGGTCGTCAGGGATCAGCCAGCCGGCCCAGGTGGTGAAGCTCCGGTTCAGCGGGATGCTGATCGCTCCCGGCACGTGGCCCTGCGCGAACTCGGCCGCCGGCCGCACGTCGATCACGAGCCCGCCCTCGTCGATCAACGCGGCGAGGCGCGCCGCGGCCAGGCGCTGCGGGCGATGAAAGCCGTCCAGCGGGCGCGGACCTTCCCGGTTGATCCGCTTCATCCGGGCGAAGTACTTCGGCGGCTCGGGTTGACCCGCGAGGACCGAGCGGACGAACTCGTCCTCGTCCTCGATCGCGAAGGCGGGGTTGAACAGGCGCTCGTACCCGATCGTGCTCTGCGGCACCGCGCCCAGCCCCTTCCCGCACGCGCTGCCCGCGCCATGCCCGGGCCAGATCTGCAGATAATCCGGCTGCGCCTTGAGGCGCTGAAGGCTGCGGAAGAGCGTTCGCGCGCTCTCCTCCATGCTGCCCGCCACGCCCGCGGCCTTCTCCAGCAGGTCCGGCCGCCCGACGTCGCCCGCGAAGACGAAGTCGCCCGTGAGCACGCCCATGGGTCGGTCCGCGGCCGCCGCATCGGTCACCAGGAAGCTCAGGTGCTCGGGCGTGTGCCCGGGCGTGTGCAGCACGTCGACGCGGACGTCGCCCACCAGGAAGACGTCGCCGTGCCGCAGCAGCACCGCGCCCGATGCGGCGGCGAAGGCGTACCGCCACGCGTCGCCGCCCTCGTCGGAGAGGTGGAGCTTCGCCCCGGTCCGCTCCGCCAGATCTCGCGAGCCGGAGACGAAGTCGGCGTGGATGTGCGTCTCCGTGACGTGCGTGATTTCCAGCCCCCGCGCCTCCGCGGCACGGACGTACGGGTCGACGTCCCGATTGGCGTCCACCACGAGCGCGCTGCCCGTCTTCGGGCAGCCGATCAGGTAGCTCGCCTGCGCCAGCTTCTCGTCGTAGAACCGCTCGAGAATCATCGTGTCCTCCGCTCGTCCGGTCGCGGCGCGTCACAGCACCCGGCGCCCGCCCGCACAGAAGATCGGCGCGGCGGGGCCGGAGGTCTGTCGGGCATTCACCGTCCCCGCGCGAGGGGAACCTCGATTCCGTGGGACCGATCCCCCGTGCCGGCGCTCCCTCCGAACCCCCTACGGTTCGACCCAGCATATCCCGACTGACGCGGCGCCCCGCCCTTCCTATCCTCTTACCCAGCTTCTGCGAGTCACCGATTCCCGAGAGGAGGAACTCATGCCTCTGCCGATACGCTCGGTCCTGATCGCCAGCGACCTCTCCGAGTCCTCGGACGAGGTGCTGCGCGCCGCCGCCGAGATCGCCTCCCTCAGCGGGGCCGTGCTCCACGTGATCCACGTGCTGGAGCCACCGCCCCTGCACCTCCCGGGAGCCGCCGACGGCGCGCTCGACGTGGAGGCGCGCCTCCAGACGGCCCGCCTGGCGCTGGCGGAGCAGCTGCGGCGCACCGCGACGCGCCAGGCCGCGAAGAGCGCGCACACCGCGCTCGACGCGCCGCACCGTGCGATCCGGGAGCGCGCCCGCGAGGTCGGCGCCGACCTGATCGTGATCGGGGCGAACCGCGGGCGCGACCTCGGCGACCATCTGCTCGGGACGACCGCGGACCGTCTGGTCCGCACCAGCGAGGCGCCCTGCCTCATCGTCCGCGGACCGGTCCCGCTTCCGCTCCGCCGGGTGCTCGTGCCCACCGACCTCTCGCGGCACTCCGAACTGGCCCTGGCCGAGGCGTTCACCTGGGCCACGGCGCTCGGCCTGCCCCCGACCGCGGAGGACGGGGAGCCGACGGAGGTTCTCGCCTTCCACGTGATCCCGCTCCTGGGAGCGATCGATCTCGCGGCGCCGAACCGGGAGTGGGTGGCGGCACGGCTCCGCGACCAGGTCGCCACGGCCCGCGCGGGCGTGCCTGCGGCGGTCCGGCTGCGGGCGCGCGTGGAGGTCACCCAGCACACCTCCCCCGCCGCCGAGATTCTCCGCAGGGCCGGCTCCGGGACGGATCTGCTGGTGCTCGGCACGCACGGTCGCAGCGCCCTCGGACGCACGCTGATCGGGAGCGTGGCGTCGGAGGTGGCGCGGCGGGCGGAGTGCCCCGTCCTCCTCGTGCCGCCGGTCTTCGAGGTCGCTTACCCGAGGGCCCCGGCGGCCGCGGGCAGCACGGGAGGGGGCGACGAGCCGGAGCCCCGGCCCGCGGCGTCCCTGCTGGAGTGACCGCGGATCACCCGGCGCCGCTCGCGAGGACCACGATCCCGAGACCACGTCCAGAGGCCGAGATGACGACTGCTCAGCTGCACCACATCGAGAGATTGCTCCTGCGGGAACGCGGGCGGATTCTGCGCTCGCTCGATCAGCTCCGGCCGCCCGCCAGCGAGGCGGAGCGGGCGGAGGGCGAGGGCGGCTTCGGCCGTCCGCTCCACCCGGCCTCCCTCGCCACCTCGGCCATCGCGCACGAGCAGACGCTCGCGCTGGCGGAGCGGGAGCGCCGCTATCTGAGCCGGATCGACGAGGCGCTGGAGCGGCTGAACGAGGACCCGGACGGCTTCGGCCGCTGCCAGGCGTGCGGGCGCGAGATTCCGCTCACCCGGCTCGAATTCGTCCCGCACAGCCGCTACTGCCTGGAGTGCAAGGCGCGGATCGGAGAGGAAGGGTAGGGTCGCGAGGTCAAGGCCTCGACGACTCGGCCTCCGCGGCCGTCGGCGGCACCACCATCACCGTCCGACGGCCGCGGCGTACCAGTGCGGTGGCCACCGTTCCGACGAGCACCCGTGCCCCTGCGCCGCCGCCCTGACGGCCCGCCGCGACGGCGTCGACGTTCATGCGATCGGCGATCGCGAGGACCTCGTGCGCCACGTCGCCGCGGGCGAGGATAGCCCGCGCCTGCACGGGAAGAGCGGCCGCGACCTCGCGGGCGAGCGCCTCGAGACGGGCCTCGGCCCGCTCGTCGTACTCGCGCTTCCATCCCCCCAGGCTGGGGAGCGCCTCCGTCTCCGTCGCCTCCCACGTGACGTGGAGCAGGTAGAGGTGCCCACCCTCCGGGAGCGTCGCGGCGACGCCCCAGGCGGCCCGCGCGCTGAGCGGCCCGAAGTCGATCGCCGCGAGAGCCGACCGGGGAGGCTCCGTCGCGTCGGGCGGGACGATGAGGAGGGGGGCCGGGCAGAGCCGCACGACCTGCAGCGCCGTGTCGCCACGCGCCGATGCGTGCGCCAGCGCGAGTGGCTGCCTTCCCATCGCGAGGATCGACGCGTCCGCGGCGCGGGCCCGCTCCGCGATCGCGCTGGCGGGCGAGCCCACCTCCACCCGGGTCGCCAGCCCGGCCTCCGGCCGGCCGACCCGGGCCAGCTGACGGCCCACCGCGAGCTGGAGGTCGCGCGCCTGGGCGTCCTGCAGCACCACGTACCCGTCGGGCACGGGCGCCGAGGGCGCGAGCGCGCTGAACTCCCGCGGGACGAGGACCGCGACGAGCTCCACCGCCGCGCCGGCCTCGCGCTCCGCCAGGGCGGCTCCGACGCGCACGGCGCCGTCGGCATCCGGCCTTCCGTCCGTGGCGACGAGAATCGTACCACTCATGATCGGCTAGCTCCTCCGAACGCCCGGTCGGGAGCTGCCCCCGCGGACGGCGGGTCGGCGCTCCCGTCGGGGTTACCGGGCGCCCCGTCGCCCAATGTCGGCGCCGCGCGCGAGCCCGGCTGTCCGAGGGGATGAGTCGGTGGCGTCGGGAGAACCGGGAGTCGCGGATTCTCCGACGACCGCCCTCGGGATCTCCCGACGCCACCGCCACGTCGGCGGGCCGAGATTGGTGACGGCCGGGATCGGCCGTGGTTCGTCGACGACTCGCAGGGGAGAGCCCGCCCATGACGCAGCTCGAGAGCCCGCCCGACGGCTCCACGCCCGGGAGCCCCGGTGGGGCGGAGTGCGACCGGCCAGCGGGGAGCTGGCGAAGCCGCGAGGGAGAGCCGGCGCCGCAGGGCGTCTCCTGGATCGAGGGTGAGCGCGCCTTCAACTTCGCCCTCTATTCCAAGCACGCCGAGTCCGTCCGGCTGCTCCTCTACTCCGCGCGCGACGTGGAGACGCCCGTCCTCACCTACGACCTGGACGCGCGCCTCCACAAGTCCGGCCGGATGTGGCACTGCCGCGTCCCCGAGCGAGAGGCCCGCGACGCGCTCTACTACGCCTACGCGGTTTCCGGCCCGCAGCCGCGGGGCCGCTACGAATGGCACGCCTTCGACCCGGAGAAGATCCTGCTCGACCCGTATGCCCGCGGGGTCTTCTTCCCGCCGGCCTTCGAGCGCGGCGCGGCGATGCACCCGGGCTCGAACGCGGGGCGAGCCCCCCTCGGGGTGATCCACGACGACGAGGAGTTCTCGTGGGGAGCCGACACCGCGCCCCGGCACGAGTCGGAGCTGATCATCTACGAGCTCCACGTTCGCGGCTTCACCGCGCACGAGAGCTCCGGCGTCGCGCCGGAGCGGCGCGGGACGTACACCGGCCTCATCGACAGGATTCCCTACCTCGTGGAGCTCGGCGTCACCGCCGTCGAGCTGATGCCCGTCTTCCAGTGGGATCCGCAGGAAGGCAACTACTGGGGCTACATGCCCCTGAGCTTCTTCGCCCCGCACTCCGGCTTCGCCACGCGCGGCGGCGCGCAGCGTCGCGAGTTCAAGGAGATGGTACGCGCGCTGCACGCGGCGGGCATCGAGGTGATCCTCGACGTCGTCTACAACCACACCGCCGAGGGCGGCCCGGACGGCCCCGTCTACAGCTACAAGGGGATCGACAACAGCACCTACTATCTGATCTCGGGAGATCCCAACCACCCCTATTCCGACTACTCGGGCACCGGCAACACCATCCATTCCGCGAACGCGCACGTGCGGGAGCTCATCCTGGACAGCCTGCGCTACTGGGTGGAAGAGATGCACGTCGACGGCTTCCGCTTCGACCTCGCCTCGGTCTTCACGCGCGACGACGAAGGGGCGGTCGACCTGAGGCGCCCGGGAATCATCGCACAGATCAGCGCCGATCCCGTGCTCGACCGCGTGCGCCTCATCGCCGAGCCGTGGGACAGCGCCGGTACCGACCAGCTGGGCCCGACCTTCCCCGGCCCGCGTTGGGCCCAGTGGAACGACCACTTCCGGGACGACGTGCGCCGCTTCGTCCGCGGCGACGCCGGTCTCGCGGCCGCGCTCGCCACGCGCCTCTACGGCAGCGCGGACGTCTTCCCCGACGACCTGATGCACGCCGCCCGCCCCTGCCAGAGCATCAACTATCTCACCTGCCACGACGGCTTCACCCTCTACGACCTCGTCTCGTACGAGCAGAAGCGGAACTGGGCCAACGGGCAGGCCAACGCGGACGGGCCACAGGAGAACCACAGCTGGAACTGCGGCTGGGAGGGGGACGACGGCGTGCCGGAGGACGTGCGCGCGCTGCGTACGCGACAGGCCAAGAACTACTGCATCCTACTCCTGCTCGCCAACGGCGTGCCCATGCTGCGAGCGGGCGATGAATTCCTGCAGACGCAGGGCGGAAACGACAATCCCTACAACCAGGACAACCCCACGAGCTGGCTCGACTGGGGTCGCCTGGCGACGCACGCGGAGGTACACCGCTTCTTCCGCGAGGCGATCGCGTTCCGGAAAGCCCACCCCGCGATCGGGCGCAGCCGGTTCTGGCGGGAGGACGTGAGCTGGTACGGCCGCGGGCCGGTGCCGGAGTTCGGACCCGAGTCGCGAGAGCTCGCGTACTGCCTGCGCGGCGCCCGCGAGGCGGACTGTGATCTCTACGTCATGGTCAACTCCTCGCCCGACGACCTGGACTTCACCGTTCAGGACGGCGCCCGGGGTGATTGGCGACGGACGGTCGACACCGCGCTGGCGGCCCCCGACGACATCCGGGCCGCGGGCGCGGAAGTACCCCTCGCCTCGGCCGAGTACCGGGTACGCGCGCGCTCGGTCGTGGTACTGAGCCGCCGGTGCCGCGGCTGACGAGCCGGGTCGGTCACGCGACGTAGCGCAGGCGTGCTCCGATCCCTCCGTCGAGGCCCAGCTCCCGGGCGAGTGCGTCGGAGACCTCCTCCACGGCCGCCCCCTGCTCGAGGGCGCGGTCCACGAGACGCTCCGCGGCCTCCGGGTCCGCGCGTGCGAAGGCGCGCGCGAAGAGCAGCGTGTCCACCGCGCCGGCCTGCAGGGCGCGCTCGGTCGGCTCTCGCCCGAGGCATGCGCGACCCGCGGACCGCGTCGCGTCGACGACCTCGTGGACCAGCGCGCGCTGGAGCCGGGCCGAGAGGGCCGACGCCGCCGCCTCGATCGCCTCCTTCAGCTCGGCCGGCGTGGCGTCGGCGTGAACCCCGGGAGCCTCGATGGCGCGCGTGCGCGCCCGCTCCGGGAGCGCGCGAAGCAGCGCGGCCGTCGTCGCCGGATCGCCGGCCGCCACCAGCAGGTGCCCCTCGCTCACCGGCTGCGCTACCGCGCCCAGCACCTCCCGGAGCATGCGCTGCGTCGACGCCTCCCGGCTCCGGCGCGCGACGTCCCCCGTCGGCTCGCCCCGCACGCCCGAGTGGGTGGCGGCGCGCTTCGAGGCGCCCGACGTGCCCTCCGCGCCCGCGGCTTCCGACGAGAACGCCGCCTCCTCGTGCAACGCCCCGTGCAGGTAGCGCAGGACCCGGGCGCGCCGGCTGTCCGCGACGACGACCGTCACGGGCCGGGACTGCTTCAGCGCGCGCACGTACGGCGACACGTGCGCGCCGTTCTCCCACCGCGCCAGGTCCGGCATCGGAACCGCCGAGGGCCCGGCGTACCACAGCCGGTCCGGCGTCGCGAAGCCGACCCAGCCGCGCCCCGGGAGCAGTCCCTCGACCGGCTCCAGCGCCTGCTGGAGGAGCGCCGCCGCCTCGCGCACCGCCTCCCGCTCCGCCTCGGGCGCGGCCGCCAGCGCCTCCTCCAGGCCCTTCAGCATCCCGTTCAGCCGGACGCGCCACGCCCGGCGCTCCGCGGGGTCGGTCTCCTCCGCGTTCAGGTACACGCTCAGGACCTTCGTGCCGGCCAGCTCCTGATTCAGCCGTAGCGCCTCGTCATGGCTCAGCATCGCTCGAGACCTCCCCTCGGTTCGTCCGTTGAAGACCGCCGCCGCTGCCGCTCGTCACCACGAGCACCGAGCACGGAGCGGCGCGCACCACCTTGTTCAGGATCCGTCCGATCAGTGTCGTCCGTGCCACGTCGCCGCCCTTGCTCCCGAGCAGCAGGAGCTGCGCGCCGTCGCGCGCCGCGCCGGCGATGATCTCGTGGGTCGGGTCCCCGACCCGCACCGTGGCCTCGACGGCGCTGCGCTCCAGGCCGGTCCGGTCGATCGCGGCCTCCAGCCAGCTGCGCATCGCCGGCGTCGCCTCGTCCACCAGGCGCTGGAGCATCTCCGCCGTGGGCAGACCGGTCAGCTCGTCGGCCAGCAGGACGCGGTCGACCACGCTGAGCAGGGTGGCCGTGGCGCCGAAGTGCTCGATCAGCGCGCGCGTCCAGGCCAGCACGTCGTCGGCGACGTCGGAGGGATCGACCGCCGCGAACAGTCGGCGCGGCGGCGCGCCGCCGACCTTCCGCGCGACCAGCACCGGGATCGGGGAGCGGAAGAGCACCCGCTCGGCCGTGCTGCCCAGGAGCACCCGCACGCCGTGCGTCGGGCCCTGCTGGCCCACGACGACGATATCGGCACCGAGTTCATCGGCCAGGTGGACGATCTCCCGGGCGGGCCTTCCCTCCCGGACGTGGGTCCCCACACGCGCGCCCTCCCCCAGCGCCGCCAGCTCGTCGAGCCGGCGCTGTGCGCCCTCCCGCGCCGCGAGGCGGAGTTCCTCCCGGTCGGCCCCCAGCCCCCGTAGCGGAGCCGGGAGCTCGGGCAGATCCACGACGTGCACGAGCTCGTGCCGCGCCGCCGGGGCGAAGTGGCGCATCACCCAGAGCGCGGCGGCCCGCGAGCTCTCGTGGAAGTCCACCGCCGTCACGACCCTGTCCAGGCGGATCCCGTCGACCGCGTCCATGTCGTCTCCTTTCGCCGTGGTCCTCACTCCGGAGCGGCGGCCGCGGCGTGCCCGACGGGGGGCGCCGCCGCCGGCACGTCGCCGAGCACCACCCGCTCCCGGTACTCCGGCACGCGCACCGTCCACCCGAGGGTCTCCTCGATCCGCAGGCGGAGCGCGTCGGAGGCCTGCGGCTCGCCGTGCACGAGGAAGGTCTCGCGCGGGGGCTCCTCGAAGTGGTGCATCCAGTCGAGGATCTCGGCCGCGTCGGCGTGCGCCGAGAGGTTGTCGAGTACCGCGACCTCGGCGCGCACCGGCACGTACTGCCCGTGGATCTTCACCGAACGCGCTCCGCCCAGCATCGCGGCCCCGCGCGTCCCCATCGCCTGGTGCCCGACGAAGACGATCGAGTTCCTCGGCTCGGGCGCGAACGCTTTCAGGTGATGCAGCACCCTGCCTCCCGTCGCCATTCCACTCGCCGAGATGATCACGCGCGGCGCGCGCATCCGGTCGATCGCCTTGGACTCCTCCACCGACTCCACGGCACGAGCCACGCCGCACACCGCCCGGCACTCCGCCGGGCTCAGGCGGTGCTCCTCCGGGTGGCGCCCGAAGATCTCGATCGCAGAGGCCGCCATCGGGCTGTCCACGAAGATGGGCAACCCGGGGATGCGCCCCGCCGCCTCCAGCCGATAGAGCAGGTAGAGCAGCATCTGCGTCCGACCGACGGCGAAAGCCGGAATGAGCACCACCCCGCCCCTCCGACTGGTACGACGGATGATCGAGCCCAGTTGCTCCACCGGGTCCGCCGCCTCGTGCAGCCGGTCGCCGTACGTGGACTCCAGCACGAGGTATTCCGCCTCCCGGACGATCGCCGGTGGGGGCAGCAGCGGGTCGTGTGGACGGCCGAGATCCCCCGTGAAGAGGATCGACGTCCCGTCGCCCCGCAGCAACGCCATCGCCGCGCCCTGGATGTGCCCCGCCGGCAGCAGGCGGGCCGAGAGGTCGCCGCCGAGGTCGATCTCCTCGCCGAAGGGCACCGCCCGGAAGCTCTCCAGGCACTCCACCGCGTCCTGCTGCGTGTAGAGCGGCAGCGCGGGGTGGTGCTTCGAATGGCCGTGGCGGTTGGCGAATTCGGCCTCCTCCTCCTGGAGGTGGCCGCTGTCCGGGAGCAGGATACCGCAGAGATCGTGCGTGGCGGGCGTGCAGTAGACGGGGCCCCGGAAACCTTCCCGAACCAGGAGCGGTAGGTAGCCCGAGTGGTCGAGGTGCGCGTGGGTGAGTACCACGGCGTCGATGCTCGCCGGGTCCACCGGGAAGGGCTGGCGGTTGCGCAGCCGGAGCTGTTTGAGCCCCTGGAAGAGGCCGCAGTCCACCAGCACGGTGCGCGAGCCGGTCGTCACGAGAGTCTTCGATCCGGTGACCGTCCCCGTCGCCCCCAGGAAGGTGATCTCCATGGTACGCCTCCGTGAATGGTGCTTCAGCGCGGGTTGGCGCTCTCCCCGCTGCCGGGAGCGCTCCCGCGCTCTCGCGGCGCCGGCGCCCCGCCCGTCGGGCCAGTGCCCTCGTGCTCGTCCCGGTAGACCCGTAGCAGCTCGAAGAAGTAGCTGATGGCCAGCGGACCGAGCAGCACCCCGACCAGGCCCATGTACCGCACGCCGGCGAACGCGCCCACCAGGGTGATCATGGGGTGGATGTTCGAGACGCGCTTGAAGACCGCCAGGCGCACGAGGTTGTCGACGTTCGACGCGATCCCGCCGCCGATGACCGCCAGGCCGACGGCCGCGCCGTAGCGCGCGGCGAAGACGAGTACCAGGACTCCGGGGAACCAGACGATCGCGCTCCCGAGCACGGGCAGCACGGACACCAGGCCGGTGACGATCCCCCAGAACAGCGCGTTGGGGAGCCCGACCAGCCAGAAGCCCCCTCCGACCAGCGAGCCCTGCAGCAGTGCCGTGAGCACCACGCCAAGAAGGGTGGCCTCGGTGACGCTGTAGAAGCGGGCGCGGAGGCGATCGGCGTTCGCGGGCGAGAACGGCAGGTACCGCCTCGCGCGCTCCCACGTCCCGCGGCGCGCGACCAGGAGGTAGTAGAGCCCGAAGAAGGCGATGACCAGGTTGAGGACGGTGCGGGCGATGCTGCCGAACACCAGCACCAGACGCTGCGACGCCCAGGTGACCAGCGCGTCGCTCACGGCGAGGAGGTGAGATCCCACCTGGACGCCGCCCACCCGGAGCCGGGCCAGGTGCTCCGAAAGGGGACCGGCCGGCAGCGCCCTCAGGATCGCCGGGGCCTCGTCCATTGCGAGCGTCAACAGCACGGCGGCCGGGATCAGCATGAGGATCAGCGCGCCCAGCAGCACGAGGGCGGCCGCCGCCCGTGCGCCGATGAGCGGCGTCAACGACCGGTGGGCGGGAGCGCACACCACGTACAGTGCCGCGGCGCCGAGCAGTCCCACCCCGAAGGGAAGGAGGGCGATGGCGATCGTGATCCCCAGCCCCACGATGGTCCACGTCGCGGCGCGCCGCGGGTACCCGGATGCGGCTGCCGGACCCGCCGCCACCGCCGTGCCCGCGAAGGGCGCCGCGGGCGGCGCGACGCTCTCCTGCCGTGGCTCCAACCGGTGCGGACGCGCCATCTCCCTCCCTCCGGTCGTCGTGGTCCTCTTGCTGCAGGATACCGCGCCCGTGCGAGCTGGGCGGAGGGGGAGAAGCCGGTGATCCGTGTAGGGAGAAGCCCGTTCGCCCCCGCACCGGCGGGGGTGGCGGTCGCCCCGGCCCGGCGCGGGGAGCGGCGCACCGCCGTCGAACCCCTCGTCAGACGGTGCTGACCCGGCCGTTCCGCCGCGAAGCGCCGGCCCAGGCGATCACCTGCCCCACGGCCGCGGGAACCAGGGCCACGGGGACGATCACGAGCCAGTCCCGCGCCGCGAGGGGAGCGACGCCGAGCACCCGCGCCAGCGGCGCGAAGTAGACGGCCAGCAACTGGAGCGCCACGGTCAGCGCGACCGCCGCCAGCGCCCAGGGGTTCGCGGTCGCCGGTCGCCAGCCGAGCACCGGCTCGCGCGCGCGGGCGTTCCCGAGGTGAGCGATCTCGGCCAGGGCGAGGGTCATGAAGGCGGCCGTCACCGCGCGGGCCGGCTCGGCGTCCGGCGCGCGGAGCGACCAGGCGAAGACCGCGAGCGTCGCGGCGGTGATCAGGAGCGCGTAGAAACCGACCGAGCGGGCGAAGCGCGCGGAGAGGATCGCCTCCCGCGGATCGTGCGGGGGGCGCCGCATCACGTTCGGCTCCCCCGGTTCCACCGCCAGCGACAGCGCCGGGAAGGTGTCGGTGACGAGGTTGAGCCAGAGGATCTGGAGGGGGAGCAGGGGCTGCGGCAGGCCCGACACGCTCGCGCCGAGGATCACCAGGACCTCCGCCACGTTGCAGCTGAAGAGGTAGAAGACGAACTTACGGATGTTGTCGAAGATCACCCTCCCCTCCTCCACCGCCGCGCCCACCGTCTGGAAGCGGTCGTCCTGGAGCACCACGGCCGAGGCCTCCTTGGCCACGTCGGTGCCGCGGATGCCCATCGCCACCCCGATGTCGGCCTTCTTGAGCGCCGGGGCATCGTTCACGCCGTC
>DASSTO010000139.1:0-2321 GCA_035707865.1 Longimicrobiaceae bacterium | reverse complement strand
GCCGAAGTTGCCCTGCCCCGCCACGAGCGGATAGCGCAGGCTGAAGTCCTGTACCATGCGCACCAGCGCATCGTAGACCGAGGCGTCCCCGTGCGGGTGGTACTTGCCCAGCACGTCTCCCACCACCGTCGCCGACTTGCGAAAGGGCCGGTTGGGCGAGAGCCCCGTCTCGTGCATGCTGTAGAGGATGCGCCGGTGCACCGGCTTCAGCCCGTCTCGCACGTCCGGCAGCGCCCGCTGCACGATCACGCTCATCGAATAGTCGATGAACGAGTCGCGCATCTCGTCCTCGATCAGGCGCGGTAGAATTCTCGGCTCGGGAGTCTGGTCGCTCATCTCTCAGTCCACACCCCGGCTCGGGGGCGAAAGCGGAAAAAACTCGACACGCGGCGGGTGGCCGCGGCGGCTGACCACTGTACCCCGGCCGGGCGGAAGAGTGCCCGTCCGGAGCGCCCCTGGGCGGGCGGGAGCCGGCGCGGCGACAGGGCTTGCGCGGCGCGGTGGGAGGCGCTCCATTGTGCCGGGAATCGACCAGCCCGGAACCGGTCCCGTCCGGTTCAAGCTCGCTCGCCCGGCTCCGCTCCCGCGGCCGGCCTCACCTCCTCTCTGCCACCGGCGACATGCGATCAACTCTCCGCGACCGCGGCCTGCTCCGGAGCGGGTACCGGCTCGCCTTCGCGGCGCTTCTCGGCGCGCTCATCCCCGGCACCGCGAGCGCGCAGCGCTATCTCGGCGACCCCGTCGACGTGAGCCAGGAGTTCGAGCGCCTCGACGCGACGTACTTCGTGGCGAGCCACGTCACGAAGTTCGACCCCGCGACGGGCCAGGGCGAGCTCCAGTGGGACCGGTACCGGCGCGTGCCCGCCTACTCGTTCGCCAAGGTGGACGCGAACCTGGTGCGGGCGCAGGGCAACGAGTTCCCGGGGACGGAGTACCAGTCCGACCCGGTGCTGCCCTTCTCCATCTCCTTCGTCTCCCCGCGCACGGTGCGGATCCGGCTCTCGTCGCGCGAGTGGCCGCTGAGCGACACCGCCTCGCTGATGCTTGTCGGCGGCCACGCACCGGTGGACCATTCGTGGAAGATGACGCGGACGGACAGCACCATCACCTGGACGAGCACGGGCGGGAGCGTGCGGCTGACCAGGAACCCGTGGCACGTCGAGTTCTACGACGCCTCCGGCCGGCTGCTGACGCGCACGCGCAACATCGGCGAGCCGAACACGTACGCCCCGCCGACGCCCGTCTCCTTCGTCCGCCGCACGCGCGACCTGGGTCGCAACACGGCGGTGGCCTTCCAGCTGGCGCACGACGAGAAGATCTTCGGCGGCGGCGAGAGCTTCACGCGGCTGAACAAGCGCGGGCAGAAGATGGTGCTCTACACGCGCGACGCGATGGGCGTGCAGACGCGGCGGGAGTACAAGCCGATCCCGTTCTTCCTGAGCAGCAGGGGCTACGGGATGTTCGTGCACACGAGCGCGCCGGTGACCTTCGACTTCGGGCACGACTTCGACGAGTCGGGCGTGCTCTACTCGGGCGACGAGGTGATGGACCTCTTCGTCTTCCTGGGTGACCCGAAGCAGGTACTGGAGGAGTACACGGCGCTCACCGGCCGCAGCCCCGTGCCGCCGCTCTGGTCGTTCGGCTTCTGGATGAGCCGGATCACCTACAAGTCGGCGGCCGAGGTGCGGGAGGTGGCTCAGAAGCTCCGCCAGTACGAGATCCCGGCCGACGTGATCCACATCGACACCGGCTGGTTCGAGACCGACTGGGAGAGCGACTTCACCTTCTCGAAGGAGCGCTTCCCCGACCCGGCGAAGCTGATGTCGGACATGGCGAAGGAGGGCTTCCACATCAGCCTCTGGCAGCTGCCGTACTTCACCCCGAAGAACAAGCTGTACCCGGAGATCGTGGAGAACGGCTACAGCGTGAAGAACCCGGGCGGCGAGCTACCGGCCGAGGACGCGATCCTGGACATGAGCAACCCGGCCGCGGTGAAGTGGTACCAGGACGAGCTCGCGGGCCTGCTGAAGACCGGAGCGAGCGTCATCAAGGTGGACTTCGGCGAGGGCGCGCCGCTGAACGGCCTCTACGCCTCGGGCCGCACCGGCTGGTACGAGCACAACCTCTACCCGCTGCGCTACAACAAGGCGGTCTTCGAGGTGACGCAGCGCGTGAAGGGGGCGGACCAGGGCATCATCTGGGCGCGCAGCGCCTGGGCGGGGAGCCAGCGCTACCCGCTGCACTGGGGAGGGGACGCGGAGAACACCAACTCCGCCATGGCGGCGGAGCTGCGCGGCGGGCTCTCCTTCGGCCTCTCCGGC
>DASSTO010000138.1:0-12370 GCA_035707865.1 Longimicrobiaceae bacterium | reverse complement strand
TGTTCGTGCGCACCACCGCGCCCGAGGCGATGGAAATCCTCGCGCGCATCCCCGGCATCTCGTCCCTCTCGCGCGTGGAGGCGAAGTGCCGGGCGGAACTCCCCGTGATCGTCGAGCGCGGCCGCGAGATCTTCGCCGATCGGGTCGTCGGGCGTACGTACGCCGTCCGCGCCCGGCGCGCGGGCACGCACCCCTTCTCCTCCTACGACGTGCAGCGCGAGCTCGGCGCGGCGCTGAACCCCGGCGCCCGCGTGGACCTCTCCAATCCCGAGGTCGAGGTCGAGGTCGAGATCCGCGACGACTGGGCCTACTTCTTCTCCGGCCGCGTCGACGGGCTCGGCGGCCTGCCGCTCGGCGTCGAGGGCCGCGCCATCTGCCTCCTCTCGGGCGGCTTCGATTCGGCCGTCGCGGCCTTTCTCATGCTCAAGCGCGGCGTCGAGCTGGATTACGTCTTCTGCAACCTCGCCGGCGAGGCGTACGAGAGATCGGTCGTCCAGGTGGCGAAGGTGCTCGCGGACCGCTGGAGCTACGGCAGCCGCCCCCGGCTCTTCGTCGTGGACTTCGGCCCTCCCGTCGACGAGATCCGGGCGCGCTCCAATCCGCGGTACTGGCAGGTCGTGCTCAAGAGGCTGATGTACGGCGCGGCGGAGCGCATCGCCTCGGGCACGGGCGCCCTCGCCGTCGTGACGGGCGAAGCGATCGGACAGGTTTCCTCGCAGACGCTCCACAACCTCGCCGCGATCGACGGGGCGTCGGCTCTCCCGGTCATCCGACCGCTGGTCGGCTTCGACAAGGGGGAGATCATCGAGACCTCGCGGCGAGTGGGCAACTTCGAGATCTCGTCCGGCGTGAAGGAGTACTGCGCCATCGCGCCCGGCAATCCGGTGACGCACGCGACGCCGCGCTCCGCTCAGGCGGAAGAGGCCAAGCTCGACCCGGCGGTGCTGCGCCGGGCGGTCGAGGCGACGCGGGAGATCGATCTTCGCGCCCTCAGCGCCGCCGACCTGGTCGAGTCGTATCTCTACATCGACCAGCTCCCCGAGGGCGCGGTCGTCGTCGACGTGCGGGGCGAACAGGAGTGGGAGGCGTGGCATCGACCCGGCGCCATCCGACTGGAGCCGTGGGAGATCGCGGGGCGACTGAAGGAGTTCGATCCGGAGCGCACCTACGTGCTCTACTGCGACGTGGGGATGCAGGCGGCGTTCGCGGCCGAGCAGATGCAGCGGGCCGGGCTGGAGGCGTACGCGTTCAGGGGGGGAACGAGGGCGTTGCGCGAGAGGACGGGCGCCGCTCACCCCGCGTAGTCGTAGAGACGCCCCGCCGGGGCGCCTCCACGGCCCGACGGATGCGAGCCCGTCAACCGTTCTTCCACGGCGCGTCGTCGTCCGCGTCGCCGGCCTCCTCCGGAACGACCTCGAAGCTCGGCAGCGGGTCGTGCGCGTGGCCGTGCCGGGCGACGCCCTGCCAGCCGCAGGCCATGCACCACCGGATCCCGGCGATGCGGCGCAGGGGTCGGAGCAGGCGAGACTGGATCGGGACCGTCTCGGCCGCGCATCGCGGGCACGCTCGACCGCTCGGGAGGAAGAGGAAGAGAAGGGCGAGAGGCGACAGCAGCATGGCCGCCCAGAGAAGCGTCACGAAGAGCCAGAACATGATTACCTCCTGCCGCGCGCTATTGATCCACTAAGTATCGATTTCCCATGCGTTTCCATCTGCCGCTCGGGTGGGTCGTGCTTTGCATATCGCGAGCCACTCCGCCGCTCCCCGCGGGGTACGATTCGAGAGCGTACCGCGCAAGATCCACACCCCCTTCGCGAGCGGTCGGGGAGGTCCCGTGCGCCTGGTGACCGTCGATCCAGCGGCACCCGACCCGCGCACGATTCGCGAGGCGGCTCGCCTCCTGCGCGAGGGTGGACTGGTCGCCTTTCCGACGGAGACGGTCTACGGTCTGGGGGCGAATGCGCTCGACGAGGTGGCGGTGCGGCGCATCTTCGCCGCCAAGGGCCGGCCCGCGTACAATCCGCTGATCGCCCACGTCGCCGACGTGGACGATGCGCGCCGCTACGCCGCCGTCTGGCCGGAGGCCGCGGAGCGCCTGGCCCGGCGCTTCTGGCCGGGCCCGCTCACGCTCGTCGTGCCCAAGCGGCCGGAGATCCCGGACGCGGTCACGGCGGGGCTGGGGAGCGTCGCGCTGCGGGTGCCCTCGCACCCGGTGGCGCACGCGCTCGTGGCCGCCGCGGGCATTCCCGTGGCGGCGCCGAGCGCCAACCGCTACACCGCCGTCTCGCCGACGACGGCGCAGCACGTCGCCGCGGGTCTGGGCGAAGCGGTGGAGATGGTCCTGGACGCGGGCCCGACGTCGGTGGGGATCGAGTCGACGGTCGTCGACCTGTCGGGGGAGCGGCCGACGCTGCTGCGGCCCGGGACCATCCCGCCATCGGAGCTGGAGGCGGTGGTGGGACCGCTCGCGCGGCCCGAGGCGATCGCGGGCGCCGCGCCCCGCCCCGGCCCGGGCATGGTGCGCCGCCACTACTCGCCCAGCGCGGAGCTGCGGCTCTACCCCCGCGACGAGCGCGACCGGATGGCGGACGACGCACGGGCGGCGGTGGCAGGGGGGCGGCGCGTGGGCGGCATGCTCCTCCTCCCCCTCGCCGCGCCTCTCGAACACCCCATCCTCATGCCGAGCGATGCAGCCGACTATGCTCGGGAGATCTACGCCGCGCTGCACCGCCTGGACGACGCCGGCTGCGACGTCATCGTCGCCGACGAGGTGCCGGAGGGGCCGGAGTGGACGGGCGTGCGCGACCGGCTCGCCCGGGCGGCGGAACGGTAGGAGCCAGGTCACGCGATACTCCACCCGGCGCCCCCGCCGTCGGGTGCATCCACGCCTCAGCGGCGACGGAGACCATGGGAACCGATCGCCTGGAGGCGTTCAGCGACGGCGTGCTCGCCATCATCATCACCATCATGGTGCTGGAGATGAGAGTGCCGCACTCGGTCCACCTCGCCGCGCTCCGCCCGCTCCTCCCCGTCTTCCTGAGCTACGTGCTGAGCTTCGTCTACCTGGGCATCTACTGGAACAACCACCATCACATGCTCCACGTCACGGACCGGGTGAACGGCACCGTGCTCTGGGCCAACCTGCACCTCCTCTTCTGGCTCTCCCTCGTGCCGTTCGTGACGGCGTGGATGGGAGAGAACAGCTTCGCGTCCGCTCCGACGGCGCTCTACGGAGTCGTCCTGCTGATGGCCGCCGTGGCCTACATGCTCCTCCAGCGGAGCATCCTCGCGGTGTCGGGGCCGGACTCGCTGCTGGCGCGCGCGGTGGGCGGCGACGTGAAGGGGAAGGTGTCGCCCGTGTTCTACGTCCTGGCGATCGGCGCGGCGTTCTTCCGGCCCTGGATCTCCGACGCGCTCTTCGTCACCGTCGCGCTCATCTGGCTCGTCCCCGATCGGCGCATCGAGCGCGTGCTCCAGGAGCGGCCGGAGGCGGAGGGCCGGCGCGCGCTCTCGTAGGCCCGCTCCGGGCAGTTCGGTCCGTCCGGGGAACTCGATCGATGCGATCGGGCCGTTCGGCCTCTCCCCCGGCCACGGGCGGGTGTTTCCTTCCACGCTCCTACCTTCTAGGTTTACGCTCCTCAATCGACACCGCAGGGAGCCCATGAGCACACGCACCGCGCTACTCGAAGACCTGATCGCCCGCTTCCCGCACATCCCGCGCGAGGCGGTGCTGAAGGAAGACCTGCTCCGCACGGGCATCGCCTTCCACACCTCCGCGCTCACGGACAACGACGAGGGGGAGGTCAAGCCGAAGTCGTATTTCATCTTCTCCTTCGACCAGAAGCCGCTGAAGGAGCTCGGCGAGGCCGCGCTGCGCCGGCCGCCCGAGGAGGTCGCCCTCACCGGCGGGCCCTACGAGCTGCGCCGGACCATCGTCTCGGTACGCACCAATCCCGACTCGCCCTACCAGGTGGCACGAGGCGAGGACGGCGCGCTACGGCTCTCCCTCGAGGGTGCCCCGCTCGCGGACGTCACGCTGCCGCCGATGCCCGAGTACTACCGGCACCGGCTCTCGAACGGGAAGTCGGTGATGGAGATCGCGCCCACCATCCAGTGGGGCTACCTCATCTACCTGACGGTGCTGCGCCTCTGCCAGTATTTCGGCGCCAAGGAGGAGTGCCAGTTCTGTGACATCAACCACAACTGGCGCCAGCACAAGCAGGCGGGCCGGCCCTACACGGGCGTCAAGCCGGTCGAGGAGGTGCTGGAGGCGCTGGAGATCATCGCGCAGTACGATACCGCGGGTGCGTCGCGCGCCTATACGCTGACGGGCGGAAGCGTCACCTCGACGGTGGACGGCCTGAGGGAGGCCGAGTTCTACGGCCGCTACTGCCAGGCGATCGAGGAGCGCTTCCCCGACCGCTGGATCGGCAAGGTCGTGGCGCAGGCGCTCCCGAAAGAGGAGGCGCGGATCTTCAAGGAGCACGGCATCAAGATCTACCATCCCAACTACGAGGTGTGGGACGCCCGTCTCTTCCCGCTCGTCTCGCCCGGAAAGCAGCGCTACGTCGGGCGCGAGGAGTGGCATCGCCGCATCCTGGACGCGAGAGAGATCTTCGGCGCCCGCTACGTCATCCCCAACTTCGTGGCCGGTGTGGAGATGGCGAAGCCGTACGGGTTCGAGACGGTGGACGAGGCGATCCGCTCGACGCAGGAGGGGCTGGAGTTCTTCATGTCCCGGGGCGTGACGCCGCGCTTCACCACCTGGTGCCCCGAGCCCGCCACGCCGCTGGGAAAGGCCAATCCGCAGGGCGCGCCCCTCGAGTACCACATCCGCCTGCTGGAGGTCTACAAGGCGACGATGGAGAAGTACGGCCACCGCCCGCCCCCCGGCTACGGCTCGCCGGGGGCCGGCAACGCCGTCTTCTCCGTCAGCTCCTTCATGGACACGCTGGAGCCCACGGCGGAGAACGAGGACGAGCTGATGACCGCGGCCGCGAGCCGCTAGCTACCGGGCGCGCACTGCGGGGCAAACGCCGGGGGCCCGGACGTCAGCCGACGTCCGGGCCCCCGGCGCACCAGCTGTTACCTGCTAGTCGCCAATCGCGATGTCGTTGATCTCCCAGCGGCGCTCCAGCCAGCGGTAGAGGCTCGCGCTGGCGAGCACGAGGGTCGTGGCGGCAGCGACCACTTCCGGGACGTGGACCTGGCCCATGAGGGTGGCGAGACCGTAGAGGCCCAGACCCTGCACCGCGAGCTCCAGGTTGAGCGCGCGCTCCCGGCGCGCCCGCTGTGTGGCGAGTCCTTCCAGCATCGTTTCCTCCCCTGATCTATGGACGTGGCACCGGCCGGCGAACCGCCTGTTCAATCCCGCAACGTATTGGACGCTGCGGCCGGTTGAATGGTTGACTCGCGGCGTCCGCCGCTGGCACACAATACGGGGGGGACGGCGGGGAGTTTCAGCGGTGCGATCGTCGCGCCACGGCGGCCCTGATCTCACCGTGCTCGAGGCGGTCGAGGAGAGATTCCAGCTTGGTGAGCGTCTGCGAGTGGAGCTGGGCGTAGCCGGCGTGCATCCCGTAGGCGATCGCGGCGAGCACCGGCACGCCCACCACGGCGGCAATGGGAGCGACCGCGATGCCCAGGGTCGCGGCCGTGACGGCCCCGGCGCCGCCGCCGCCGAGTATCCCGCCCGCCGCGAAACCGAGGCGATAGTCCTTCAGCTCGGACGAGACGGTGATGTAGGAGTAGCCCTCTTCGAGCGGCTGGACCGCCACTTCGATGTTACCGAGCTTCAGCGGGTGGGTGCGCTCGAAGATCTGGCTCGTGGCGCGCCCGATCGTCGCCGGCACGCTGTCGTCGCGCTTGTAGAGGGCGCGGTCCGGGAAGCGCCGGACGATCGTCATGTACTCCCGCTGGACGAGGTACTCCTCCAGCAGCCGCAGCAGGTCGTCTGCGCCGATGGGGACGGTGCGCGACGTGCGAACGCCGGGCGTGCCCAGCCACCGGTCGAGGAAGCCGTGCGGGGTAGCCTCCGCCCCTTTCACCTCCGCGAGCGCCTGGTTCAGGGCCTGGCCCGAGAGACCCAGCTCGCGGCCGATACGGATCACCTCGGCCTCCGGCATTCCCTCCTCGCCCGCATCGGCGGCGCGCGCCTGCAGCTCGGCGGCGCGGCGGATCACCATCTCGAACTGTTCGCTCGTCAAGCGACGATCCGGGAGTCCGGTACCCGGCTTCTCCGGCAGCGGCGTCACGTTCGTGGCTGGCTCGGGTGAGAAAGGACGATCCGGCGAATATGTCGGCTCCGTGCGGCGGGCGTCAACCGGCGCGGGCTTGCTGCCGTTCGAGGCCGCGGCTAGCTTGGCCGCTCGATTTCACACTCTTTTCCCGCGCTCCCGTGCCCGGCCCCTACGACCTTCTCCGCGCCGCCCTCTTCCGGCTCTCCTCCGAGTCGGCGCACGAGGTCACGACGACGGCTCTGAACACGGCGCTCGCCGTCGCCCCGCTCCGCTCGCTCACTCGCGCCGCGCTCGCGGTCGACGATCCCGCGCTCCGCGTCCGTCTCTGGGGAATCGACTTCCCCAACCCCGTCGGCATGGCCGCCGGCTTCGACAAGGCGGGTACGCTCTTCAACGCGGTGGGCGCGCTGGGCTTCGGCTTCGTCGAGATCGGCACGGTCACCGCCGAGCCGCAGCCGGGCAACCCCCCGCCCCGCCTCTTCCGCCTCCCCGCGGACAGGGCGCTGCTCAACCGGATGGGCTTCAACAACCCGGGCGCCGGAGCGGTCGCACGTGCGCTCTCTCGCGCGCGTATCGAGCCCGTCCTCGGCATCAACGTCGGCAAGAGCAAGGTGACGCCGCTCGAGGACGCGACGCGCGACTACCTGCGGAGCGTGGACCTGCTCCAGAGATTCGCCCGCTATCTCGTCATCAACGTCAGCTCGCCCAATACGCCCGGCCTGCGAACGCTGCAGGACGCGGAGCCGCTGCGTGCCCTGCTCGGCGCGGTGGTGGCCCGCGTGCGGGAGAACGCGGGCCTGGGACCCGCGTGCCCGGTGCTGGTCAAGCTCGCACCGGACCTGAGCGACGCGCAGGTCGAGGAGGCGGTGGAGATCGCGGTCGGCGCGGGCGCGGCGGGCGTCGTGGCGACGAACACGACGATCTCGCGCGCCGGCCTGCGTACCCCCGCCGCCGCGGTGGAGCGGCTGGGCGCGGGCGGGATCAGCGGCGCGCCGTTGCGGGGCCGCGCGCAGGAGGTCGTGTCCCGGATCTACCGACGGACCGAGGGGAAGCTCCCCATCGTCGGCGTCGGCGGCATCTTCGATGCGGAAGACGCATGGGCACGAATCTGCGCCGGTGCCAGCGTCGTCCAGCTGTACACGAGCCTGATCTACGGCGGCCCCATGCTGCCGCGCCGGATCAATCGCGGCCTGCTGGTACGGCTCCGCCGTGCCGGGCTGCGCTCGATCCAGGAGGCCGTCGGCCTCGCGCACCGCTGACGAACGTGCTCCGTACCACCCGCTTCCTCGCCAGCTACCTCCGGTACCCCACCGGTCCCGTCCAGGAGGAGGAAGTGGAGGTCCCGTCGGCCGAGGGTGCAATCCCCGCCACGCTCTATCGCAGACGCACGCCCGGATCTCTGCCCGGGTGGGTGGCGCTGCACGGGATCACCGTGCCCGGGCGGCGGCACGCGGGGCTCCAGCGTTTCGCCCATGCGCTGGCGGGCGCCGGCACCGCGGTGCTCGTCCCCGAGATCCGCCCGTGGGCGGATCTACGGGTGGACTCGGGAGCGGCGGACCGCGCGATCCGCGCCTCGGCGGCATACCTCGCCCACCGCGCCGACGTCCAGGAGGGCGGAGTGGGGGTGGTCGGATTCTCGTTCGGCGCGACGCAGGCGCTCATCACCGCCGCGGAGCCGGAGATGGGCGTCACCATCCGTCAGGTGGTGGGCTTCGGCGGCTACTGTGACCTGCGGCGGGCGGTGCGCTTCATGTTCACCGGCGAGCACGAGTGGGACGGCGTGCGGTACCACCTGGACCCGGACCCGTACGGCCGCTGGATCGCCGCGGCGAACTATCTCACCCGACTCCCGGGGTACACGGGGATGGACGCGGTCGCACGGGCGGCACGGAAGCTGGCCGAGGCGGCCGGGCTGAGCGGCGACTACGCGGGCGACTCGGTCTTCGACCCGCTCAAGCGCGAGCTTCGCCGGACGCTGCGCTCCGACGAGCAACGAGTGTGGGACCTGATCGCCACGCCGGCCGGCATGCGACCGGCTCCCGGCGCGCGCCGGGAGCTCGCCGAGCACCTCGCCGAGGCCGCGCTCGCCGGCGATCCCGGCCTGGACCCGCGCCCGGTGCTCCGCCGGATGTACACCCCCACGGTGCTGGCTCACGGCATCGCCGACCACCTGCTGCCCTTCACCGGGACGCTGCGGCTGCGCGACTACTTCCCGCCCGATGCGCCGGTCTCGGTCACCCTCACCCGCCTCTTCGCCCACTCGGGCGGAGCACCACCGATCCACCCCTGGCAGTACCCGCGCGAGCTCGCCCGCTATCTGCGCCTCGTCGGCCGGGCGTTCGGGGGCTGAGGGTTCAGGTCGGAGACTCCCCCGCCTCCGGGTTCTCCACCAGGTGGAGCGGGCAGAGGGGCACGGTCGCGTCACCCACGTGCAGCTCGAAGAGGTAGGTGCCACCCGCCGGAAAGACCACCTTGTCCAGGGGCATCACCAGCCGGGTCTGCGGCGGCGCCTCGCCGGGCGCCGGCGGGGCGACGTCCGTGTGGCCGTTGATGGTGAGCGCGGGGCTGCGGCTCGGGTCGGTCAGGTCGATCCGGAACTCCTTGCGGCCCGACTCGCCGGCATCCCACTCGATGGCGACGGCGACCACCAGGTGGTCCTGCTGCGCCGGGAAGCCCGGCGCGTAGAGCTGGTGGAAGATGCCGTGGACGTCCACCCGGCCATCCGGGCGCGCGGAAGCGCCCTCGCAGATCAGGGCGTAGAGAACTCGCATGAGGTAGTCAGTCTGAGGAAGTCCGGACGCGCACGGCGGCCGCGTGGCCGTGGAGGCCCTCCGCCTCCGCGAGCCGGATCACGTCCCCGGCGTGCGCGCGGAGACGGGCCTCGGAGTAGCCGATGAGGCTGGTGCGCTTCACGAAGTCGTAGACGCCGAGCGGCGAGGCCCAGCGCGCCGTCCCGCCGGTCGGCAGGACGTGGTTCGGGCCGGCGAAGTAGTCACCCAGCGGCTCGGGCGAGTTGCCGCCGAGGAAGATCGCGCCCGCGCTGCGGATGCGGCCCGCGAGCCCGACCGGGTCGCGCACGAGCAGCTCCAGGTGCTCCGGGGCCCGCAGCTCCGCCGCCTCGGCCGCCGCCTCGATGGACGGCACCACGAGGATCAGCCCGTTCGATTCGAGCGCCTGGCGAGCGATCTCGCGGCGCGGGTTCGCCTCCAGCAGGCCGTCCACCTCCGCCGGCACGGCCTCGGCGAGGGCCGGCGAGTCGGTGACGAGCCAGGCGATGGCATCGGGGTCGTGCTCCGCCTGCCCGATGAGGTCCGCGGCGACGTGGCGGGCGGGCGCGGAATCGTCGGCGACGACGAGGATCTCCGAGGGTCCGGCGATCATGTCGATGTCGACCCAGCCGAAGACCTGCCGCTTGGCCTCGGCCACCCAGCGGTTTCCGGGCCCCACGATCTTGTCGACGCGCGGAATGCTCCCGGTGCCGTACGCGAGTGCGGCGACCGCCTGGGCGCCGCCGATGCGGTAGACCTCCGCCACGCCGGCGACGTGCGCCGCCGCGAGCACCGCGTCCTCCACCTCGCCGCCCGGTGTCGGCGTGACCATCACCACCTCGTCCACACCCGCCACGCGCGCGGGGATGACGTTCATCAACACCGACGACGGGTACGCCGCGCGCCCGCCCGGCACGTAGACGCCCACGCGCCGCAGCGGCGTTACCCGCTGGCCGAGGAGCGTCCCGTCGGGGAGGAGGTCGACGAAGCCGCGCTCGGACTGGCGTTCGTGGAAGCGGCGGATGTTCTCGGCGGCGTCGCGCAGGGAGGCGAGGAGTGCCGGGTCCAGGCGCGCGGCCGCCGCCGCGAGCTCGCCGGGCCCCAGACGGAGCGCCTCCGCGGAGCCGACTTCGAGATGGTCGAAGCGGGCCGTGTATTCCAGTAGCGCCGCGTCGCCGCGCTCCGCGACGGCCGCGACGATGGCGGCGACGTCCTCGCGCAGGCGCGGGTCGCTGGTGGAGGCCGCGCGCATCTGCGCCTGCAGTTCGCGGAACGGCGGCTCGCTCCGCGCCGTCCTGATTCGTATGCTCACGCTCTAGCTCTGGTCGGGAATTCGGGCGGCCTCGGGCTCCAGCAGCGCCGTCAGCTCGGCGAGCAGGCGCTGGTGCTCGTCGAGGCGCAGCTTCTGGCTGGCGCGGTTGACGATCAACCGGGCGGAGGAATGCAGCGCGACGTCGACGACGACGAGGCCGTTCTCGCGCAGGGTCCGGCCCGTCTCGACGAGATCGACGATCCAGTGCGCGAGGCCGAGCAGCGGGGCCAGCTCGACGGATCCGGAGATGCGCACCAGGTCCACCTGCGTACCGCGCTCCGCGAAGAATCGGCGGGCCGTCTCCAGATACTTGGTCGCGACGCGCGGCGTGCCGGCCCCCGGGGGCTGCGGATACGCCGTGCCCTCCGGCGCGGCGACAGCGAGGCGGCATCTGCCGAAGCCGAGGTCGAGCGGCTGAAGGACGTCCGGGCGGTGCTCGACCAGGACGTCGAGGCCGGCCACACCCGCGTCCGCCACGCCGGCTTCGACGTAGGTGGGCACGTCGTGTGTCTTGACCGGGAGGAACTCGAAGCGGCCGTCGACCGAAGGCAGGATGAGGCGCCGGCTCCGGCGGTCCTCCTCCGCGAGCCCGGAGCCCAGGCGCTCCCACATTGCCAGCGCCTGTTCCATCATCCGCCCCTTCGGCAGGGCGATACGCAGCGGTCGACTCACGACTCCGCCCCCGCGAGCAGATCGGCGAGGACATCGGTCTCGAGCGCGAAGCCGACCGCGGGGCGGTCGATCCCGTAGAGGCGGAGAAGCCCGTCGTAGCGCCCGCCGAAGCCCACTGCCCGCCCGACGCCCGCGACGAAGAGCTCGAACTGGATCCCGGTGTAGTAGCCCAGGCCGCGGATCTCGCCCAGGTCGTAGACGACGTGCGCGCGCTCCTCGGGCGTCAGCCGGGAATCGATCGCACGGAGGCGCTCGATCGCCGCGATCGCCTCGGGGCCCGCGGCCAGCTCGGCGGCGCGCCCCAGCACCGAGGAACGGCCGATGAGGCCGGGCAGCTCGACGAGCGCGCTCCCCACCCCTGCCGGCGCGCTCATCGCCCGCGCGGCCGCCACGAGCGCGGCCCGGTCCTTCCGGTCGATCGCCTCGCGAACGCGCTCCGCCGCCCGGTCTTCCAGGCCCGCCAGCAGCGGCCGAACGAACCGCACGTCGCCGAGATTCACCTGGAAGTCGCGGATCTCCAGGCCGTGCAGCGTCTCGATCAGGAGCCGGAGCACCTCCGTGTCCGCCTCCACGCTACCGTCCCCGATCAGCTCCGCGCCGAGCTGGAAGAGCTCGCGCCGGCGACCGCCCCCCTCGGGCTCCTGGCGGTACACCTTCCCGGCGTACGAGAGGCGCAGCGGCAGCGGCGCGCCGGCGAGCCGCGTCGCGGCCACCCGCGCGATGCTGGACGTGAAGTCGGCGCGCAGCGCGACCAGCCGCCCGTCGCGGTCCACGAAGCGGATCAGCCGAGAGGCCAGGTCCGGCCCGGCGCCGAGCATGAAGACCTCCTCGTACTCGAAAGTCGGCGGGATCACCTCCTCGTAGCCGCGACCCTCGGCGAGCGCGAACCACGCGCCCTGCACGCGGCGGCGCAGCCGGACGTCGCGGGCGAGCAGATCCTGCGACCCGGGCGGAGTATGAGAGATCGGAAGCGTTTGCATGGCGAAAACATAGCCCGCCCGCCGGGGCGAAACAACACCGCGGCGCCGACGCGGCACGCAGCTTGCTAAATTCTTGCACAGAAAGGCAGTACCACCTTCGAACCAGATTCCCGGAGACCAAAGTGGACCTGCTCCTGCTACTCGGTATCGTCATCCTGGTGCTCGCGCTCCTCGGCTTCGGCGGGGTGATCCACGCGCTCGCGAGCATCGCGTGGGTACTGCTCATCATCGCCGTGATCGTCATCGCCTGGCGCATCATCGTCGGCCGGCGACCGGTCTGAGGCGCGAGGCGCCAGCGCACGGAGCCGGGCGGGGGAACGCTCCCCCGCCCGGCTCCGTGCGTCGGGGATTCAGCAGCCCTCGTCCGCCAGCCGGGTGAGTAACGTTCCCACCTCGGCG
>DASSTO010000137.1:0-17607 GCA_035707865.1 Longimicrobiaceae bacterium | reverse complement strand
TGAAGTGCGAGGCGTTGATCTGCACCACGTGCCCCAGGATGTCTCCGCTGCCTTCCCCGGCCAGGTTGAAGTAGGCGTGGTTGGTCAGGTTCACCACCGTGGGCGCGTCCGTCGTCGCCTCGTAGTCCATCACCAGGGCGTTCTCGGGTGTGAGCGTGTAGCGCACGCTCACCCGCATGTTCCCTGGATAGCCCTCCTCCCCGTTGGGACTCGTGCGCGTGAAGAGGACTCCGGAGGTGCTGTCCGTCCGGAAGGACTCGGCGCTCCACACCCGCTTGTCGAAGCCCTTCGTGCCCCCGTGCAGCGAGTTCTTCCCGTCGTTGATCGGCGCCTGGTACTGCTTGCCGTCCACCGTGAAGCGCCCCCCGGCGATTCGGTTGGCGTAGCGCCCGATCGTCGCGCCGAAGTAGGGGCTCTTCGCCTCGTAGTCGGAGAGGGAGTCGAAGCCCAGCACCACGTCGGCCATCCGCCCGTCGCGGTCGGGCACGCGGATGGAGGTGATCGTCGCGCCGTAGTCCATCAGCTGGACCTGCATGCCGTTGGCGTTCGTGAGCGTGAAGCGGTGCACGGGAACGCCGTCGGTCGTCGTGCCGAAGGGCGCCTGGGACACGGTGGGAGCACTCCCCCCGGCCTTCTCGGCCTGGCGAGTGGAACCACCCGAGCAGGCCACGACACCGAGAACCAGAGTCATACCGAGAGCGAGCGAGCGGAACACGAGCGATGTGTGCATGGAGGGCACCTGGAAGAGGACGCGCGAGCGGCGTGGCCCGGAGGGGGCGACGCGGTCGGGATCGGGCTCACCGTACTGCTGCAGCCGGAAGCGAGCCCGTGTGGACGCTCTCGCCGCGGGGGCGGATCACCGCGCTCCGAGTGGCGACCGCCTCCGATCATCCACTCACCCGGGCGAGAACCGAACAGGATGAACGCTGTTCGAACGATTTCAGAGCAGCATACGAGCCGGGTCCGGAGATGTCAAGAGCAACGCCGCGGACGAGGACCGACGCGCATCTTCGGCGCATGGTTGCACGGATGATCGGCGACCTCCCCCTCCCCGAACCCCCTTGACAGGCCGACGGGTGCACGCGTAATCTGGACGGAACTGCACCGTAGAATCGCGGTTCGAACACGTTCACACCGTTCGGACCTCCCCGTGGTCGATCCGGGCCCTCCCTCTTCCCGTCACCTCTTCCGCAACTCTGCCATGAAACGGCCGACCATCACGGATGTAGCGCGGAGCGCGGGGGTGTCGAAGGCGACGGTCTCGGCGGTGCTGAACGAGAAGCCGAGTGTACGGGCCTCGACGCGGGAGCGGGTGCTGGGGGTGATCGAGGCGCTGAACTACCGGCCCAGCAGCGCGGGCCCGCGCGCGGGTGGGGCCGCGCGCGGGGGGCGCACGATCGGGCTGCTGATCAAGGAGATGGACAACCCCTACTACGCCGAGATCGCGGTGGGCGTGGGCAGCTACTGCCGCTCCAGGGGCTATCAGCTCCTGGTGGCGAGCTCGGAGGGCGAGGCCGCGGCCGAGAAGGAGGCGATCGAGCGGCTCAGAGAGCAGGAGGTCTCGGGGCTCCTGATCATGCCGGTGCTGGACGAGGACACGGACCTCTCGCACCTCTTCGAGCTCAAGCGGCGCAACTTCCCCTTCGTGCTGCTGGAGCAGATCCGCGGCGTTCGGGCGAGCCTGGTGGACGTGGAGAACGTGGAGGCCTCGCGGGGCGCGGTGGAGTATCTCTTCTCGCTGGGGCACACGCGGATCGTGCACTTCGCGGGGCCGCGCTACTCGATGCACAGCGAGGAGCGCATCGATGGGGTGCGGCGGGCCTTCAGCCGCTCCTCGCTGCGGCTGGGCGAGGAGGCGATCCACCCCGTGGGGGCGCACCTGGAGGAGGGCTATCGGGCGGGGCTGGAGTACTTCGGCACGGTGGGGGAGAAGGAGAGGGCGACGGCCGTGACGTGCTACAACGATCTGGTGGCGCTGGGGCTGTGCCGGGCGCTGGGGGAGCTGGGGCTGAAGGTGCCGGAGGAGGTCTCGGTGGTGGGCTTCGACGACCTGGCGATGCTGCCCTACATGGGGGTGGCACTGACCACGGTGCACGTGCCCAAGGCGGAGATGGGAGAGCGGGCGGCGGAGATGCTGGTGCGCCGCATCGAGAGCCCGCACGCCCTGCCCCCCGAGCGGGTCACCTTCGAGGGCAAGCTCGTGCTCCGCGGGTCCACCGCCCGCGCCGCGGGCCGTGCCGTCGCCGTCCCGGCCCGGAGCGGCTGAGCGCGCAGGCGCCTCCGGCGCCCCGGCGAGCGTGGCTACGCTCGCCACCATTCCCGTGCCCGGGAGCTCTCTCCGTCCCATCCGTCCTCCCGGCTGGTGACGATCCCCGGGCCGCGGGCCGGCGACGGTCGGCACGGCGGTCCGCCTCTCATTCCGGGGCGGGCAGCGCCACGGCGGCGGCGAGAAGGAGCAGCCCCGGCATCGTATGCATCGTGGCCCTGGTGATCTGCGCCGATCGGGGTCGGAAGTGGCGTTCGCCCAGGGCCCGGGTTGCCCGGGCCCTGGGCGAACGAACGGGGACCGGCGTTCCGGTCAGTACCCCGGGTTCTGCTCGAGGTCGGGGTTCAGGTCGCGCTCCGTCTGCGGGATCGGCCACAGGTAGTCGCGCGGCGCCTCGAACTTGCGCGTGTCCGCGGACTCGGCCGTGACGACGTTGCCGTTCTCATCGCGGTAGTCGATGCCGTACACCTTGCCCGGCAACACGTCCTCCGCGATCCGCCAGCGGCGGAGGTCGGCGAGGCGCAGGCCCTCCCATGCCAGCTCCACCACGCGCTCGTGGCGCACCACGTCGATCGCCTCCTGCTGCGACGTCAGCGAGACGTGCGGCATGTCGACCCGGTCGCGGATCTGGTTCAGCGCGTCCGCCACCGAGGGGTCGGCCCAGTCGCCGAGCTCGATCATCGCCTCGGCGTACATGAGCAGAACGCCGGCGTAGCGCATCTTGATGGTGTTGATGCCGCTGTTCCAGACGTCGAACTGGTCGACCGGATCCACGTACTTCAGCGCCATGTAGCCGGTGTGGGTGTTGTAGAAGTTGGACGGGTCCAGCCGGTCGGCCGTGGGGCTGTCCGGGAACGAGTTGTAGACGGTCCCGTTGAACTGCGCGCCCGGGAAGAGGACGGTGGCGTAGAGGCGCGGATCCCGGTTCGCGTACATCCCCAGCGAGACCACGGTGGGGTTGCCGGCGGCGTCGTACTCGATCACGGGCGGGCTGGGATCGTAGCCCGAGGTGGGGTCGGTGATCGGCTTGCCGTTGGCCATGTCGAAGGCGTCGACGAGCGCGCGCGTCGGCGTCATGTCGACGTTGCCGCCCATGGAATGCGGCGCGAAGCCCTTCCACGCCCACCAGCCGTTCTGGCCCTTCACCACCTGGTAGTCGAAGATGACTTCCTCGTTCCCCTCGCCCGCGTTGGTGAAGAGCTTACGGTAGTCCGGGTAGAGCGAGTAGACGCCCAGGTCCATGACGGCCTTCGCCGCGTCGCGGGCGGTGGCGAAGAGCTGGTTCGCCTTCTCCTGGTCGCCGTCGGCATATTTGGCGAGGCTCGCCGCGTAGAGGGCGGCCCGCGCCTTGTACGCCAGCGCCGCGCCGGCGGTCGCCCGGCCGTAGTTCGCGTCGCTCGGCTGGTAGCGTACCTTCGGCAGGTTCTCCCCCGCGAAGGTGAGGTCCGAGAGCACGAGGTCGAGCACCTCGTCGTGCGAGGCCCGCGGGATGGTGAGGGCGGAGTCGGGGCTCGGCACGGTCGTCAGCAGCGGCACTCCGCCGTAGAGCCACAGCAGCTCGTGGTAGTAATAGCCGCGGAGGAACCTCGCCTCCGCCTCCAGCTGCGTCGCCTGCTCCTGCGTGAGCGTCGTCTGCGTCTTGAGGTGGGCGAGGACGTCGTTCACCTTCGCGACGCCCTGGTAGAGGTTCACCCAGAGGTCGTGGCCCCAGCCGGTCTGCGCGTTCTGCTCACCGCGGGCGTAGGGGCTCTCGCGCATCCAGTACTGCTGCGAGTACCCGATGTCGGTCGCCCCGTCGATGTACATCTGGTCCAGCGTGACGAGGTTCCGGTAGCCGGCGTTGAGCGCCGCCTCGAAGTCCTTGGGCGTCTGCCAGTAGGTCTCGTCCGAGATGCGGTCCTGCGGGACCGTCGTCAGGAAGGCGTCGTCGCAACCGGCCAGGACCGCGCCGAGGCCGGCCACGAGCGCCAGTACTCGAAGAATCTTCATGATATTCGTCGCTGAGGGAGTGTCTCCACGGGCGTTCGCGGGCGATGCCGGGAGGAGGCGCCGCGCCTCCCCCCCGCCCGCTCAGAAGGTGACGTTCGTACCGACGCTGACGATCTTGGTCTGCGGGTAGTAGTCGCCCCGCGGCCACGGCACCTCGGGATCCAGCCCGATCGCCATGTCGTTCCACTGCCACAGGTTCTTCCCCGCGACGTAGAAGCGCAGCCGGCTGACGTTGAAGCGGTCCTTCGTCAGGTGCTCGGGAAGCGTGTAGCCGAGCTGGATGTCGCGCAGCTTCACGTACCTGGCGTCCGTCAGCCACCACGAGTTGACGTTGTTCGTGTTGTGGTTCTCGTAGAGGTAGGGCGCCGGCACGCGGGCGTCCGGGTTGTCCGGCGTCCAGTAGTCGAGGTGCCAGTTGGTGGTGAAGTTCTCCCACACCGGTCCCTCGGCGAGCCCGAGGTCGATGTAGCGGTCCATCTTGCCCACGCCCTGGAAGAAGGCGCTCACGTCGAGGTTCTTCCAGCTGGCGGCCAGGTTCATCCCGAACGAGTAGTGCGGGAGGTTGGACCCGAAGACCACCCGGTCCTCCTGGTTGATCACCCCGTCGCCGTTCTGGTCCTTCCACTTGATGTCGCCGGGGTGGGTCACCGTCGTCGCCGGCTGCTTCGCCCAGTTGTCGATCTCCTCCTGGCTCTGGAAGAGCCCCAGCGCCTCGTAGCCGTAGTACGACCAGATGGGATGACCCTCGAGGGTGGCGAACTCGCCGCTGACGTAGGGACCCGTCCCGTTCAGGTCCACGACCTCGTTGTGGTTGTCCGCCAGGTTGAAGTTGACGCTGTAGTCGACGCCGCCCGCGCGGTCCTGCCAGCCGAGCGCGACCTCCCAGCCGCGGTTGTCGACCGAGCCGGCGTTGACCGTCGGTGCGCTGCGCCCCACGATCGCCATGATCGGCAGGTTGAGCAGGATGTCGTCGGTCCGGCGGACGTAGTAGTCACCCGTGAAGCTGAGCCGGTTGGCGAGGAAGGTCGCGTCCACGCCGAAGTCCGTGGCGGTGGTCGTCTCCCACGAGATGTCCGGGTTGGTCAGCGTCGTCTTCGCCGCGCCCGTGTTGACGCTGCCGCCGAAGTAGTACGGCTGCGTCAGCGAGATCGTCGAGTAGTACTGGTAGAGCCCGACGTCCTGGTTGCCGAGCTGGCCCCACGAGCCACGCAGCTTCAGCTCGTCGACGAAGCCGACGTGGTTCCTGAAGAACGGCTCCTCCGAGATGCGCCACGCGGCGGAGAACGAGGGGAAGAAGCCGTAGCGGTTCCCCTTGGCGAAGCGGCTGGAGCCGTCGTAGCGGGCGTTCGCCTCGAAGAGGTACTTGCCCTGGTAGGAGTACTTGAGCCGGCCGAAGCCCGAGCGCAGCGCCCACTCGGAGAGACCGCCCCAGTTGTCGCGCGTGTCCGGGGAGCCCAGGGGCAGCACCCGGATGTCGTTGTTCCAGAACTGCTGCCGTCGCGCGCCGATGTCCGAGTTGCTCTGGTGGATCTGCTCGAAGCCGATCACGCCCGAGACGTCGTGCGAGCCGAGAAAGGTGTGCCCGTAGTTCAGCAGGGCGCGCAGGGTGGTCTGCAGGCCGTCGCCACTGGTCTGGCGCAGCTCGTTCGGACCCCACGACGCCACCAGCTGCGTCGGATCCCAGTGGTCGTAGTAGCTCTCCTGCGTCAGGAAGCGGCTGTCCGTGCCGTGGTCGTACGAGGCCGAGGCCAGCGTGTTGATCTGCAGCCAGCCAGGGACCAGGTCGTAGTTGACCCGCGCGGTGGCCGTCCCGTTGTAGTTCGTCGCCTGCTCGTCGCCGCTGTCCTGCGCGTAGGCGAGCGGGTTGCGGCCCGTCGCGCTCCACCCCCAGCTGCCGTCGGGGTACTGCGCCGCCACCGTCGGCGGCGTGTCGTGGATGAGGTAGAAGGTCGCGTCCCACGCCATCGCCGGCTGGATGTCCCAGTGCCGGCTCCCGGCGAGGTCCAGGCCCGCGGAGAGCCGCTTCGTCGGGTTGAAGTCGGTGTTCAGCCGCGCCGAGTACCGGGTCGCGCCGGTGGTCGCCTCCAGTCCGTCCTGCTTCATGAAGTTCGCCGAGAGGGCGAAGCGCGCCGTCTCGCTCCCGCCCGAGACCCGCAGCGAGTGGTTCTGCATCGGCGCCGGGTTGTAGAAGAGGCCCACCCAGTCGGTCGTCGGGTAGTGGAGCGGGTCCTCCCCGCTGAGCGTCTTCTCGATGTACTCCTGGGAGTACTTCGGCGCCCGGCCCGCGTTGACGTACGCGACGTTCGTCAGCCGCATGTGGTCCGCGACGCTCACGCGCTTCGGGAAGGTCGTGATGCTCTGGATCCCGTAGTAGCCGTCGTACGTCACCGTGACGTCCTTCTGGGCCTTGCCCCGCTTCGTGGTGATGAGGATCACCCCGTTCGCCGCCCGCGAGCCGTAGATGGCCGCGGACGCGGCGTCCTTCAGCACCGAGATGCTCGCGATGTCCTCGATGTTGAGCAGGTTCAGATCGCCCTCCACCCCGTCGATCAGCACCAACGGGTTCGCCCGGTGGTTGTCGTTCCAGTCGCCGGGGTTCGAGATCGTCCCGATGCCCCGGATCTTGATGCTCGCGTTGTCCCGCCCCGGCGCCCCTCCGTTGTCCACCACCTGGAGGCCCGGCGAGAGCCCCTGCAACGCCTGCGAGACGGTCGGCACGGTGAGCTTCGTCATCTCCTCCGCGTCCACCGAGGCCACGGCACCCGTCAGGTTCACCTTCTTCTGCGTGCCGTAGCCCACCGCCACGATCTGCTGCAGCTGCAGCGCGGAGGCCTGCATCACCACGTCGATCGACGAGCGCCCGGCGATCGCCACCCGCTGCGGGGCATAGCCCAGCATCGTGAAGATCAGCGTGTCCGCGCCGGTCGGGACGCTCAGGCTGTAGCGGCCCTGCGCGTTGGTCGTCGTGCCGAGCCCCGTGTCCTTCACCTGCACCTGCGCGCCGGCCAGCGGCGCGTTCGACCTCGCATCCGTCACCGTGCCTCGGATGGTGGTCTGTGCCTGCGCGCCCGTCACCGTGCCCAACAGCAGCGCACCCAGCAGGGCGCCATGTCGTAGGAGTCTCATCGTGTTCACATCGTGTCCGGGAGTGAGGTGAAAGGAGGGCGGGTGTGGAGAACCGAACCGCCCGCGGGTTCAGGGAGATGGAGCGGGCATCGTGCATCCCTCCGCTAGAGGACGAAGGAGGCGGTGGGTCGCCCGGCCGTCACGCCGGGAACGAGGGGAATGCGAGCGTCGGGAGCCCCGGGCCCAGGGTGAGACGCGGACCCGGCCAGCGGGAGCCACCCCGGGCCTCGCTGCGGTAAACTGCGGGTGAAAAACTCTACGAAACCACGTTGAACTTCGTATTTCTTTCCGCAGCATAGATCGGTGTGGTTCGGCTGTCAAGGAAAATCTTCGCGCGTCGGGGAACCCGCGGGCGGGCGGCGGCGGCCCGCGGTGGTTTCTCGCCCGGCCGACGCGGGGGCGGGGCGCCGCCGGAGGGCGGGCCGGAAGGCTGGAGAACCGTGCTTGACACGATTTCGAACCACGGCTACCATACCGAAACAACCGGGGGAGCCGTGCGCTCCGGCCGGGCCACACCAGGAATCAGAGCGCGTGGGCAGACCGACGATCCAGGACGTAGCCGACCGGGCGGGCGTCTCGAAAGCGACCGTCTCCGCCGTGCTGAACGACAAGGGCACGATGAAGGCGAGCACGCGCGAGGGCGTGCTCGACGCCATCCGCGCGCTGAACTACCGACCGAACCCGGCGGCCCGGCGGCGCGTCACCTCGCGCGGGTCGCGCAGCGTGGGCTTCGTCCTGCGCGAGATCGCCAACCCCTACTACGCGGAGATCATCGCCGGGGCCGAGGAGTACCTGCGCGAGCACGACTGCATCATGCTCGTGGGCGCCAGCGAGGGCGACTTCGCGGCGGAGCAGCGGGTGATCAACCTGCTCACGCTGAAGGACGTCGACGGCCTCCTGCTCACCCCGGTGCGCGACGACAAGACCGACCTCGCGCACATCTTCGACCTGAAGCGGCGCAACGTCAGCTTCGTGCTGCTGGAGGCGATCCACGGCGTACAGGCCAACCTCGTGGACGTCGACAGCGTCGACGGGGCCAAGCGGGCGGCCCGGCACCTCATCGAGCTGGGCCACACGCGCATCGTCCACTTCGGCGGCCCCGAGTACTCGCTCCACTCCCAGGAGCGCATCAGCGGAGTGCGCGCGGCCTACAGCGAGTCGAGACTCATCTTCTCCGACGAGCTCGTCGTTCAGGCCGGCGACAGCCTGGCCGACGGCTACCGCGCCGGGCTGGCGTACTTCCGCGACCGCGCCCCAGCGGAGCGCGCGACCGGCCTCACCTGCTACAACGACCTCGTCGCCCTCGGCGTCTGCCGTGCCCTCTCCGAGCTCGGCCTGCGCATCCCCGACGACGTCTCCGTCGTCGGCTACGACGACCTCCAGCTCCTCGAGTACGTCTCGCCCCCGCTCACCAGCGTGCGCGTCCCCAAACGCGAGGTCGGCCGCCTCGCCGCGGAGATCCTCTACCGCGAGATCGACGGCGGCAGCCGCACGCCCCAGAAGGTCTACCTCCAGGCCGAGCTCGTCGTGCGCGGCTCCACCGCGCCACCGCCCGCGGAGATCGACCAGTCCACCCCCGCTCGCGCCCGCGCCGGCTGAGCCGGGCCGGCCGGCGCGCACGCTTCCCAGGCTCCCCTCCGCCCCGGCGCGGAGGGGAGCCTGCCGCCTCCGGGCCCCGCGGCCCGCCCCCGCCGAACCGCGCTTGACACCACACCGGGCCCGCAGTACCATACCGAACGGCCCTGCTGGTTCAATCTCGAGTGAAGCACAGTGAACCAGCGTGGAACCCACTCCGGGCTCATCCCGTCTGTCGCAGGCCCAGTTGTGTTCGAGGAGTGCGCGCCGTGGCGCATTCCCCCTCTCTCCGAGGCCCCCTGGAGACGCACGCGTGGACTTCCTCCCCAGCCGCTCCCCGAGGTTCGTACGCCTGCGCCGGTGCGCCGCGCCGTCCGTGCTGCTGGCGACGGGGATGCTGCTGGGCGCCTCGTGCGGATCGGGCACGGAGCCATCGGCGGCGGGGGAGTGCGACCGGGCCATCGTCCCCTACCCGGACGCCCCGACGCAGACGGGCGACGTGGCGGACGTGCACGACCCGGCGATTGCCAGGGAGGGCGGAAGTTATTACGTCTACTCCACGAACGACGGCATTCCGATCCGCCGCTCGGCGGACCTGGTCCACTGGGAGCGGCTGGGGCGGGTCTTCGCCGACCAGCTCCCGGGCTGGGCGCGAGAGGCGGTGCCGGGCGTGCAGGCGCCCTGGGCGCCGGACCTCTCCTTCTTCGACGGCCGCTATCACCTCTACTACGCCCTCTCGACCTTCGGCAGTCCCCGTTCGGTGATCGGGCTGGCGACGAACGCGACGCTCGACCCCGCCGCCGCCGACTACGACTGGAAGGACGGGGGCGAGGTGGTGGCGTCGCAGGCGGGGAGCCCCTACAACGCCATCGACCCGAACGTGGCCTTCGACACGGACGGGCAGCCGTGGCTGGCGTGGGGCTCCTTCGGCGGTGGGATCATGATGCGCCGGCTCGACGCGTCGACGGGGAAGCTCTCGACCACGGATACCCGGCTCCACGTCCTGGCGGCGCGACCGGTGGAGCAGGCGATCGAGGGCGCCTTCATCATCCGCCACGGCGGCGCCTACTGGCTCTTCGCCTCCTTCGACTTCTGCTGCCGGGGCGCATCGAGCACCTACAACGTGCGAGTGGGCCGGGCGGAGCAGATCACCGGCCCGTACGTCGATCGCGACGGCGTACCGATGACGCAGGGCGGAGGCACGCGGGTGCTCGTCGGCTACGGACGCATCCGCGGGCCGGGTCACAACGCGGTGCTGGTGGACGGGGACCGCGAGTGGTTCGTGCACCACTACTACGACGCGCGTGAGAACGGGCGCCCCAAGCTCCAGGTCCGTCCGCTGCTCTGGGCCGACGATGGCTGGCCGCTCGTGGGGTGGCCGTACGACGGGAGTGCCGCCGGTCCCGCGAGCGGCACGGTGGCCGTCGCCGGGCAGTGGGGCTACTGGGCGGGCTCCGAGCCGGCCCGGAGCGTCGAGCTGGTGGCCGGCGGGCAGGCGAAGCGGTGCGACGCCGGAGGCACCTGGTCGTTCCAGGCCCCCTCGCTGACGCTCCACTGGACCGGCGCGGCCGGCGCGCAGACGGTGAGCGGCGTCGTCTCGGCGGACGGGCAGCACTTCGTCGGCCGCGACGATTCGGGCCGGGTCGTTCGCGCCTACCGAATCAGCGGATCCTGAAACCAGCGAGGAGCGAGGAGAGCGACGTGGCGAGCAAGTACGCGATCGGGCTGGACTACGGCACCAACTCCGTGCGCGCCCTGGTGGTGGACACGCGCACGGGCGAGGAGGTCGGCACCAGCGTCTTCCCCTACCCTTCCGGGCAGGACGGCCTGCTCCTCGACGCGCGTGAGCCGGAGCTGGCCCGCCAGAACCCGCGCGACTACCTGACCGGGCTGGAGGAGAGCGTGCGCGGCGCGCTGGCCGAGGCGAGCACCCACCCGGGCTTCCGCGCGGAGGACGTCGTCGGCGTCGGCGTGGACACCACCGGATCCACCGCCCTGCCCCTCGACGCCGAGGGCCGGCCCCTCGCCTTCTCCCCCGGCTTCGAAGACAACCCCAACGCGCAGGTCTGGCTCTGGAAGGACCACACCGGCCACGCGGAGGCCGCCGAGATCACCCGCACGGCCGCCGCCATGCGCCCGGAGTACCTCGCCAAGTGCGGCGGGACGTACAGCTCCGAGTGGTTCTGGTCCAAGATCCTCCACTGCCTGCACGTGGACCCGGAGGCCTCGGCGGCGGCGTACACCTGGGTGGAGCACGCCGACTGGATTCCCGCCGTGCTCACCGGCACCGACCACCCCGACCGGCTACGCCGCTCGATCTGCGCGGCGGGTCACAAGGCGATGTTCAACACCGCCTGGGGCGGCTACCCGGACGAGGAGTTCCTCTCCGCGCTCGACGAGCGCCTGGTGCGCATCCGCCGCACGCTGCCCGACCGGGCCTACAACGTCGCCGAGGCGGCGGGCCGGCTCACGCCCGGGTGGGCGGAGCGGCTGGGGCTGCCGGCGGGGATCCCGGTGGCCGTCGGCGCCTTCGACGCGCACCTCGGCGCCGTCGGCTCGGGAATCGGGCCGGCGACGCTGGTGAAGATCATCGGGACGTCCACCTGCGATCTGATGATCGCGCCGATGGACGAGCCCCTCGCCGACATCCCCGGCCTCTGCGGGATCGTCCCGGAATCGGTGCTCCCCGGCCAGTTCGGGCTCGAGGCGGGGCAGTCGGCGGTGGGCGACATCTTCAACTGGTTCGTCGAGAAGATCCGCCCCGCGGGGATGGGGCACGCCGAGCTGACCGCCGCCGCGGAGCGCCTGCGCCCCGGCGAGAGCGGCCTCCTCGCGCTCGACTGGCACAACGGAAACCGCACGGTGCTCGTGGACCAGCGGCTGACCGGGATGATCCTCGGCCTCACCCTCCACACCACCCCGCCGGAGATCTACCGCGCGCTCGTCGAGGCGACCGCCTTCGGCGCGCGCGTCGTCATGGAGCGCTACGAGGAGTACGGCGTCCCCGTCGAGCGCATCGTCAACTGCGGCGGGATCTCGGCGAAGAACCCGATGGTGATGCAGATCTACGCCGACGTCATGGGTCGTCCGGTGCAGATCTCCCGCAGCGCGCAGACGTGCGCGCTGGGAGCCGCGGTGAGCGCCACGGTGGTGGCGGGCGCGGCGGCGGGCGGGTACGACGACTTCCCGGAGGCGGTGGCGGCGATGACCGGCGTGCAGGAGCGCGTCTTCGAGCCCGACCCGCAGAGCCGCGCGACCTACGACCGCCTCTTCGCCCTCTACCGCCGCGTCCACGACGCCTTCGGCGTGCGCGGCGCCACGGACGACCTCTACGACGTCATGAAGACGCTGCTCGAGATCCGCGACGGAGCGAGGGGCTGAGCGATGGGCCACGACGCGTTGAAGGAGAGGGTCTGGAGAGCCAACCTCGACATCGTCGAGGCGGGGCTCGTGATCCTCACGTGGGGGAACGCCAGCGGCGCCGACCGCGCGGCCGGGGTGATGGCCATCAAGCCGAGCGGCGTGCCCTACGCCGCGCTGCGGCCCGACGACATCGTGGTGCTCTCGCTGGAGAGCGGCGAGGTGGTGGACGGTGCGCTGCGGCCCTCGTCCGACACCCCCACCCACCTCCACCTCTACCGCGAGTTCCCGGAGGTCGGCGGGATCGTGCACACGCACAGCAGCCACGCGGTGAGCTTCGCGCAGGCCGAGCGCGAGCTGCCCTGCATGGGCACCACCCACGCCGACCACTTCCACGGCCCCGTCCCGGTGACGCGGCGGATGCGCGAGGCGGAGATCCGCGACGCCTACGAGCACAACACGGGCGCGGTGATCGTCGAGTGCTTCCGCGAGCGCGGCATCGACCCCATGCGCGTGCCCGGCGTCCTCGTCGCCGGCCACGGGCCCTTCGCCTGGGGCCCGACGGTCGAGAAGGCGGTCGAGAACGCCATCGTCCTCGAGGCCGTCGCGCGCATGGCGCTGCACACCGCCATCCTCGACGCGGAGGCCAGGGCGATCGACCAGGCGCTGCTGGACAAGCACTTCCTGCGCAAGCACGGCGCGGGCGCGTACTACGGACAGGAGAAGCAGGAGTAGCAGCAGAGAGTGAATCCGCGCGGTCCGTCTCGCGCGCGGCCCACCCCACCCATTCTGAAGAGCGAGCCACATGAGTCCGATCGACTGGATCATCATCGGGATCTACTTCCTGCTGATCGTGGGCATCGTCTGGTGGTCGTCCCGGAAGCAGCACACCTCGACCGATTACTTCCTCGCCGGGCGAGACGTGGCGTGGTTCGCCGTCGGCTCCTCCATCTTCGCCTCCAACATCGGCTCCGAGCACATCGTGGGGCTGGCCGGAAGCGGGGCGAACAGCGGGCTGGCGCAGGCGCACTGGGAGATGCAGGCCTGGGTGCTCCTCATCCTGGGCTGGGTCTTCGTGCCCTTCTACTACCACTCCGGCGTCTTCACCATGCCGGAGTTCCTGGAGAAGCGCTTCAACGCCAAGTGCCGCTGGGTGCTCTCCGTGGTCTCGCTCGTCGCCTACGTCTTCACCAAGGTCTCCGTCACCGTCTACGCGGGCGCGCTCGTCTTCCGCACCCTTCTGCCGGACACCTTCGGCTCGCCCGACAACGCATTCTGGGTGGGCGCGGTGGCCACGGTGGTCCTCACCGGCGTCTACACCATCTTCGGCGGCCTGCGCGCGGTGGTCTACACCGAGCTCCTGCAGACGGGCCTGCTCATCGTGGGCTCGGTCTTCATCACCGTCTTCGGCCTGCACATGCTGGGCGGCTGGGGAGAGATGCGGCACATCGTCGGGCTGCACCCCAAGCAGTTCGCGCTCTGGCGGCCCCTGAGCGATCACGAGTTCCCCTGGCTCGGGGTGATGATCGCCTCCCCCATCATCGGCTTCTGGTACTGGTGCACCGACCAGTACATCGTGCAGCGCACCCTCTCGGCGAAGTCGCTGCAGGACGCCCGGCGCGGCGCCTTCTTCGGCGGCTTCCTCAAGCTCTGGCCCGTCCTCATCTTCCTCGTCCCCGGCATGATCGGCTACTCCCTCCACCAGAAGGGACTGCTCCCCATGGCCGTGGGCGCGGACGGAAAGATCATCGGCGACATGGTCTTCCCCACGATGGTCGCCGAGCTGCTGCCCGTCGGCCTGCGCGGGCTCGTCGTCGGCGGCCTCCTCTCGGCGCTCATGAGCTCGCTCGCCTCGCTCTTCAACTCCAGCGCGACGCTCTTCACCATCGACATCTACGAGAAGCTCTCTCCCGGGCACTCGGAGAAGCACCTGGTGCGGGTGGGGCGCGTGGCCACCACCGTCGTCGTGGGCTTCGGCCTGCTGTGGATCCCGGTGATGAAGGTCGTCGCCGAGCGCAACTCCGGCCTCTACGACTACCTGCAGAACGTGCAGGGGATGATCGCCCCGCCCATCGCCGCGGTCTTCCTCCTGGGCGTCTTCTGGAAGCGCATCAACGGCGTGGGCGCTCTCTGGGGCATGGTGGTGGGCTTCATCGTCGGCATGTGCAAGCTGACGGTGCAGACGCTGGTGCGCGGAGGGTACATGGCGCCCACGGGCGTGCTCGGCTCCATCGGTGCCTTCAACGGCTACTACTTCACCGGCGTGCTCTTCCTCTTCAGCATCGCGCTGGTCATCGTCATCTCCTTCCTCACGCCGCCGGAGCCGGAGGAGAAGACGCGCGGGCTCACCTACGAGTCGATCACGCCCGAGCAGAAGGCGGAGAACCGGCGCAGCTGGGGTTGGCCGGACGTCGTCGGCTCGCTCGTGGTGCTCGGGCTCCTGCTCGGCGGCTATCTCTACTTCAGTTTCTGGCTCTCGTAGCCTCGTGCCTTCACCCCGACCCTCTCAACCATCCGGATCATGATCTCCAGAATCGTCGCACCGCTCGCCCTCCTCGCCGCCTGCGTGGCGCCCCCGCTGACGACCCCCGCGCACGCCCAGTCCACCGCGCGCATGGTGGTGGAGGCCGACCTCGGGAAGGACACGATCAGCCGCAACATCTACGGCCAGTTCATGGAGCACCTCGGCCGCGGCGTCTACGACGGGGTGTGGACGAAGAGCGGCACGGGCGAGTGGCACCTGAGGCAGGACGTCGTCCAGGCGCTCAGGAAGATCGAGGTCCCCAACGTCCGCTGGCCGGGCGGCTGCTTCGCGGACTACTACCACTGGCGGGACGGCATCGGCCCGCGCGACAAGCGCCCGACGATCGTCAACACCGTCTGGGGCGGCGTGACGGAGGACAACGGCGTCGGCACCGACGAGTACATGAAGTTCATCGAGGCGATCGGCGCCGAGCCGTACATCACGGGCAACGTCGGCACCGGGAGCCCGCGCGAGATGGCGGAGTGGTGGGAGTACGTGAACTTCCCCGGCAAGAGCCCCATGGCAGACCTGCGGCGCGCGAACGGGCACGATGCGCCCTACCACGTCCGCCTCTGGGGCGTGGGGAACGAGAGCTGGGGCTGCGGCGGGAGCATGACCCCGGAGTACTACTCCGACGTCCTGCGGCGCTTCGCCACCTTCCTGCGGCCCTACGGCGGCACGAGCCCCTTCGTCATCGCCACGGGCCCGAACGGTGACAATTACGGCTGGACGGCGTCGGTGATGAAGAACGCGGGGCGGATGATCGACGGCCTCGACCTGCACTACTACACGGTCGTGGGCGACTGGAGCCACAAGGGCTCCGCCACGCAGTTCGACGAGGGTCAGTGGTTCACCGCGCTGCAGAAGGCGATGCACATCGACGAGCTGATCACCCGCCACTCCGCCATCATGGACCAGTACGACCCGCAGAAGCGCGTCGCGCTGATCGTGGGCGAGTGGGGGATGTGGCACGACGTGGAGCCGGGCACCAACCCGGGCTTCCTCTACCAGCAGAACACGCTGCGCGACGCCCTCGTGGCCTCGGTCTCGCTCGACATCTTCAACCACCACGCCGACCGCGTGCGCGGGGCCAACATCGCGCAGATGGTCAACGTGCTGCAGTCGATGATCCTCACGAAGGGCGACCAGATGATCCTGACGCCCACCTACTACGTCTACGACTTCTACACCGTCCACCACGACGCCCTGGAGCTCCCGATCTCGCTGGACGCCGGCGAGTACACCTTCAACGGCGACTCCATCCCGGCGGTGAGCGCCTCGGCGTCGAAGAAGAACGGGGTCATCCACATCACCATGTCCAACCTGGACCCCGACCACGCGCGCACGGTGCAGACGTCGATCCGGGGCCAGAAGGTCTCGCGGGTGAGCGGTCGCATCCTCACCGCCGCGACGATGACCGCGCACAACACCTTCGAGCAGCCGAACGCCATCCACCCGGAGACCTTCGACGGCGCGCGCCTCTCGGGCGATCAGCTCACCGTGCGGCTGCCCGCGAAGTCGATCGTGGTGCTGGAGCTGAGGTAGAGAAGCCAGAAGCCAGGAGTCGGAATGCGGACGCCGTCATCCCGACTCCTGGCTTCCGCCCTCCACCGGCGCAGCGGAGACCGCACGATGCGCAGATCCGCTCTCCAGAGCTGGCCCATCCTTGCGGCCGCCCTCGTGCTCGCCGCCCCCGCGTGCCTGCGCGCGCAGACGGGCGACGTCCGCGGCGTGCACGACCCCGCCGTCATCCAGCAGGGCGGCACCTACTATCTCTTCACCACGGGGCGCGGCATTCCCGTGCGCCGCTCGACGGACCTGGTGCACTGGACGATGGAGGGGCGCGTCTTCCCGGCCGGGCTGCCGGACTGGGCGCAGGCGGCCGTCCCCGGCACGCGCTTCCCCTGGGCACCGGACATCTCCTTCTTCGGCGGCCGCTATCACCTCTACTACGCCCTCTCGACCTTCGGGAAGAACGGCTCGGTGATCGGGCTTGCGACCAACGCGACGCTCGACCCCGCCGCACCGGATTACCACTGGAAGGACGAGGGCCGGGTGCTCGCGTCCGTCCCCGGCGTGAGCCCCTTCAACGCCATCGACCCGAACGTCGCGTTCGACGAGGCGGGGCGGCCGTGGCTGGCGTGGGGCTCCTTCTGGGGCGGCATCAAGATGCGCCGGCTCGACGCCGCGACGGGGAAGCTCTCGGCCGGGGACACCACCACCTACTCACTCGCCGCCCGCGCCGGCGTCGACGCGGTGCGCGGGCCCTCCGACCGCCAGTCGATCGAGGGGCCCTTCATCATCCGCCACGGGGGCTACTACTGGCTCTTCGCCTCGTTCGACATGTGCTGCCGCGGCGCGGAGAGCACCTACAACGTCCGCGTCGGCCGCGCGGAGCAGATCACCGGCCCGTACCTGGACGCGGACGGGGTGCCCATGACCCAGGGGGGCGGGACGGTGGTCCTCTCCGGCGTGGGGCGGATCCGCGGACCGGGTCACAACGCGGTGCTGGTGGACGGGGATCGCGACTGGTTCGTGCACCACTTCTACGACGCGGACGAGCGGGGCGTCTCGAAGCTGCAGATCCGGCCGCTGACCTGGACGAAGAGCGGCTGGCCGGTGGTGGGGGATCCGATCACTCCGGTGGAGTGAGGGGGTCGTCAGTCGTCAGTCGTCAGTCGTCAGTCGTCAGTCGTCAGTCGTCAGTCGTCAGTCGTCAGTCGTCAGTCGTCAGTCGTCAGTCGTCAGTCGGAGGAAGCGCGGCGGG
>DASSTO010000136.1:0-54501 GCA_035707865.1 Longimicrobiaceae bacterium | reverse complement strand
CTCGCCCGCGCGGTCGGCGGCCTCCCACTCCTCCAGGACCGCCGCCTCGATGCGCCGCATCGCCTCCATCTCGGGGATGCAGGTGTCGGTCACCCGGTTCATGTGGCGCTCCAGGAGCGCCTGCTCGTCGCTCGCGGAGAGATACCGGTAGTGGGGTACGCGCTCGTAGTGCTCGTGCGCCACCAGGTTGAAGATGTCCTCCTCGAGGTTCGCGCCCGTGCAGCAGATCGCCTGGATCTTCCCGGCGCGGATCATCTCCGCGAGGGAGAGCCCCAGCTCGGCGGTGCTCATCGCCCCGGCGAGCGTCACCAGCATCTTCCCGCCGTCGTCGAGGTGCTTCCTCCACGCCTCGGCCGCGTCGACCACGACCGCGGCGTTGAAGTGGCGGTAGTGGTGGCGGATGAACTCTGAGATAGGGTGCTGTGGCATTAGAGAAAGTGGTGCGAGGTCTCAGTTACGAGTTACGAGTTACGAGTTTCTAGTTACGAGTTACGAGTTGGGGACGCGCCGCATCCCCGACTCGTAACTCGTACTTCGTAACTCGTAACTATTGCGCGTCGCTCTTCTCCGGGCTGGCCGGCGTGGGCGCCGTGGTGCTCGCGTGCTTCCCGTTCGTCTCCTGGGCCTCGAGCCTCCGGGTCGCCTCCACGATCACCCGCACGGCCTCCTCGGGGGAGTCGGTGGGGATGAGGAGGTTGACGTCGTCGGGCGAGATCTTGCCCTCGGCGAGCATCGTGGCGCGGATCCACTCCAGAAGCCCGCCCCAGTAGTCGGTGCCGAAGAGCACCACCGGGAAGTTGCGGACCTTGCCGGTCTGGATGAGCGTGAGCGCCTCGAAGAGCTCGTCCATCGTGCCGAAGCCGCCCGGGAAGATGACGAACGCCTCGGAGTACTTCACGAACATCGTCTTGCGCACGAAGAAGTAGTGGAAGTTGATCGCCATCTCCACGTACGGATTCGTGCCCTGCTCGAAGGGGAGCTCGATGTTGCAGCCGATGGAGAGGCCGTCACCCTCGCGGGCCCCCTTGTTGGCCGCCTCCATGATGCCCGGGCCGCCGCCGGTGATGACGGCGAAGCCCGCCTCGGCGAGCCGGCGCGAGACCTCGACCGCGGCCTCGTACTGCGGGTGACCGGGGGGGACCCGGGCCGAGCCGAAGACGGTGACCGCGCGCCCCACGTGCACCAGGGTGTCGAAGCCCTCCACGAACTCGCCCATGATGCGGAAGACGCGCCACGGGTCGGAGTGGGTGAAGTCCGGCCGCGTCGGGGACGGCGACTCGAGGAGCTGCTCGTCCTGCGTGGGAGCGCCGGTGCGTGCGGCGCGGCTGAGCGCGGGGTTGTCTTCGAGGTTGCGTCTGGGCATCGGTCTCGTTCGCTGGGTCTCGCGTCCGTCAAGCGCACAGAATACTCGATCGGCGCTCGTGCTGCCACCTCTCGCCCGCCGGTGTCGCGGGTGATGGTGCTCACCGCGCCGGGCGTCCACCGCCGCCCCGGTCGCGCGGCGACCCTCCGCGGGTGCACGGAAGCCATAGCGTGAAGGTGGAGCCGTCGCCCGGCGCGCTGGAGACGGTGACCTCGCCGCCGATCGCCCGGGCGATCCGCTGGCTGATGGCGAGGCCCACCCCGGCCCCCGCCTTCTCCTCCGGGTGCAGGCGGGTGAACTCCCGGAAGAGGAGGCGCTGCTCCTCCTCCGGGATGCCCGGCCCGGTGTCCACGACGTCGACCGCGATCCAGCGCCCCCGGCGGCGGCGGCCGTCGCCCGAGCGCAGCTCCACGGTCGCCCGGATCCCTCCCTCGTCCGTGTACTTCACCGCGTTGGAGAAGAGGTTGCCGAGGATCTGCCGCACCCGGCTCGCGTCGCTCTCGATGACGGGGAGCTCGCCGGGCAGCTCCGTCTCCAGTGAGAGTCCCTTCGCCTCGGCCTGCGCGCGGTACTCTTCGCCGATCTCGCGCACCGCGTCGCGCACGTCCACCGGCACCCGGTGGATCTCGATCTGGCCGGCCTCCGCGCGGGCCAGCTCCAGCAGGTCGCCGATCAGCCGCAGGGAGTTCCCGATGGAGCGGCGCGCCTTGCCGATGCCCTCTCTCTGCTTCTCGGAGAGCTCGCCCATGATCCCGTCCTCCAGGAGCGCCAGGAAGCCGTCGGCGGCGCCCAGGGGGTTCTTCACGTCGTGGGAGAAGCCGCGCATCAGCCGCGCGCGGCTCTCCATCACGCGCTGCAGCTCCTCCCTGCGCTGCTCAGAGTCCTCGAGCATGTGGATCTTGCGGAAGGCGAGCGAGGCGATCTCCGCGAAGGTGTAGGCGCGCCTCACCTCGTCCGGGCGGAAATGCCACTTCTCGGGACCGCGCAGGAGGGAGAGGGCGCCGATCGGCTCGCCTGCGTTCACCAGGGGCAGCACGAGCGCGACGTCGTCCGGGTGCGAGCGGAGCAGGCCGTCCGGAAGGCGCCGGGGCGAGTCGGCCAGGCGAGGGACGAGCCGGGGCTCGGCGCGCTCGATCACCTCCTCCGCGTAGGAGCCCGTGTACGGCCCCCGGGCGCCGACCGCGGGTACCTCCGTCCCGGCGGTGGCCACGACGACCACCTCGTCGCGCTCGACGTCGATCCTCTCCACGAAGGCGCCGTCGGCGTTGGTGGCGGCCATCGCACTGCCGGCGATGCGGCGGATGACCTCCTCCGTGCTCGCGCTGGCGGAGAGCGCGCCCGCCGCCTCCCGCAGGGCCGCCTCCTCCCTCGCCCGCCGTTCCGCCTCACCCCGCGCCTCCTCGGCCGCCTCGTAGAGGTCGGCGTTGTCGACGGCGACGGCGGCCCTGCGGGCCAGCTCCTCGGCGAGCGCCAGGTCGTCCTCTCCGTAGGTGCGCCCCGACCCCGCCGTGACCAGCCAGAGGACGCCGAGCTTGCGGCCGCGCGCGGCGAGCGGCACGATGATCACCGAGCGCGGCGCGAGCCGCCGCATCAGCTCGAGGTGCGCCGGCGCCTGCGCCGCCGCGTCCAGCCACTCCCGGGAGACCTGCGGGACGAGCTCGGGCTCGCCCGTCTCGAAGACCCGCAGCGCGGGACTGCCCGAGCCCGGGGCCGGCGCGTAGCTGCTCGTGGCGCCCAGGAGAGCCTCCGCCGAGGGGTCCACGTGCGCCAGGCCGACGCGGTGTAGCCGCCCGTCCTCCTCCAGCACGTCGATCACGCAGTAGTCGGCGATGCGGGGGACCGCGAGCCGGGCCACCTGCTCCAGCGTCGCGCCGTAGTCCAGCGACGCGGCGAGCACGCGCGTCGCCTCGGAGAGGAAGGTGGCGCGCTGCAGCAGGCGCTCGCGCTCGGCCTCCGCCCGCTTGCGCTCCGAGATGTCCCGCATGATTCCCGTGAAGTAGTGCCGGCCGTCGCGGATGGACTCACCGAAGGTGATCTCCAGCGGGATCTCCCGCCCGTCGCGGTGCAGCCCGGGCAGCTCGACGCCGTTCCACGGGATCCGCCGCTCACCGGTGGCGATGTGCCGGTCGAGTCCCTCGCGGTGCCGCGCGCGGAAGCGCTCCGGCATGAGGGCGGTGAAGGGCAGGCGCCGGAGCTCGTCGGCGGTGTAGCCGAAGACCTCCCCCACCGCCGGGTTGGCGTAGACGATGGCGTCGTCCCTGTCGAGCGTGACGATCGCGTCGGCGGCGTTCTCGGCGACGGCGCGAAAGCTCTGTTCGCTCGCGCGGAGTGCCTCCACGAGGCGTACCCGCCGCAGCGACACCGAGGCGAGATCGCCCAGCAGCCGCACCTGGGTCGCCTCGTGCTCGCTGAAGCGACCCTGCTCGAAGGCGCGGAGCAGGACGAGAGCGCCCAGGGCCCCGCCGTCGGAGAGCAGCGGCGCGACGAGGCCCGCGCACTTCCCGCAGGAACCGGCGAGGTACGGGGCGACGCTCTCGCCGAGCTCTCCGAGCCCGGCGACGAGAACCGGCTCCGCGCCCTCGATGATCTCTTCCGTCAGCGAGCCGGGGTAGGGCACGCGCGTGCCGAGCGGCGGCGTGCCTTCACCGGCCGCTGCCACGACCTCCACGGCGCCGCGGGGGCCGACCACCTGTTCCACGTAGGCGCCGCCGGCGCGCGTGAGCTCGAGGGCGGCCTCCGCCACGCGCTGCGTGACCTCGCCCACGCCCTCCGCCGCGGCGAGCGAGCGGGCCACCGCGGCGAGCGGTGGGAGCCTGATTCCGGTCGGGGCGCGCTCGGGCATATCCTGGCTCCGCTTCCATGGCGTCCGGCGCCGGGGCGCGCCGGCCACGGCGGCCATGTGCAACATGCGTGCTTCGCAACGGCCGCGGCGCCCGGTCGGCGCCTCGGCTTCGCGAGTTCCTATTCGGCGCATCGCGCATTAGCTTGGCGAGTGCCCCGGCCCTCTCTCCACCCACGACCGGCCCCGATCCGGCGCTGGACTTCCCCTGACCGACGACCCGTTCCAGGAGCGGCATCTTGAAGATCCCCATGGCCCTGCTCGCCGACGAGGCGAACGTCTCGCAGGAGGGAAAGCTCAACGTGCTGGGCGTCTTCGACCGGATCGCGGCGAACGCGTACCCCACCGTGCACCCCAAGATGGTCTTCGTCTTCCGGGTGCAGGCGGAGTACGCGGACGCGGGCAAGCGCTTCCCCGTGCGGGCGCGGCTGATGGACGACGACGGGGGCATCCTCTTCGAGGCCACCGGTGACATCGTTCCGCCCCCGGTGGCGCCGGGCGAGTTCGTCACCGCCAACCAGATCTTCACCCTCGTCGGCGTCCGCTTCCCGGCGCCGGGCAACCACAAGTTCGTGGTGAGCGTGGGCGAGGAGACGCACGAGACCCCGCTCATGGTGGTGCAGGTGCCGGGGGGCGCGAGCCCGGACGCGAACTAGCCCATGCGCGCTCCCGGACCACTGCCGCTCCTCGCCGTCCTGAGCCTGGCCGCCGCCCCCGCGCCTGCCCAGCAGCGGCCCTGGACGATCGGCCCCTTCGCCAAGCCGGCCGGAGTGAACCCGATCCTCGTCCCCGACTCCACGGCGCTCTTCCGCTCCCCCGTGAACGACAGCACGGTGCGCTGGGAGGCGGGAGCGACCTTCAACCCGGCGGCGGTGGTCAGGGACGGGAAGGTGTACGTCCTCTACCGCGCCGAGGACACGAGCGGCGGGAGCGGAATCGGGCTCCACACCTCGCGCATCGGGCTGGCCGAGAGCGCGGACGGGCTGCACTTCACCCGCCGCCCCACCCCCGTGCTCTTCCCGGACCGCGACGCGCAGAGGCCGTACGAGTGGACGGGCGGGGTCGAGGACCCGCGCATCGTGCAGGCGGAGGACGGGCGCTACGTGCTCACCTACACGCAGTGGAACCGCCGCATCCCGCGTCTGGCGGTGGCCACCTCGCGCGACCTGGTGCACTGGGAGAAGCACGGGCCCGCGTTCGCGCGGGCGATGGGAGGTAAGTACCTGAACCTGGAGAGCAAGTCGGGCGCGATCCTCTGCCGCGTGGAGGGCGACCGGCTGGTGGCCGCGCGGGTGAACGGGAAGTACTGGATGTACTTCGACGTCCCGCGGATCCTGCTCGCCACCTCCGACAACCTTCTGGACTGGACGCCGGTGGAGGACGCCGACGGCACGCCGCTCGTCGTGCTCGGCCCGCGCCCGGGCTACTTCGACTCCTGGCTGGTGGAGGCGGGCGCGCCGGCGCTCCTCACACCTCGCGGCATCGTGCTCCTCTACAACGCCGGGAACAGCCGGGCCTACGGCGACCCCCGGCTCCCGGAGAAGGTCTACACCGGTGGCCAGGCGCTCTTCGACGCGCGGAACCCGCTGAAGCTCCTCGATCGCGCGGACGAGCCCTTCATCCGGCCCACCGAGCCCTACGAGCGCACCGGCCAGTACGCGCAGGGGACCACCTTCGTGGAGGGGCTCGTTCCCTTCCGGGGGCGCTGGCTCCTCTATTACGGCACCGCCGATTCGCGGGTGGGCGTGGCGGTGTGGGACCCACGGGAGGAGGGACGATGAGGATCGCGATCAACGGCCTGGGCATCGCCGGCCCCACGCTCGCGTACTGGCTGCGGCGCGCGGGTCACGAGGTGCTCCTGGTGGAGGCGGCGCCGCAGCTGCGCAGCGGCGGCTACGTGATCGACTTCTGGGGGCTCGGCTACGACATCGCCGAGCGGATGGGAGTCCTCCCGAGCGTGCGTGCGGCGGGGTACCAGGTGCAGGAGGTTCGCTTCGTGGACCGTCGGGGGCGGCGGGTGGGCGGCTTCGACGTGAAGGTGGTCGCCCGCGCCACCGGCGGGCGCTTCACCAGCGTTCGGCGCTCCGACCTGTCCGCCATCCTCTACGGCGCGCTCGGTGGGGAGGTGGAGACGCTCTTCGGCGACTCCGTGGCCGCGGTGGAGGACGAGGGCGACGCCGTGCGGCTCCACTTCGAGCACGCCGCGGAGCGCGTGGTGGACCTGGTGGTCGGGGCGGATGGGCTGCACTCGCGCGTGCGAGGGCTCGTCTTCGGGCCGGAGGAGCACCTGGAAGTCCCTCTCGGCTACCACGTGGCCGCCTTCGAGGTGGAGGGCTACCGCCCCCGCGACGAGCTGGTCTACGTCAGCCAGAGCATCCCCGGGCGCCAGGTCTCACGCTTCACGCTGCGCGACAACCGGACGATCTTCCTCTTCGTCTTCCGCGACGAGTACCTGGAGGGCGTCACGCCGGTCACGGAGCCGGAGAAGCGGGCGGCGCTCCGCCGCGCCTTCGCCGGCGTGGGCTGGGAGTGCCCGCGGATCCTGGAGGCGATGGAGGGCGCGGACGCCATCTATCTCGACCGGGTCAGCCAGATCCGCATGGAGCACTGGACCCGCGGGAGGGTCGCGCTGGTGGGCGACGCGGCCGCGTGTGTCTCCCTCCTGGCCGGAGAGGGGACGGGGCTCGCGATGACCGAGGCGTACGTACTGGCCGGGGAGCTCCGGGCGAGTGGCGGGGACCACCACGCGGCCTTCGCCGCGTACGAGCGGCGCCTCCGGCCGTTTCTCGCGCGCAAGCAGGCCACGGCGGCGAAGTTCGCCTCCTCCTTCGCTCCGCGCACCGCCCTCGGGATCCACTTCCGCAACCTCGTGACGCGGCTCATGAAGATTCCCCTGGTGACCGACTACTTCATCACGCGGGACCTGAGGGACGACATCGTGCTGCCGGAGTATCCGTTCCCTATCCCCGGAGCTGCTCCGCGGCGGTGAAGAAGCGCTTCCGGTACCAGAGCACGACGATCGCCGCGGTGGCGGCGACGGCGCCGGCGAGCATGAAGGCGACCACGATCTGGTAGCGGACGGCGAGGAGCGGCGAGGCGCCGGCGAGGATCTGGCCGGTCATCATCCCGGGGAGGGTGACGAGGCCCACGACCATGAGGCCGTTGACGGAGGGGATGAGAGCGGCCGCGAGCGCGCGGCGCACGGCGTCGGCCGAGGCGCGCGCGGGGCTGGCGCCGAGCGCGAGATAGGCCTCGACCTCCGCGCGGCGCGCCTCCATCTCGGAGCCGAGCCGCTCGGCGGCGAGGGCGGCGCCGTTCATGGCGTTGCCCGTGATCATCCCGAAGAGCGGGATGAGGTAGCGCGGGTTGTGCCAGTTCTCGAGCTGCAGCACCACGGCGGCGACGTAGACGAGCGTCAGCCCCGTGCCGACGAGCATCGCCGTGCTGGTGATGGGGAGGATGACGCGGCGGGGCGCGTCCACCCGGTCGGTCGAGGTCTTCGTCGCCGCGGCGAGCATCACCAGCAGCGCGAGGAGCACCAGCCACCAGCGGTCGACCGCGAAGAGATAGACGAGCACGTAGCCCACGAGCACCAGCTGCACCACGGCGCGGATGGCGCCCACGACGAAGCCGCGCGCCAGGCCGATGCGCTGCCACGCCGAGATCGCCACCGCCACCAGGACCAGCATCGCCGCCAGCCCGAGGTCGAACCACGAGACGTCGATGATCGGCTCGGCCGACGGCGGTACGGGGGCGAGCATCGATCCCTCCTAGGCGACGGCGAGGTAGGCGCGGGTGCGCGGGTTCGACGCGTTCTCGAAGAGCTGCCGCGTCGGTCCCGCCTCCACCACTCTTCCCGCCTCCAGCATCACCGTGTGCGTCGAGAAGTCGCGCGCCTCCGCCAGCCGGTGCGTCACCATCACCGTCGTGTGGCCCCGCTCGCGGTTCAGTCGCGCGACGGTGCCCATGAGCCGCTCCGCGACCTCGGGGTCGAGCGCCGAGGTGGGCTCGTCGAGGAGGAGCACCTCGGGCCGCGTGGCCAGCGCACGCGCGATGGAGACGCGCTGCTTCTCGCCGCCCGAGAGACGCCCGGCGTCGCGCTCGGCGTAGATCGCGGGGTCCAGCTCCACCGCGCGCAGCAGCTCCCCGATCCAGCCGCCCTGGCCGGAGTCGGGCACGCGCTCGGGGCCGGCCAGCTCCGCGGCGATCCGCAGGTTGTCGGCGACGGTGCCGGGGAACATCACCGGCGTCTGGAAGACGAAGCCGATGCGGCAACGCAGCTCGCGGACGGGGTACTCCGTCACCGGCCGGCCGTGGAAGAGCACGGCGCCCGAGACCGGGTCGTCGAGCCGATCGAGGAGACGCAGGAGGGTGGTCTTGCCCGCGCCCGAGGGGCCGATGAGCGCCGTCACCTCCCGGCCGGGCAGCGCGAGCGAGACTCCGTCGAGCAACCGGGCCCCATGCTTCTCCTGGACGACGTCGCGCAGGAGGAACTCACCGCCGGCGCTGGAAACGGTCTCCTCCACCTCTCTCCTCTCCCGGAACGGACGGCTCGGCCGGGTGAGCTCGCGATCCCGGCGGGGCGCTCGGGCATCAATCATCGTGCCGACGGGGGCGGCGCGCCAGGTGTGCGGCGGGAACGTCTCTTGCCCCGGAGACGCTCGTTCGGCACCATGCGAGAACCGAGGCACCCAGGAGAGCGGCGATGAGCAAGCAGAACCCCGATCCCTTCTACGAGTGGCTCGACCACGAGGGCATCCGCGACCTGGTGAAGCGGGCGGGAGAGCTGGAGACGGGGGAGCGGATGGTGCTGGTGAAGGGACTGGTGCCGGGGCTCGTGACGGAGTCGGGCCTGGCGGAGTTCGAGAGCTTCGTGGACGAGCTGCGGCGCGAGGCGCGCCGCTTCGAGGAGGCGCGCACCCATCCCGGCGAGGGGAACGACTCGCGCCGGGTGCCGGGCGAGGCGCTCGGCGGGCCCACGCCCACGGGCCACCTCCACCTCCCCGAGCACCGGGACACGCAGCGGCCGGGGGGGCGCGACGCGGAGCGCCAGCGCGAATCCCAGCTCTGGGCCTCGCGGGAGGAGGGCCGGGGGAGCCGGGCGTGACCGCCCACCCGCCACCGCTCATGGAAGAGGCGCGCGGGAGGCGCGCGTGGAGCTAACGCACGACGGTCTTCGATTGTACTTTGAGGCGTGCGGGGAGGGACCGCCCGTGCTGCTGGTCCACGGGTATCCGCTCTCGGGCCGACTGTGGGATCCGGTCGTGGAGCGCCTTCGCCCGGAGTACCGGCTGATCGTTCCCGACCTGCGCGGCATGGGCCGGAGCGAGGTGGGCGATCCGGTCCCGCTGGAGCGCTACGCCGACGACATGGTGGCGGTGCTCGACGCGGTCGGCGTGCGGGAGCCGGCCGTGGTCGTGGGCCTGTCGATGGGTGGCTACATCGTCCTCGACCTCTACCGGCGCCACCGGGGGCGCGTACGGGCGATGGTACTGGCCGATACCCGCGCCGCGCCCGACACGCCCGAGGCGGCCGCCGCGCGACGGCGCTCGTCCCAGCGGGCGATCGACGAGGGAGCGCCGGCGGTGGTCGGGGGTATGGCCGAGGACCTCCTCGCTCCGGGCGCCGACGCCGCGCTGCGGGAGGAGTGGCGTGGGATCATGACCGCCACGCCGCCCCGGGGCATCGCAAGCGCGCTCACGGCGATGGCCGACCGCCCCGACTCGCGGCCGCTGCTGCCGCGCATCGCCTGTCCCGTCCTCGTGATCGTCGGCGCGGAGGACACCCTCACCCCGCCCGGCCAGGCGCGCAGAATGGCGGAGTCCATACGAGGTGCGCGGCTGGCCGTCATTCCCGGTGCGGGCCACCTCACGCCCGTGGAGCGACCGGCGGAGTTCGCGCTGGCGCTGCGGCGTTTCCTGGAAGGGATCGGGTAGCGGTGGGGACTGCCCGTTGAATCCGGATCGAATCGACTCGTCGGAGCTCTCCCGTGGAGATCCCCGCGGACCAGATCGGGAACGGTCGCTCGTGCACAAACTCTCTCCATTCCCTCACGACCCCCGCAGAACCGACGCCGCTTCATCGGGTTGGAGCGGTGGGCTCCTGCCCCTGTCCCTGCTCATCGCCTCGCTCTTCGCGGTCGTCTTCATCCTCTACGTGATGACGCGAGTCTCTCGCGCCGAGCGAAGGGAGTTCGTCCAGGTCACCGATCCCGCGCGCACGGACCTCTACGACCTCCAGCGCATCCTCGCGCTGGAGATGTCGGCCCAGCGCGCCTACCAGCTCGCGCAGGATCCGCAGTCGCTCCAGGACTACCGGCGCCTGAGGGTCGAGGAGGACAGCGTCTTCGCCGACCTGCACACGCTCGCCTTCCGCGTGGGCCCGGATGCGGCGGAGGCTCTGCAGCGCCTGCGCGGCCGCACGGAGCGCTGGCAATCGGAGGTGGAGCGGCTGACGCCCGCCACGGTCTCTCCCAACGGACTCGACGAGCGACTCTCGACGCAGGGCAAGCTCTACTCCCAGGTCCTCGCCTCCGGCACGCAGCTGGAGGAGATCCTGCAGAACAACGCGGCCGTGCGCCGGGAGCGCCTGAACCGCGCGGACCGGACGGAGATGCGCTTCGTCTTCCTGCTCATCGCGCTCGCGCTCGCCTCGGTCGTCATGCTCGTCCGGGTCGGCCAGCGGCTGCGCCTGCTCACCGCGCAGGCCCACGCGCTCGCCGACCGGTCGCACATGCGCCAGGAGGAGATGCAGCGCATGGCGAGCGAGAAGGAGCGCTTCATCCGGGGGGTCACGCACGACCTGAAGAACCCGCTCGGCGCGGTGGACGCGTACGCGCAGCTGCTCGAGGCGCAGATCAAGGGACCGCTCAACGAGGAGCAGCAGCAGTTCGTCGCCCGCATCCGGCGCGCGACGCAGGAGACGCTCGGGACGATCCACGACCTCCTCGAGCTGGCGCGGGTGGAGGCCAACCAGATCCGGATCGAGCAGCAGAGCACCGACCCGCGGGAGGTGGTCCTGGAGACGACGGAGGACTACCGCGCGCCGATCGAGGCGGCGGGCCTCGAGCTCCGGGTGGGCCCGTTGAGCGGGCTGCCGACGATCGTGACGGACGGGAGCCGCGTCCGGGAGATCCTGGGGAACGTGCTCTCGAATGCGCTGAAGTACACGCCGAGCGGTGGGACCGTGAGCGTCGACGGCATGGTGAGCCGGACCGGGCCGCTCTCACCCATCCCGGCCGTCGTCATCAGCATCACCGACACGGGCCCCGGGATTCCCGCCGCCGACCAGGAGCGTATCTTCGGCGAGTTCGAGCGCGGCACCGGGGCCGTGGCCAGGGGATCGGGGCTCGGCCTGGCGATCAGCCGGCGCATGGCCCGGCTCCTCGGCGGCGACCTGACGCTCACCAGCGAGGAGGGGCACGGCACCTGCTTCTGGCTCTGGCTGCCGATCCCCACTCCGCTCGACCGCGTTTCGAGCACCGACCGCGAGCTGCAGGCGGGCTGACGGCGGCACGCGCTCCGGGTCGATCCCGCCCGGCGGCGGTTCCATGCAGGACTTCCGATTCCGCACCTCTGACCTGGAGACGACATGCGATCCCTGCTCCCCCTGGTCCTGCTCGGCGGCCTCGTGCTCGCCGGCTGCAGTTCGACCTCCGACGACACGCGGGCCCAGAACACGGATACGACGGGCGCTGCGGCCAATCCGCCGGCCGCCGCGGCTGCGCTCCCCGCGTGCGACGCGGACAACGGTGGCATCACCCTGCCCCAGGGCTTCTGCGCCGTGGTGGTGAGCGCGAGCGTCTCGCCCAAGGGAACGGCGGCGCGCCAGGTGGCGGTGGCGCAGAACGGCACCGTCTACATCGCCGTGCAGGGCAAGCGGAACGCGGAGACGACGGCGGAGCGCGGCGGGGTGGTGGCGGTGCGCGATACCAACGGTGACGGTAAGGCCGACACGACCGCCTTCTTCGGGCCGGAGGGCGGCAGCGGGATCGATATCGAGGGCAACGACCTCTACTTCGCCACGAACACCGCCGTCCTGCACTACAAGCTCGGCGACGGCCTCACCCCCGTCTCGGGCCCCGACACGCTGGTGGAGGGGCTACCCGGCGAGCACGGCCACACGGCAAAGAGCATCGCGCTGGGGCCATCGGACCAGCTCTGGGTCAACATCGGTTCGCCGACGAACGATTGCCAGGCGATCGAGCACGACCGCGAGGCGGGCTACAAGGGCCTCGACCCGTGCCCGCAGCTGCAGGACCGCGCGGGGGTGTGGCTCTTCAGCGCGAGCAAGCCGCACCAGCACGAGTCGGACGGCCAGCGCTGGGCGACGGGCATCCGCAACGCGATGGGTCTCGCCTACAACACGGCCGACCAGACGCTCTACGGCACCCAGCACGGCCGCGACCAGCTGAACCTGTGGCCGGGCTTCACGGCCGAGGACAACGCCACCCGCCCCGCGGAGGAACTGCAGCGCCTCACGAAGGGCGCGGACTTCGGCTGGCCCTACTGCTACTTCGACACGAAGGCGCAGAAGCGCGTGCTCTCGCCCGAGTACGGCGGCAATGGAACCGAGGTGGGCCGCTGCGCGCAGTACCAGACGCCGCTCGTCTCCTTCCCCGGCCACTGGGCCCCCAACGACCTGATCTTCTACACGGGCAATCAGTTCCCCGCGCATTACCAGGGTGGTGCGTTCATCGCCTTCCACGGCTCCTGGAACCGCGCGCCGCTGCCGCAGGCCGGCTACAAGGTGGTCTTCGTCCCCTGGGTGAACGGGCAGCCGTCGCAGAACTACGAGACCTTCGCGGACGGCTTCGCCGGTAAGACGCCCGAGCCGGGCACCGCGGCGCACCGCCCGATGGGCCTCGCCCAGGGACCCGACGGTTCGCTCTACATCACCGACGACTCGGGCAACACCGTCTGGCGGGTGATGTACAGGGGCCAGGGAGCGGGCGCCGGGGGGCAGTCTTCCTGAGTCCGGTGCCCTCTCCCCTGCGAGCGGGGCTGAAGCTGCTGTGGCGGGGGGCGCGGGAGCGAGGCTCCGCCGCGACGGCGGTGGCGGTGCCCCGGCGGAAGCTGGCGGTGGAGCACCCGTCGCTCGCCGCCGAGCCGCAGCGGGTGCGGCGCTACCTGCGGGCGACGGCGGGTGAGGCGCTGAGCCTGGAACGGGGGGGCAGACTGCTCCTCCCTCCGGCGTACGCGGCGGTCTGGGAGGCGTCGCTGGCGCTCGAGCTCCTCACGCTGGAGGGCGCGCCCTTCCCCGCGCGAGGCCTGCTGCACCTGGGGAGCGAGCTGGTGAGCATCCGACCGCTGCACGCGGGCGAGCGCGTTCGCTGTCGCGTCGAGCTCGCGCGCGCCGAGCCCGCGCGCAGTGGGGTGCGTCTGGAACTGGAGTGCCGGAGCTGGAACGCCGCGGGCCAGCTCTGCCAGGAGAACCGGTTGATGCTGCTGGCCCGCACGCGGCATCCCGCCGCGCACGCCAGGCGCGCGTCAGCTCGACCCACTCCGGCCGCCGTGCCGGAGTGGGTCGAGCTCGCGCGCTGGACGCTGGGGGGCGGCGCGGGGCGACGTTACGCCCGTGCCTCGGGCGACTACAACCCCATCCACCTCTGGCGCTGGAGCGCCCGCCTGGCGGGCTTCGACCGTCCCATCCTCCACGGCTTCTGCCTGGAAGCCATGGTCGCCCACGCGCTCGTGGAGCACCGTCTCGGTGGAGACCCCACCGCTCTCCGCCGGCTACGCATCGACTTCCGCACCCCGCTCGTCCTCCCCGCCTCCGCCCGCCTCCTCGTCGACGACGCCGGGCGCTCGTTCCGCGTGGAGGACGCCGCCCGGCCGACGAAGCGCCCCTTCGCGGAAGGGGAGTGGGCGGGATAGGGGCCAGGACTCAGGATTCAGAATCCTGAATGCTGAATCCTCAAGGATAAAGCGTCTCCACCTGCCACCCGCCCGCGCCGTCGGCCACGTAGAGCTCACGCTCGTGCAGGCGGCTGGGACGGCCGTACCAGAACTCGATTCGCAGCGGCTCCACCCGGAAGCCGGACCAGAAGGGCGGGCGGGGGACGGGCTGGCCCTCGAAGCGCGCCTCCACCTCCGCGATGCGCGCTTCGAGTACCGCGCGCTCGGCGAGCGGGCGGCTCTGGCGAGACGCCCACGCGCCGATCTGGCTGCCGCGCGCGCGCGTGGCGAAGTAGGCGTCGGCCTCCTCGTCGCTCACGCGGGAGACGCTTCCGTTCACGCGGACCTGCACCTGCAGCGGCTGCCAGTGGAAGTCCAGCGCCGCGCGCGGGTTCTCCGCCAGCTCCCCGGCCTTGCGGCTCTCCAGGTTGGTGTAGAAGACGAAGCCGCGCTCGTCGACGTCCTTGAGGAGCACCATGCGGACGGAGGGCCAGCCGCTGGCGTCGGCGGTGGCCAGCGCCATGGCCGTCGGCTCGGCGACGCCGCTGCCGCGGGCGCGGTCCAGCAGGGCCCGGAAGTGTTCGATGGGATCGGCGTGCATGACCCGAGGGAGCGCCGGGTATCCGTCGCCCGGTGCAGGGATTCGCTCCCGGGCGCCGCCCCTGCACGCGCTGAGTGCAGCGGCCTCCTGGTACTAGGCCGCCGCGGCGCCGTGCGCAAGACCGGTCGCTACTTGACCAGAGAGGGCGCCGTGGGTCTGGCTTTCGCGAAGGCCTCCACGAAGCCGTGGTACTGCTGCTCCAGCGCGGGGAGCGCCGACTCGAACGCGACCACCACGCCGGGGTCGAACTGCGTCCCCGTGCAGCGGCGGATCTCCTCGACCACCGCCTCCCACCCGAGCCCCTGGCGGTAGGCGCGGTGCGACGTCATCGCGTCCAGCGTGTCCGCGACCGCGAGGACGCGCGCGGGCAGCGGAATCGCCTCGCCCTCCAGCCGGTCGGGATAGCCGCGCCCGTCCCACCGCTCGTGGTGCCAGCGGACGACTCCCAGAACCAGTGGGTCGTCGATGAGCGGCTCCAGGATGTGTGCGCCCGTCCCCGGGTGCTTCTTGATGAGATCGAACTCCTCGGACGTGAGCTGGCCGGGCTTGTTCAGCACGCTGTCCGGCACGCCGATCTTGCCGACGTCGTGGAGATCGCCCGCCAGCCGGAAGCGCACCGGGTCGATGCCGCCGATCCGCTCGGCGATGGTGAGCGCGTACGTGGTGACCCGCGCGGCGTGGCCCGCGGTGTACTCGTCCTTCGCTTCCACCGCGGTCGCCAGCGCGTGCGCCGCGCGCAGGATCCAGATCTTGCTCTCCGTATCGCGCTGGCGCAGCTTCGTCTCCAGCTGCTCGCGCTCCGCCTCCGCCTCGCGCTCGGCGCGCCGCTTGGCGAGCGAATCGCTCACCCGTGCCCGCAGGTCCTCCAGCTCGAAGGGCTTGACCACGAGCTGGTCCACCCCCCGCTCGATCGCCGCTGCCGCAGCATAGACATCCGCGTGCGCGCTCATCAGGATCGTCCGCGTGCCGGGGCAGCGCGAGCGGACCTCGACCAGCAGGTCGAGCCCCGACGGGCCGGGCAGCCGCAGATCCGTCAGGACCAGGTCGAAGCGCGCGTGCTGCAGGATCTGCAGCGCATCCGGAACGCTTCCCGCCGTCTCCACCTCGTAGCCGAGCCGGCCGAGGTAACGCTGGAGCAGGCGGCAGATGTTCGGCTCGTCGTCGACGACGAGGATCCGGTCAACGGGCGCCGCTGCAGGGGAGTTCGAAGCGGGCATCATGCCATTCCAGGGGCCCTCCACGAGGGCCGGTTAGAGATTCATCTGCTCACCTTCGGAGTATCGTCTCCTGGCGCCCGTCCCAATAGCGCGCAGGCGACGGCCAGGTCCACGTTCCCGCCGGTGATGAGTAGCCCCACGCGCTCCGGGGGGCCCCCGACCGCCCGGAAGAGCAGCGCCGCGAGCGGCACCGCTCCCGAGGGCTCGACCACCAACTTCATGCGCGTCCAGTAGAAGCGCATCGCCTCCACGATCTCCTCTTCGGAGACCGTGACGATATCGCTGACGTAGCGCCGCACCAGCGGCCACGTCACCCGGCCGAGCGAGGGCGTCCTCAGCCCGTCGGCGATGGTGGGCGGGTTGCGGACGCGCTGCAGCGATCCGGAGTGGAACGACTGCGCGGCGTCGGCGGCGACCTCGGGTTCCGCGCCCACCACCCGGCACCCGGGGATGCTCGTGGCGGCGAGAGCGGTCCCGCTCAGCAGGCCGCCTCCCCCGCACGGCGCGATCAGCACGTCGAGCGCGCCGACCTCCTCGATCAGCTCGAGCGCCGCCGTGCCCTGGCCCGCCACCACCGCGGGGTCGTCGAAGGGCGGCACGAGCGTCATCCCGCGCTCCGCCTGCAGCTTCGCGGCCAGCTCCTCGCGCGAGCTCTCGTCCGGGTCGTAGAGGACGACCTCGGCGCCGTAGCCGCGCGTCGCGTCCAGCTTGGCCCGGGGCGCATCGCGCGGCATCACGATGGTGGTCCGCGCGTCGAGCAGCCGCCCCACGAGCGCCACCGCCTGGGCATGGTTGCCGGAGGAGAAGCTCACCACGCCGCGCGCCCGCTCCTCGTCCGTGAGCCGCGAGATGGCATTGTACGCCCCGCGGAACTTGAACGCTCCCGAGCGCTGGAAGTTCTCGCACTTGACGAAGACCCGGCAGCCGGCGCGCTCGTCGAGCGAGCGAGAGGTCATCACCGGTGTGCGGTTCGCCACGCCCTCCAGCCGTCGCGCGGCCGCGCGCACGTCGTCCAGCGTGGGGAGCGATTCGTCGCGCACCGTCATTCCGCCACCTCCGCCGCGGGCTGGTCCGCCAGGAGAGTGGCGATCTGCTCCTCGCTGCTGACCACCGCGGCGATCTCCGCCAGGGCGCGGAGGTGCTCTTCCGGCCGCTCGATCGGGCTGAGCAGCACGAAGATGAGGTGCGCCGGACCGCGTGCGCGCGGAAAGTCGACTCCCTCCGGGCTCACCCCCAGCAGCACCTTCCGCTCGGTGATTCCCGCGACGCGCGCGTGCGGGACGACCACGCCGGGCCGCACCTCGCTCGAGAAGTCCCGCTCGCCCGCCGCCAGGACGCGGGCGATCTCCTCGCGCCGCCGCGGCGGCGCGACGAAGCCGTGGTCGAGGATCGTCTGCAGGGTGTCCTCGAAGGGGGCCGGCGGCAGGTCGCGCACGATCCGGTCCGGCCGCAGCCCCAGCGGGAGCTCGACGGCGCGGCTGGGCTCCCGGCGGTGAGTATCGACCTCCGGCGGGTAGAGCATGAGAAAGCTGCCGGGCAGGAGCCGGGCGAGCCGGCCGGGCAGGCGCTCGAGCCGGAACGACCAGGGGAGCGTGCCGGGCCGCGCGCTGAGCACCACGACCAGATCATCCAGCCGGACCTGGCCGAGCAGCGCGCCCGGCAGCGCGCTCCAGCCCTCCACCCGCTGGAAGGTGGAATCGACGTTCGGCTTGATCGGGCGGAAGAGCTCGGCGTAGCGCTCCGCATCGGCACCGATGACGATGCCGTGCAGCGAGGCGCCGAGCTGCGCCGCGAGCCGCTTCGTCGTGGCGGCCGCCTCGAAGAAGCCGGGGTGCCGGTGTGCCAGCGGCGGCAGCACGACGAGCACGCGTCCCGTCGTGTTGAGCGGCGGGCCCAGCTTGGCGACCACGACCATCTGCCGCGTCTGCTGGACGATGTCGTCGAGCACGCTGCCGAAGATCCCGCCCACCGGCGTCCGCCCCCCGTCCCATCCCACCACGACGGTGGTGCTGCGCGTCTCCGCGATGCCGCGCGCGACTCCGTCCGCCACGTTGGGGTCCACCCGCGTCAACGGCGCGACCGGGACCTCCGCGGCGGTCGCGTAGATGACGGCGTGGCTCAGCATCCGCTCCGCCTCGGCCACCTCCGCTTCGGGGTCCTCGCCCAGACCCCGTACGACCATGAGCGGGTAGAGCGGCTCGGTGGAGTCGGGGCCGCGCAGCACGATCGCGAGGTCGAGCAGGGCCTCCTCCGTCGCCGGGTTGGCGATGGGCACGAGCACCCGGCGCGGCGCGTCGGCCGGCGTGTACGGCTTCTGCTCCTCCGCCAGCGCCACCTTCCGCCCGAAGCGCTCCACGAACCAGGGGCCCACGAGCGAGGTGACGAGGATCGCCACCACCGCGCCGTTGACCGCGTGCTCGTGGAAGATACCCATCTGGAAGCCGACGAGCACGATCGCGAGCGTTCCGGAGGCGTGCGGCACCGAGAGCCCGAAGATCACCCAGCCCTCCTCGCGCGTGTAGCCGAAGATCCGCTCGGTACCCCACGCGGCCAGCCACTTCGAGACGATCACCCCCAGTGTCAGGCCCCCCGCGAAGAGCCACGACTGCCACGTCGAGAGCGAGCGCACGTCCACCAGCATCCCCACCGAGAGCAGGAAGAAGGGGATGAAGAGCGCATTGCCCGCGAAGTGGATGCGGCTCATCAGCGAGCTCGTCTCCGGCACCAGCCGGTTGAACGCCAGCCCCGCGAGCAGCGCACCGATGATCGGCTCCGCGTACGCCAGGTGCGACGCCCACGCGACGCTGAAGACCACCGCCATCACGAAGAGGAAGTCGAGCGCGGTGTCGCCTCCCGCGTTCCGGAAGAACCACCTCGCTACCTTCGGGACGCCCCAGAGGATCACGAGCGCGTAGAGGGTCAGCGAGAGGACGAGCACGACCCAGAAGTGCACGCTGACGCTCCCGCCCAGCGCCGCCACCACCACGGCGAGCACCATCAGCGCGAGCGTCTCGCTCAGGATCGTGCCGCCGAGGGTCGTGGTCACCGCCAGGTTCTGCACGATGCCCAGCCGGCTCGCCAGCGGATACGCCAGGACGGTGTGCGAGGCGAATACGCCCCCCATCAGGAGCGAAGCGCCCAGCGGGTAGCCGAAGAGCTGTCCGAACGCCGTCCCCACCGCCTGCGGCACCAGGAACGAGATCGACCCGAAGACCAGGCTCCTGTGCCGATAGCGGCGGAAGTCCGGCATGTTCAGCTCCAGCCCCACCATGAACATCAGGTAGAGCAGGCCCACCGTGCCGAGGAGGACGATCGTGGAGCCGCGCGCCAGCAGGTTCAGCCCGTGCGGTCCCACCACCGCGCCCGCCACGATCAGGCCGATGATCCCCGGCACGCGCGCACGCTCGAAGAGCGGCGGCATCGCCACGAAGAGGACCATCGCCAGCGCGAAGATGAGGACCGGATCGGTGATCGGCAGCGTCATGAGGTGGGAACCGCCCGCGTGAAACGGTGGCACGGGCGCGGAGGCCCGTGCCACGAACCCGCCATCAGAAGATCTTCTTGAACAGCCAGACGACGAAGAGGATGATCGCGACGATCAGAATGATCCAGAGCAGCGTTCCCACGATGAACTTGGTGAACGCCGCGATCACCCAGATGATCGCCAGGATGATGGCGATCCAGAGCAATGCATCCATGTTTCCCCTCCGGTTGAGTTCGTGGACCAGTACGTCGCGCCACCGGTTCACGAAGCGTGCCGGGGGAGGACAGGGTACAGGGGACAGCAAGCAGGCTGTAACCTGTCCCCTGTGACCCGTAGCCTAGTATTTCGGGATCGACGGGTCGATCTCCTCCGACCAGGCCAGGATACCGCCCTTGAGGTTCAGCAGGCGCGGGTAGCCCTGGCCGCGCAGGAACGCCAGCGCCTTGGCGCTGCGCGCGCCGGAGCGGCAGTGGAGCACGATCTCTTCGTCCGGGTCGATCTCCGCCAGGCGCTGCGGCAGCTGGCCGAGCGGGACGAGACGCGAGCCGTACTCGCCCAGGTTGCCGATCTCCCACTCGTTCGGCTCACGGACGTCGATGATCGTCGGGCGCTCACCGCGGTCGAGACGCGCCTTCAACTCGCCGACGGTGATCTCCGGGACTCCGTTCTCCATTGCGTTCTCCTCGGTGGGCTGCGGCGCGTACCCGCAGAAGCGTTCGTAGTCGATCAGCTCCCGCACGGTGGGGTGCTCCCCACAGACGGGGCACTCGGGGTCCTTGCGGAGCTTCAGCTCGCGGAAGCTCATGCGCATCACGTCGACCAGCAAGAGCCGACCCACGAGCGGCTCGCCGATGCCGAGGAGGAGCTTCAGCGTCTCGATCGCCTGCAGGACGCCGATGATGCCCGGTACCACCCCCAGCACCCCGCCCTCCGCGCAGGAGGGGACGAGCCCGGGCGGGGGCGGCTCGGCGAAGAGGCAGCGGTAGCACGGCCCGCGCTCCGCCCAGAAGACGGAGGCCTGGCCCTCGAAGCGGAAGACGGAGCCGTAGACGTTGGGCTTCCCCAGCAGCACGCAGGCGTCGTTCACCAGGTAGCGCGTGGGGAAGTTGTCGGTTCCGTCCACCACCACGTCGTACTCGCGGACGATGTCGAGGGCGTTGGCGGAGGAGAGCCGGACCGGGTGCTCCTCCACGCGCACGTGCGGGTTGGCCGCCGCGATGCGCTCGCGCGCGGAGTCGAGCTTGGCGCGCCCGACGTCGGCGGTCCCGTGCAGGATCTGGCGGTGGAGGTTGGTGGTGTCGACCACGTCGAAGTCCACCAGCCCCAGCGTGCCGACGCCCGCGGCCGCGAGATAGAGGGCCGACGGAGAGCCGAGCCCACCCGCGCCCACGAGCAGCACGCGCGCCGACTTGAGCCGCCGCTGCCCCGCCGGACCCACTTCCGGCAGGATGAGCTGGCGCGCGTAGCGGAGCGTCTCCGCGTTCGAGATCTCGGCCTGCGGGTCGGGGAGGATCGGGCTCATGGTGGAACGGGGATCGGGGTGCGACGAGCGAACTCGTAGCATACACGTCGGCCGGCCTCCGTGCCAGCGGTGGTGTGCGAATTGTGCGGCCGGAGGCGCGGGGCGATATTGCGTGGCGATGCCGCCGCGGCGGCCACCGAACTCCAGACCGAGGATCGCGATGCGACTGCGGTACGCACCGGCTCTCCCGGGGCTCCTCCTGCTCCTCCTCGTGCCCGCGGCCGCTACGGCCCAGGCCGCGCCTCCCGCGGCGGACAGCACGGATGCCGCGCTGCGGGCGCGCTGGGCCGAGCCCTTCGCCGTCGCCAGCGTCGGCCATCTCCCCGCCCGCGAGACCCGCTCCGTCGTCGTGGACAGCGGGACGGTCGCGGCCCCGCCGCCCGCGCCCGCGCCGCCTCTCGCACCCGCGCCGAAGCCCCGCGTCCCCGCGAAGCCGGCGGCCCCCGCGGCGGTGCGCACGCACCGCGTGGAGTGGGGGGAGACCTTCTTCGGGATCGCGCGGCAGTATTCGGTCTCGCCCGCGGAGCTGCGGGCGCTCAACCCCTCGGTCGACCCGGACCGCCTGCTCGCGGGCACGGTCCTCGTCGTCCCGGCTCCCGCGGGGCGCGCGACCGCCCGCCAGCGCTACGTCGTGCAGGACGGCGACACCCTCTGGGGCATCGCGCACCGCTTTGGCGTGAGCCCTGCGGAGGTGATGAAGGCGAATGGACTGAAGAACGACGTCGTCCGCGTCGGCCAGACACTCGTCATTCCACAGGGAGGGGAGCGATGACGGAAACGGCGGAGGTGGTACGCGCGAAGGACCTGACGGGGTGGGACGTGGTCGATCGGGCCGGGGAGAAGGTGGGTACGGTCGCCGACGTACTGCTCGGGCGCGACGGCTGCGTCCACTTCCTGGACGTGGAATACGGCTTCCCGCGCAAGCAGCACGTCCTGCTGCCGCAGAGCCGCCTCGAGTGGGGCGAGCGCCGCTTCATCGCCGACCCATGGACGAAGGCGCAGATCGAGGCGCTTCCGCCCTACGACCCCGCCGGTCCGCTGGACGCTCCACGCCTGGCCGAGATGGAGCGCGCCTTCCCCTGGGCCTACGCAGGTGACGCGGCGGAGTGGCGCCGGCCGGCGGCCGACTCGCGCATCGTCCCTCTCTCTCAGGCGAAGGACTTCAAGCTCGCTTCCGGCGCGCCCGACCTGCGCGGCTGGAACGTCTTCGGCGCGGATGGCGAGCGCATCGGCACCGTCCAGCAGATGCTCGTCGATCCCGCCGCCCTCCAGGTGCGCTACCTGGACGTCGACGTCTACCCGGACCTCTTCCTCCTCAAGGACGACCGCCACGTCCTCGTCCCGGTCGAGAGGGTGGACATCAAGGACCGGGCGAACGACGTCTGGGTGACGAACCTCTCCGCCGCCGAGGTGGCGCGGCTTCCCGCCTACACCGGCGGCGCGGTGACGCCGGCCATGGAGCGCGCGGTCGAGGAGAGGTTCACGCCATCTCCGTGAGCGCCGCCTGCATGCGCGCGTGAGCGGTCTCCATCAGCGTCTCCACGTCGGCCTCGCCGAGGCCGACGCTGGGGATGGGCTCCAGCACCCGCACCTCCACCGTCGCCGGTCGCGCGACGCGGTGCTCCGGATCGAAGACCCCCTTCAGCGGCGCGGCCACCACCGGGACCAGCGGTGCGCCGGTCGCCACGGCCATGTAGAACGCGCCCTTCTTGAAGGGAAGCAGCCGGCCCGGCACCTTCCCGCGCGTACCCTCGGGGAAGATCCACACGGAGACGCCCCGCTCCACGATCGCTTCCTCCGCCTCCTGCAGCCTTCCCACCGCGCTCGGGTTGTCCTTCCGGTCGATCAGGACGTTCCCCGTGGCCACGTAGAGCCAGCCGAAGAGCGGAATCCGCCGCAGCTCCTTCTTGCCGATCACCACGGTGCGCGGGGGATAGAGCTCCGCGAGCACGGGCACGTCGTACAGGCTCTGGTGGTTCGCGATGTAGATGCACGGCCACCGCGCCAGCAGGTGCTCCCGTCCGCGCACGACCACGCGCAGCCCGAGCGGCGGCCGCATCAGGCGCACCAGCATCTGCGCGGTGTCGTGCGCCACCCTCGACCGGTCGCGCCGGAAGAGCGCGATCACCACCCCGTACGCGCACGCGGCGAGAAAGCCCAGGGCCGCACCGCCGACGCGGAGGAAGAACAAGAGCAATTTTGAATTTTCAATTGTGAATCTTGAATTACGGCAGCACGGTGCCCGACCGGGGATGCGAGCCGTACCTACGATTCAAAATTCAACATTCACAATTCAAAATTCGTTCCGGTCCACCATCGTGCTCGTCGCCTGCTGCGTGGGGCGCAGGACGACCTCGTCGATGTCCACGTGCGGCGGGCGGGTGGCGACGAAGAGCACCACGTCCGCCACGTCCTCGGGGCCGAGCGGCTTCATCCCCTGGTAGACCCGGTCGGCGCGCTCCCGGTCGCCGTGGAATCGGACGACGCTGAAGTTGGTCTCCACCATCCCCGGGTCCACGGTGCTCACGCGCACGCCCTTGCCGAGCAGGTCCATGCGCATGCCCTGCGTCAGCGCGTGCACGGCGTGCTTGGTGGCGCAGTAGACGGCTCCGCCGGGGTAGACCTCGTGGCCCGCCGTCGAGCCGATGTTGACGACGTGCCCCCGACCGCGCTGGACCATGCCGGGCAGCACCGCGCGGGTGACGTAGAGCAGGCCCTTCACGTTGGTGTCGATCATCTCCTCCCAGTCGCGGATCTCCCCCTCGCCCAGGGGCTCGAGGCCGCGCGAGAGCCCGGCGTTGTTCACCAGCACGTCGATCTCCCCCCACCCGGACGGGAGATCCTCCAGCACCCGCGTCACCACTCCCGCGTCGCGCACGTCGAGCGGGAGGAGGTGCACCTCGGTGCCGTGCGCTTCGCGCAGCTCCGCGGCGAGCGATTCGAGGCGATCCCCGCTGCGTGCGGCGAGAACGAGGCGGGCGCCCGCGGCTGCGAAGGCGCGCGCGCATGCGGCGCCGATGCCCGAGCTGGCGCCGGTGACGAGAACGGTTCCGGAGAAACGATACATGTTGGGCTGCCTGCGGGTGATGGGTCGGTGCGATGCGGGAAGATACGGGCGGGGTCGAGTCTCCGTCCAATCCGGTCCGTGTGCTCAGCCCGCCCGGGCCTCCAGCAGGTGTCGCCTCAGCCGGTCGAGAGCGAGCTGGGCGGTCATCTGCTTGATCCACTCCCGTTCGCGCGCGCTGCCCAGCTCGTGGCGGTGCGACCACACCCCGCCCTCCCACGCCAGCCCCACGCAGACGGTGCCCACCGGCTTCTCCGCCGAGCCGCCGCCCGGGCCGGCGATGCCGGTAGTGGCGAGCCCGAGGTCGGCGCCGGCCAGCCTTCGGACGCCGCGCGCCATCTCCTCCGCCGTCTCGGTGCTCACCGCGCCGTGGCGGGCCAGCGTCTCCGCGCGTACGCCCAGCACGCGCTCCTTCGCCTCGTTCGAGTACGAGACCACGCCGAGGAGGAAGTACTCCGAGCTGCCCGGCACGTCGGTGATCCTGTGGCCGATCAGGCCGCCGGTGCACGATTCGGCCACCGCGAGCGTGCGCTCGGATGCGCGCAGGAGCTGGCCCACCGCCGTCTCCATTCCCACGTCGCCGACGGCGTAGACGTGCGCGCCCAGGCGCTCTCGGACGCGCAGCTCGAGCGCGTCGAGGCGGCTCTCCAGGTCCTCGTCCGGCGCGCCCTCGACGGTGAAGCGCGTCTGCAGGGTGGGGAAGGCGGCGCGAAAGGCCACGCGCGCCTCGCCCTGCGCAACGACGCCCGCCAGCCGCTCGTCGAGCTGCGACTCGGTGAGCCCGGAGACGCTGAAGGTGCGCGAGGCGAAGCGGCGGTCGGGAGTGAGCGAGCGCAGCCAGGGGAGGAGCGATTCCTCCGCCATGCGCCGCATCTCGCGTGGCACGCCCGGAAGGCAGGCGACGTGGCGCGTGCTCCCGTCCCGCTCCACGGGGCAGACGAAGCCCGGCGCCGTGCCGAGCGGGTTGGGGACGATCCGACTCCCCTCGGGTACGAGAGCCTGCTTCCGGTTGTTCTCCGGCATCGGCAGACCACGGTCGCGAAAGCGCGCCTCGATGCGCCGCAGCGACGCCTCGTCCAGCCGCAGCGGCCGCCTCGCGACGCGCGCGACGCAGGCCGAGGTGAGGTCGTCGGCGGTGGGCCCCAGGCCGCCCGTCGTGACCACGATCTCCGCGTCTTCGAGCGCGCGCTCCAGCGCCCGCGCGATCGCGGCCTCGTCGTCCGGCACGGAAAGGATCTCCACCGGCTGCACCGCCGCCGCGCGGAGCAGCTCCGCCAGGAACGAGGAGTTGGTATCGAGCGTCAACCCCCCCGTGATCTCGTCGCCGATCGCCAGCAGCGCACCTCTCATGCAGCCCCACTCATCCCGCGCGTTCGCAGTGTCGAGACTCTTCCTCTGGCTGTGCGACCTTTCAACTCCCGCCCACAGAGAGGACGCCATGAATCTCGCCCATCGCTTCCTGCATCGCTATCCCAACCGCCTGGAAGCGTATCTCGCCCTCGAGTGCACGCTGATGCGGCGCTACCTGGTGCGCGGTGGCACCCCGGACGACTTCGTCCGGCGCTTCGGCCGCGCATTCCACCGGCATTTCGCCTGGATGGTGGAGTGATCGCCGTCGCGCGGCGCGGGCCGCGGCCTACGGAAGCAGCGGCGGCTCGCGCTGGGAGAGCAGCGACTCGGTAAAGGCCTGGCGCTCCGACAACTGCTCGAGCTCCATCTGGAGCGCGTGGACGGCGGCCTCGAGCTGCCGCACGTCGGCCGCCGCGCCGTCCGAGGCGCCGCGACCGTTGAGGCGCTGCTCCAGGATCGCACCGAAGCGGCGAGAGATCGGATGAAGGAGGACGAAGCCGCCGATCATCGCGATCAGGAGAAGGGTGAAGAGCATCGACGCGAGTATCACTGGGTCCATCTGTCAGCTCCGAGGACGGGCGAACGCAGGTACGAAGGATCCCGGTCTCTACGGGAGTGCACGCCGAGTGGTTTCTGCGGCCGACCCCGGGCGGTCGGAGTGGACGCTGCCGCTGGGGCGGTCGGCGATTCGCTGCAGGTACCGGTTCGACGAGTGACGCCTATGCCGCTGCGGTCCGGTACTTCGAGTAGTAGACGTCCGCTTCGATCGTGGCACGGTCGTACGCCGAGCGAAGCTCTCCGGTGAGCGCCGGGAACGGGTCCGACGCGCGGTACCGCTCAGCGAACCGGTCGTAGCGATGGGAGTCGGACAGCAGGACGTGGGCGAGCTCGGACGCCGAAACGGCCAGGCTCACCCGCTCGCTCCGGACCATCAGCTCCGCGAGGCCGGGCGCGCCCGAGAAGTTGGTGCGATGGTCGTAATCCGACCCACCCGCCTGCGGGTCCACGCCGCACCTACGCAGGACCTCGTCCAGCAGCACCTCGAAGTCGTACACGACCACGACGGCTCCCTCGCGGGCCACCCTGGCGACCTCCTCACCGGCGGCCACGGCGTCGGCATAGAAGAGCGAGCCCGCGAACGTGACGACGTCGACCGAATGGTCCGGCAGCGGGATCCGCTCGGCCGCGCCGCCGAGGTAGCTCACTCGCTCGTGCGCCGTCGCCTGGCCGAGCATCGACGGGCTCGGATCGATCCCGTAGACGCGCCTGCAGTACTCCGCCAGGGCCACGGCCGAGTACCCCGTCCCGCACCCCACGTCGAGCCCCACGCCGAACGACCCGTCCCCCGAGAGGGCGCGTCCCAGGATCATCGAGTGCAGGGGCGGGCGATACGCGGCGTAGTGGGCGGCCGCGACCGGATCGTAGCGTTCCCCCGCCATGCTAGGCGCCCGCGAGCTGTTTCACGGCGCGATCCGCTTCCAGGATCGCGTTCCGGTGATCCATCGCCCCCGGCAGGTCGGTATTGGCGAACGCGATCCGGCCATGCGGTTGGTTGCGGAGCACGTCGCGCGGCGCAGGCTTGCCGTCGACTCCGAAGAAGAAGCCCGGTTGCGGATTCACGTAGGCGTGGCCCCAGCGGTTGAGGATGATCCCGGCGATGTCGCGACGCGGGTCGAAGCCGGCCGGTGCGAACATGTCGCCGAACTGCTCACGGAAGGCGCGCTCGTACTGCGCGAAGGGAGTGCCGAGCAACCGTGCTCGACCGCGGGCTCCCTGCTCGCCGATGGGCAGTCCCGGGGACGCGAAGAGTATCTTGAGGGTCAGCACCGTCGGCGAGTCGGGGCCGAAGCTGTCGCTGCCACCGCCGACGGTGGCCATCTTGCGCACCTGCAGGTAGCTGCCGATCCCCTCGAACCAGCGGCAGCCGGAGATTCCCATCCGGTACAGGAATCGCCAGTTGCGCACGGCGACGTTCGCCATCAGGCACGGCGATCGGTAGAACTGCGCATACGCCTCGCGGTGGCTCTCGGGCAGGTCTCGCACTACGTGCTTGGTGGTCCAGCTCCCGCCCGCCATCACCACCTTCCGCGCCTTCACCCGGATGAGCCGCCCACCCTTCGCGTACGTGAGCACCACGTGCGGCGCATGGGCCGGGTCGCCTTCGTGCTCGACCCGCACCACCGTGGCGTTCAGGCGAATGCGCGTCGGCTGGCCCGCGCGATCCAGCGACGGGAGGTGAGCGGGATTGCGCCACACCGCCTCGACGGTGCGCGGGCCCGGAAAGGCGTCGGGGATGAGGGTCTTCACCATCAGCCGCGCGAAGCCGCTGTTCCCGTCGGGGAACATCTGGTCGCCGAGCTCGGGGTCACCCTCGTCCGGCCATTCCGTCTCGGGCGCGTAGGCGCAGTAGGCGGACAGCACGTCCGGGCCCAGACCGTAACCGCCTCCCTCGCCGGGCGAGAGGAAGGTGCGCACCGTCTCCCGGCTGATGTGGTGCCGGGCCATCAGGAACTCTTCGAGCGTGACCGTGTCCAGCTGTCGCGAGACGGCGTCGCCCTCCGTCTTCGGCCTCGGTCCCGCGTCGTCGACCGTCCGCCAGCGCATCAGCTCCGCCTTCACCGGGTCGCTCAGCGGCGCGCCTTCGAGCTTCCGCCCCCACGGATCGATCACCCACACGCCCGGATGCGCGCCAAACCGCGGTCCGAAGTAGAAGCCGTAGTTCTCGGAGCGCCCGGCCCCCAGCTCGTAGGGCGTGTGTGGGAGCGGGAGCTCGGGCGAGGGGCCGGCCCAGCTCTGGTACTGGAAGGCGGGCCGATCCATCCCGATCAGGTCGTAGACCGCGGCGACGTAGCCGCCCGCGCGCGGCACGGGGAACATCGCCGAGCCCTGGTGCGCGACCACCACCCGACCGTCGACGAGGAACTCGTTGCGCTTGGCCTCGCCGCCGAAGATCGGATGGTCGTCCAGCACCAGACAGCGTCCACCCTCCCGTTTCTGGAAGAAGACCGCCGCGGCCAGGCCACTCAGGCCGCCGCCCACCACTGCCAGGTCGTACATCTCGCCCGTGTCGGCGGCACTCGCGGCCGCCCCCTCGAACGCCCCGTCGCGCAGGGCGTGCCCGGCGGTCATCACCTCGTAGGTGTTGCCGTTCGACAGCCGGTAGTCGCCGATGCCACCGTAGCCCGTCCAGTCGCGCTCCGGCGGCAACGCAGCGGGCGTCTGGCCGCTCAACAGCATGCCGGCGCCAGCGGCGAGCGTGCCGTTGATGAAGTCGCGCCGCGAGATCGGCTCGTTCATCCCCAGCCGCTCGTTCTGGCTGTCGCGAGAGCTGTGACCCTGCGGAGCGTCCATCGTCATCTCCTCCGGGGCGTGCGACCCGACGCACCCCCGGACTCGGGGACAGACTGCCGGCGGGCTCCATTGCCCTCCCGGGCGCCGGTCGGGCCGTGACGGATCCGGTCTGGTGCGGCCCTCCATTGCGCTCGATGCCGTGCGCCGTCATCGTCCGCCGGCGGCCGGCGTCCCACCCGCAGGATCAGCGTCCGATCGCAGCCACGCGGGCCTGCAGTACGCGCTGGAGATCGCCCGGGGCCAGCTCCATCTCCAGCCCCCGTCGGCCCGCACTGACGAACATCTCTTCCCCACGAAGAGCGCTCCCGTCCATCACGCAGGGGAGTGCCCGCTTCTGTCCGAGCGGGCTGATGCCGCCCACCACGTAGCCCGTCGCACGCTCCGCGTCTCCCTGGGGCGCCATTCGGGCGCGCTTTCCTCCCACGGCCGCGGCGAGCGCCTTCAGGTCCAGCGTCTGCTCGGCGGAGACGAGTGCGACGATCAGCCGGCCGTCGACGCTGGCGATCAGGGTCTTGAAGACGCGGGTGGGATCCACACCGAGCGCTTCCGCGGCCTCGCGGCCGTAGGACCCGGCCGCGGGATCGTGGGCGTACTCGTGGATCGAGAAGGGTATCCCAGCCCGCTGGGCCGCGAGGATCGCCGGGGTCACGGATGCACCTCGAGGAACCAGGGCAAGGGTCGGAAGCACGTGGCCGGATGGATCATGGGTTCGGGGGCGCGGGACGGCGCCGTCGCCTGAGAGTAGCGCCGAGGCTGCAGCGCGCGCCAGGCTCTCCTGCCGTTACCGTGCAGTGCCCGCGTCCCCCGATATTCCGGCGCGGGGTCGGAAAGGACCTACCTCTCCTCCTTGACCGGGCGGAATCGCATCGCGCTCCATACTCCATCGAGCGCGATCTGCCGCACGCCCTGCACTCCTCTCTCGAGAAGGTGCCGCCAGATGATATCCCGGTTCAGGTCCGTCCCCAGCTGCCCCGCCTTCGGGTATGCGAGCCACGCGAGGTGATCTGCCGCCGCAGCCTCCAGGAGCGGCTGGGCCGTGGCCTCGAGCTCGGCGAGCGTCCGCGCGAAGAGCAGCACTCCATCTGCACCGGCCACCTGCGAGATGGAAAGCTCCTGGAGATCCACGTCGGCCGGCTTGCCGAGGACGCGCACCGTCATCCCACGCTTGACGTTCAGCTTCCTCGCCAATTCGCACGCGTACACGTCAGACATGGGAGCCCTCTTCGGCGAAGGTGAACGCCCGGCAGTGAGCGCACTACCGGACGGAGCGGATTCACGGGTACAGGGCGGCACCGCAAGCTGAGAGTAGCGCAGGAGTCGCCGAGTGCGCCAGAGTCTGAAACGGTGCCGAGCCCTGCATCCCCTGCAAACCGGGGTTAGGCTGGGCACCTGCCTACCGGAGCCGCTGAAGGTGCGCATTGATGGTCGCAAGATCGAATGCGGCGGGATCGAAATCGCCCCCAATCCATGCGCGCATCTCCCTGTGCTCCGGATGCTTCGGGTCTCCCATCGCCTCCTGGAAGTGTTCATACCCCCAGATCCCGCCCGAGTCCTCCGGTGGACCCGCCCGCTCTCCGGCGATGCAGACGGGGCTGAGCAGCATCAGCTCCGGTCGGATGATCTCCTCCAACTCGACGACGTGCCCCCAGCTATCTCCGAAGTCGTACTCGTAGAGCATGCTCGCGTTCGGCTCGGTGAGCAAGCGATTGAGCCGTGCCCTGCGCTCATCCGCATACTCCACGTAATCTTCCGGATGGGGCGTGCTGTAGGAGGTCTCTCCCACGGTGAACTGGTGCAGGTGGTAGTCCTCCCAGCCCATCGCGATCTGGATCACCTCGTGGAGCTTGTTCAACGTCAGGTTGCCCGGGACCAGAACGCGCCGCCAAATGGGGGGATCACTCTCCTGGAGCGTGATCTTGAGCTGGTAGACCGGCGTACGAGGCGGCACGAGAGCACTCCTGAATGCAGGAAATGGAAAAGCCCCACTCGAGGGAGAAGGTATGTGCTCACCGGCCCACCGACCAGAAGGGCCTAACGATGTTTAGGCGGGGTGCATTACCGGGTGAAATCCTGAGGGGAGACGGCCACACCCGGGAAGGCGCCCAGCACCCGCTTGTCGGACGTGACCACGCAAATACCCAGATGCTGCGCCAAGTGGAGGAATTCGCAGTCGTAGGCTGTGCAGCCGGACCTCTGCGACAGCTCGAGTACGGGGGCAGAAGCGACCTCGTACTCCCGTCCGCTCAGCAGTCCTTCAGCCTCTTGCATGTATTGGAGCGCATCCGCCAATGTGAGATGCCCCTGCCGCAGATAGAGCGCGAGAACGTTGCGGAACTCACTGCGCCAGAGCAGCGGCGCGGCCCAGGCAGCATCCTTCTTCAGAACGGCCTCCGCTGCAGGGGTCTGATCGGAACGGATCAGCAGATAGGCGATGAGATTCGTGTCCGCGACGATCACGGACGCTCCTCCTCGAGTGCCTGCTCCAGAAAGGAATCCGTGAGCGGAGGCAGCGCCGTTCTCTCCTGCAGCCGGTGAATCCGTGTGAGCACCGCATCCGGATTGATTTGACTGGCACCGGCCGAATTCTCCAGCAGCTGGAGTACTTCGCTGTTGAGGCTGCGGCGATGCTGCTCAGCGCGCTTGCGCAGCACGTTGAGTAGAGAGTCGGGCACGCCCTTGATCGTGAGACTCGCCATGGATCCCCCCTGGTTGCGAAATGGCACCAGCGGAGAACTTATCCGGCTGGACACGGCAAGTCAACGGAGTAGGGCCTAACGGACCTCGGGTTCAGGGGTGCAGGGCGGCGCCGGAACCGGAGAGTAGCTGTGCAGCCGCAGCATGCGCCAGCCTCTCCTACCGTGCCGAGTCCTGCATCCCCTGCAAGCCGTGGTTAGGCGGTGCGACGCGTGCGACGACTCGGCTTCAGCTCCAGCGTGACGCTGCGGCCCAGCGCCTTCGCATAGCGCTCCAGCGTGGAGAGACGAATGTCGCCCGCGTGATTCTCGATCCGGCTGATCGCCGATTTCTTCGTCTCCATCCGACGCGCCAGCTCCTCCTGCGTCAAGCCCGCCTGTTCGCGTGCTTGCCTCAGCAGCACACCAATCTTGAAGTCGGCGTATCCGCTCTCCAGCCCCTCCGCAAAGGCCGGATCCCGCGCGGCCCGCGCTTGCGTGTAGCGGCTCAGGTCACTCATGGGTGGGTCTCCTGCTCAAGTAGTCGCGCTTGCGTTCCGTGGCGCGTGCAATCTCCTGTGCGGGCGTCTTCTGCGACTTCTTCGCGAAGGCACTCACCAGCACCACGAGGTCCGCTCCATCGAAGAAGCCCAGAAGACGAAAGGCGTCGCCCCCTTGCTGCGCACGGATCTCCCAGAGATCCTCCGTGCCGGTGAGCTTCTTCAGGTATTGCTCGGGCACACGCTCCAGCTCCTCCACCAGACGCAGGACCCAGATGAGCTTCTACGCCTGCTTTGCAGAGAGGGTGTCGAGGAACTCCTCGACAGGAGAGCGGCCGGAGGTAGTCCGGTAGAAGTGGATCTCGCGCACGAGAGGAAGTTAACACGTACGTGAACCACGCGCCAGAGATTGGTGCGCCGCCTAACGGACCTCGGGTTCAGGGGTGCAGGGCGGCACCGTCACTGACTACCGCGCCAGAGCTGGGGAATGGAGCTGCACTCCGAAAGTATGGCCGGCCCTGCATCCTCTGCATGCCGGGGTTAGGCGCGGCGCCCGATCTCGCTACCAGACCCGCTCGATTGGGTACGCTGCGAAGGCGGAGTCGACCGTGACCACATGCAAGTCTTCGGCAACGGCCTGCGCGATCAGCAGACGATCGAAGGGGTCGCGGTGGTGCAGAGGGAGCGTTCGCAGGGCGAGGACATGTGCAGCCGTCACGTCGAGCGACTCGAAGTCATTCGCGGTCAGGCTCTCCTCCCAAATCTCCGCGACTGGACGATCGAGCGTGAGCTTGCCCGTGCCGAGCTTGATCGTGATCTCCCAGAGGCTCACTACACTGATGAGGACCCGCTCGGCGGGGTCACTGATGCGCGCTGCGGCACGTGGACTCAGCCGAGGATCATCATCGATGAACCAGAGAAAGGCGTGGGTATCCAGCAGGAGGGCCACGATTTCACAAGTACTCGTTGAAGTCCTCGGGCGTGGCGTCGAAGTCCTCCGCCATGTGGACCAGCCCGCGGGCACTGCCCGGCTGACGCTGCCCTCGGGAGGGATGCAGCGCGACGATCTTCGCGACCACTTTTCCCTCGCGGGTGAGGACCACCTCACCCGCTCGTGTGGCCTCCTCCACCAGCGCACGCAGCTGGGGCGGAGCCTGATTCAGATCGATTGCCGGAGCACCCATCCTTCACCTCGCTTCTGGAGCCAGAGTGCATGTGAATCAACAGAGAAGATAACGCGGGACAGCCAGTTACGCACCCGTCGCGAGGGTGACGCCTAACGAGCTCCGGGTTCAGGGGTGCAGGGCACGCCTACTTCTTCAGCATGAGAAAGCATCCGCCGCCCTGCATCCCCTGCAAGCCGAGGTTAGGCCGTGGAGCCGGAAGGAGCACGGTTGAACTCCACGGCATCTGCACGAATGCGGATCTCGTCTCCAGACTGAACCTCGAGCACATAGTCGTCGGACTCGGCCCCGACCGAGTTGATGGACACTGATTCACCCCAGGGTGCTCGGTGAGGCACTCGCACGTCCGAGACTCCGCGGAAGTGCAATTCCGCCGTCTGCGCCCACTCCCCACGGGCGAGGAATGCGCGGACTTCGATGACGCAGGTATGCGCGCGCCAGTCGATGATGATCCGATCGAGCAGCGCGTCGTGAAGCGGCAAGCGGGCGAATGCCTCTGCTGTGAGCACGAGCGGCGAGGTGTCCGGGTGAAGTGTGCGGCCTAACGTGCTCCGGGTTCAGGGGTGCAGGGCGGCGGCGCTGCCAGAGAGTAGCGCCGGAGGTTCAGCGTGCGCCAGGGTCTGGTACTGCGCTGAGCCCTGCATCCCCTGCAAGCCGGGGTTAGGCCGCCGGTGGCGCCTTGTACCGTAACGCCAGTTTGATCCTCTGCGCCTGTTCCTTGAGGACAGCTCGTTCCGCTGGCGAGTCGAGGAACTTGCCTGCCGTAGAAAGGGATCTGAACCGGGCCCCATTGCCGAAGTGAAATCGAAACAGGGTCTCCACGAAGAACTTGAGTTGATAGAGATAGATGGCGATTTCTTGACGCGAACGATCATCATGGACCATTCCGTTGCGAACATCCCGAAGATGCTCCAAGATCAACTTTTGGTAGATGCGTTCAGAGTTGGGGAAAACGAAGAGAATTCGGTCGATCATGGGCGCGTAGTCACCCACCGACGACACGAGGCGTTCACACACTGACCAGAGCTTGTTGTACGCCACTTCGAAGTCCGTGCTGTCGAGGGCACGAACGTACCGGATCAGAAGCGACTCTAGGTCAGAAGCATAACGAATTTGCGAGAGACGTTTTCGGATTCGGTTTTCCGACTTGATGACCGAATCCCAATCCTTCTCCAGCGCATAGAGTTCTCCGTGCTGGTAGTGGCGCGGTTCATACCAGAACGCCCCCTCGACGAGCTTCCCGCCCGGGGTGTGGAGAGTGTGGACTGGACCAAGCCGGATCTCGTTCACCGGTTTCGGGCCGGTCACCCCCCACTGCCGCCGGGTGAGGGTGCGGAGATTGATTCGGAAGTTCCACAAGGAACGGAGAAGGTCGAGCGACTCCAGGGCTTGGTCGACTGCTGCCGCAGGAGTCCTAGCGCGCACACCAACGCGTGTGGTCGTGAACTCATCGGGACGATCGATGACTATGAGCCGTCGAAGATCCTCTGCGATTGCCTTACGACTGAAGCCAGCAGGGTGTGATCGCGAGAACGAGATCGTAGCACCTCGGATCGTGCGTCTCGCTAAACGAGCGAAGTACGGCACAGAGATCGAGGTGGCAACTACATACTTCTTGAACGGCTGCCTGAGGTATGCGACTTCTGCGTTTCGAAGGCTATCCGCGACGACTTCAGCGTTGATGGTCGGATATGCAGCAGCCAGCGTGATCGCCTTCCAGACCAGACCGTGCCTGTCGGGCTCTGGGATTCCCGGCTGGAAGTCGACACACGACTCCACAACCGACTGCACGCTGTCGATTGCAAACGCGTTAAAGACCGCAGGCTGCTCTGGAGTGCTCGTCCGGGCATCTTGGATCCGCCGGCCTAGCTCTTCGAGATTGTACTTGTCGTTGAGACGCACAGTGCAGCCGGTAAAGGTGGAGCAGCCTAACGTCCCTCCGGTTCAGGGGTGCAGGGCGGCGGTGCAGCCAGAGAGTAGCGCTGCCGCTGACGAATGCGCCAGGTTCTCGGAACGTGCCGAGCCCTGCATCCCCTGCAAGCCGGGGTTAGACCACGCGGTCGGACGGCTGGCTACTCGATGTGTGTGCGACGAATGGCCACCACACCGGTTCTCGTATCAATTACCGCCTGGACACCCTTGGGGGGCCACTCGCGGAGGCGCCGGTGAATTCTGAAGTCGACGCCCCAGTAGTCGGCTGGGACCTCGTCCCCCGATGCGCGGGTGCGGTGAAAGCGATGAACGCTGGCCCCACGCAAGTAGGGGTACACGCTCGGTTCACGTTCCCGCGCCACATCAAGAGCGGCTGCTACCAAGGCGCACCGCTCGGCCTGAGATAGGGCCGAATCGCCCGCGACCCACTCCGCACCGAGCGATGGCGGACAGGGGTGCGCCCGTACAAGGCGTGCGAGGACAGTCTGCGAGTCTCGTCGGCCCGTGCATGCCATCGCCAGGAGAAATACAAGTAACGCGGCTGACTTCTGCATCGCGAGACCAAGTGCGCCTGCTGGTGGTGAGTGGGGCCTAACGGACCCAGGGTTCAGGGGTGCAGGGCAGCACCGTCACAGACTACCGCATCCAAGCTCCGGAGCCAAACCACAGCCCGAACGTATGGCTGGCCCTGCATCCCCTGCAAGCCGGTGTTAGGCCGCGCTCACGGCTCTGGGATCTCCAGGTCCCGGCAGATCTTCCGTGCGAGTTGTTCGTTGACTTCCCGGTGGCGGGGAACGGTCGATACCTTCCGCACCGCCCGACGGATGTAAACGCTGTGGGAGCCGCCCTCACGGAGAAACTCACAGCCGTTCGCCTCCAAGTGGCGGACGAGATCGCGCCGTTTCACGCGGCCCGGATTGGGAGCGCTTCGCGGATGACCTCCTGCCCCTGGAGCGACTCCTCCGACAGCGCCCGATTGGCCTCGAAGACGAGCGTGATCGCCTCCCGGAGGTTCTCACGGACTTCCGCCAGAGTGGCCCCTTGCGTGTTCGCGCCCGGAAGTTCCTCGACGAAGCCGATGTAGCCCTCCGGCACCTTCTGGAACACGGCGGTCAAGTCGATTTGCATGATGGCTCCAACGAGTGGGTGTGCCAAAGAATCTCGCGAGAAACAAACCCATCGGCAAGATGAATGCGCAGAACGGGGCCTAACGTGCTCCGGGTTCAGGGGTGCAGGGTGGCACCACAAGGAGAGAGTAGCGCATGGGCTGCAGCGTGCGCCAGACTCTCCAATCGTGCAGTACCCTGCATCCCCTGCAAGCCGGGGTTAGGCCCGCGGCCGGCTCTCACGCTCGAAGCTCCAGAATGCGCCGGGGGAGAGGATGGGGATTCCCTGGTAGCTCCCAAGCGAGAGCAGATCCTTGTCTCCCGTCACCAGAGAGGCGCACGCTCCGGCCACTGCACTCGCCAGAACCCAATCGTCGTCCGGGTCGCGGCACACCGGCGCAGGCAGCGCCCGCGCAGTAACCACCTCTGCATGGGCGCGCACCAGCTCAGCGGCTGCCCGGGCCCGCTGTGCGGGAATCTTGAACTTGCCCGTGAGCTTGGCCTCGAACTCCGCGAGGATGAATTCGGAGGTGACGGGCTGATGGGCTCGTTCACAGTGCTCCAGCAGATCGTGACAGGTGCCGCGTGCGATGAAGGCAGCCACCAAGACATTGGTGTCGAGAAGAACTCTCACGACACTTCGCGGAAGACGTCCTCATCGGTGTAGACGCCCTGCGCCTCGGCGTACGGCATGAACTCGCCTCGAAGCGCACGGAAGCGGCGACTGAAGAGATACTCCCGAAGAGCTTCTCTGACCACGTCACTCCGAGAGAGGCTCTCCGCCTGGCTCAGGCGGTCGAGCTCGGCCTTGAGCTCTTCGGGCAAGCTGATGGAAATGCTCTCGCGCATGCTGACCTCCTGGTTCGTGCTGTGCCAGAATGTAGCACAAAGTAGGTCGGCGCGCCAGCCGGGGAGCCTGGGTGGGCCTAACAGTGTTTCGACGGCACCTTGGCGGCAGAACGTGCCGCGGCATTCCTGCGCAGGTGCGGCCACAGCCGCAGTATACATGCAGGTGAGCCGGTGTGAAAGGCGGCCGCACCGCCGCGTTTGTCCGGCATCCGGAGGATTATGCCGCTCCGGAGCCGGATAACACGCCTGAACAGCATCTTATCTGGACGAAGGGGCGGCGGCGTAACACTACTTCACCCTCGCTCCGCAGCATGGCATCCCGCCCCCATCCCAGCCAGCGCGTTCCCCGCGCGCGCTGCACCCCCGGTGCGCCGTGGCAAGCGCCGCTTCGCTGCCGCCTTCCGCCCCCGCGCCATTCCTCCGCCGCCCCGGCTGGGGCGGGTATGCTCTTCTGTGTCGCCAGCGACGGAGAGGATGCTTGTGCCGAATCTTCTGCAGCGGCATCCCTGCAGGGCCGGGTCGGGATCGCCCTGGCAGGGCGTGCTGCCGGGGCGGTGTGGAGTTACGCGCGCGGCGCGTCTGCTGGGCGCGGTCGTGGTGGACGACGCCGGTGACGGCTCTGACCCACTCTGGAGGGGGACGTGTCCGAGCTGCTCGATGGACTCCGGCGCGCGACGCGGATGCGACACTACAGCCGTCGTACGGAGGAGGCATACGTGCGGTGGGCCTATCGCTTCATTCGCTTCCACGGAACCCGCCACCCGCGGGCGATGGGGGAGTCCGAGGTGCGGGCGTTCCTCTCACATCTGGCCTCGGGGCGGGACGTCGCGGCCTCGACACAGAACCAGGCGCTGGCCGCCCTGATCTTCCTCTACCGCCACGTACTCGACCGGCCGCTTGGGGACCTGGGCGAGGTGGTCCGGGCGAAGAAGCCGCGGCGGGTGCCGACGGTGCTCACGCCCGCGGAGGTCCGGCGCGTTCTCGCGCACCTGAGCGGCACGCCCTCCCTCGTGGCGCGTATCCTCTACGGATCGGGGTTGCGTCTCCTGGAGGGCCTGCGACTGCGCGTGAAGGATGTGGACTTCGAGCTGCGTCAGCTCGTCGTGCGCAGCCCGCTCGACACGACGTAGCGCGTTCGTCGCCTCGCTGTGGCCTACGTTGGCGGCGGGCCGCAGAGCCGGCGGTAGGAGCGGTTGAAGTAGAGGAGAGGCGGGGAGTCGCGGCCCCGCTCCACTCGCTCCACCTCGCCGACGACGATCCGGTGGTCGCCGCCCGGGTATGCGGCGTGGAGGCGGCAGACGAAGGCCGCAAGGGCGCCCTGGAGCACGGGAACGCCCTCGCCGGCGAATCCGGGACTCTCCGGCGGGAGGCGGTTGGCGACGCGGCTGGCGACGCGCTGGTCGCCCTCGGCGAGGACGCTCACCACGAAGCGACGCTCTTCGAGAAGCATGGGGATCAGCGACGAGTTCTCGCTCACGCAGACGAGCACCAGTGGCGGATCGAGCGATACGACGGTGAAGGCACTCACCGTGATGGCGTCGATGTCCTCTCCGTCGCTCACCGCCAGTACCGCCACCCCGCTCGCCCAGAGCGCGAGCGCGTCGCGGAACCGTTGCCGGACCGCCTCCGCGTCCGCGGCCGGCGCGTCGACATGGGTCCGGATGCTCGGACGGATCGGGCTGGCGCTCATGGATCTCCTCCCTCCGGCAGGTTGTTTCGGGTCTGCAGACCGATCGTCGGCGCGCCCGCCCTCCGCCCATGGCCCGCGGCTGCGCGGATCCGATCACACGGCGCAGGCTCCGTCGGCGCACGAGCCGCCCTCGCCGGCGGTACGCGCGCCCGTCTCGCGGGCCACCGTCTCCAGTGCCTGGAGGAAGGTCGATGTGGGCTGCGCGCCCTGCACGGCGTACTTCCCCTCGAAGACGAAGGTGGGGACGGCAGTGATGCCCAGTCGCTGCGCCGCCGCGATCTCCGATCGCACCTCGTCACGCCCCTCGTCGGAGGCGAGATACTCGTGCGCGCCCGCTTCATCCATGCCCGCCTCCCCCGCGATCCGCGCCAGGACGACCGCGTCGCCGACGTCCTCGCCCCCGGCGAAGTGCGCCGCGAAGAGCCCCTCGGCCACCGCGCGTTGCACTGCGGGTCCGTACTCACGCTCCGCCAGCTGCATCAGCCGGTGCGCGTCGAGGGTGTTGGCGGCGAGTCCGCGGTCGTAGTCCATCGTGAGCCCCTCGCCGCGCGCGGTCTCCACGACCCGGTTCGCCATTCCGGCGGACCCCGGCCCGAAGCGCCGCGCCAGATACTCCCGCATCGGCGCGCCGGGCGTGGGCGCGCCCGGGTCGAGCTGGTACGGACGATACACTACCTCCACCTCTCCAGCTTCCGGGTACGCAGCCAACGCCCGCTCGAAGCGCCGCTTCCCGATGTAACACCACGGGCAGGCCACGTCCGAATAGATCTCGACCCTCATCCGATACTCCTTGTCTGGACCCCGTCTCCCGGGGCCCTGCGGACGGCACCCGCAGGAATCATCCCCGGGCGCGAGCTCTTACAGGCTCCAGTTGCACAAGTAAATATGCATTAGTAAGTATTCTCGGTCAACGACGAATCTGGACCCCTCCGGCCGTCTCGGGGCGGTGGAACTCCGCGCGTGTTCCGCAGGTATACCGCGGAGTCAAATTTCCTACTCTCCAGTCAGCAGATTCAATGACACTCAAGGAGCGCCAGTGGCAGCTCCGCCAGGACGCCATCCTCGACGCGGCCTACGAGGTGATCGCGGAGCGGGGGACGGCGGGCGCGTGCATGGACGACATCGCCGCGCGGGCGGGGGTGTCGAAGCCCACGCTCTATCAGCACTTCGAGTCCAAGGACGAGCTGGTGGTGAGCGTGAGCATGCGGTTGATGCGGAACAGCGAGCGCGCGTTGGCGGCCCGCTCGGAGGGAACGCCCGCGCTGGAGCACCTGGCGCGCACACTGAGGAACGGCCTGGTGCGGCGGGCGGGTCTGTGGTCGGCGCGGGTAACGGTCCCGCGGGAGCTGGCGGACGCGAACCCGGCGTACCAGCGGCAGCGGGCGGCCGTGCAGGCGCGGCTCACGAAGCTCGTGGAAGAGGCGAAGGCGGAGGGTGACATCGCCGCACGCTTCCCCACGCCGGTCGTCGTGCGGATGCTCCAGCGGCTCTTCCGAGGAGACTACGAGGACCTGCTGGGGAGCGGGGTCGTGACGACGGACGAGCTGGGCGAGGTGCTCATCGCCGTGACGTTCGACGGGCTGCGCCCGCGGGAAACGGAGATCGCTGCGGGCGTGACGACGGAGGACACACGCGACCACGGGAGCGCGATGGTGGAAGGACGGCCGGAATGACGACAGATCGGCTCTTCCGCCCCGTGTGGCGTGGGCTGATGGTGATGGCAGCCGTTCCGCTGCTGTCAGTCCTGGGGGCCGCGGCGCAGGGGACGGCCCCCCTGGCCGACAGCGCTGCCGTGGCGCCGGCCGGGCCGCTCACGCTCGCGGACGTGGTGGCGCTGTCGCTCCGGAACAACCCCGATACCCGGGCGGCGTACGCGCAGGCGCAGGCGGCGGCGGCACTCTACGGGGTGTCACGCGGCAGTCTCTTCCCGACGGTGTCGGCGAGCGCCCCGGTGACGCGGAGCAAGAGCGTCTCGGGCGGGGGCTCCTTCGGCGGCGAGAGGACGCAGTTCAACCCGGGCCTCTCGATGTCGTACCTGCTCTTCGACTTCGGTGGTCGCAGCGGGACGATCGCGCAGGCGCGCGAGACGGCGGTGGCGGCGAGCGCACAGAGCGACGTGACGGTGCAGGGCACCGTGCTGGAAGCGGAGGCGGCGTTCTTCGGCTACAACGCGGCTCGCGACGTGGCGGCGGCGGGGCGGGAGAACGTGCGCACGGCCACCGAGGCACGCGACGCCGCGATCCAGCTCTGGCGCGTGGGCCTGGCGACGGTGGCGGACACGCTCCAGGCGAGCACCGCCCTCGCGCAGGCCGAGCTCTCGCTCCTGACCGCGCAGGGCCAGGTACAGACGGCGCGCGGCGAGCTGGCGAGCGTGATGGGGATCCCGGCGGACTCTCCGTTCGAGGTCGTCGCGCCGCCCGGCCCGCTCACGATCCGGACGGTGGCCGCGGGAGTGGACAGCCTGATGGCGCGAGCGGTGCGCGAGCGGCCGGAGCTGGCGGCGGCGCAGGCGGAGGCGGCCGGCGCGGCGGCGCAGATCCGCGTGGCGCGAGCGGCGGCGCTGCCGTCGCTCACCCTGGGCGGCAACGCCGGGCGCAACTTCTCGAGCATCTCGACGCAGAACGGGAACACCTACGGGCTGAGCGTCGGGCTCTCGGTGCCGATCTTCTCCGGCTTCGCCCGAAGAGACGCGATGCGCGCCGCCAGGGCCACGCTCGATGCGGCGCGGGCGCGCGTGGAGGCCACCCGGGTGCGGGTCGCCAACCAGGTCTACACCTCGTACACCAGCCTTCAGGTGGCCGCGGCGCGGGTGCGCGCTTCGGCGCAGCTCCTGGCCAGCGCCGTCCAGTCGGAGGCGGTGGCGCGCGGCCGCTATCGCGAGGGCGTCGGGAGCATCATCGACCTGCTCACCGCGCAGAATGCGCTCGCCTCCGCGCGCGCCCAGGACGCCCAGTCCCGCTGGGTCTGGCAGACGGCGCTCTCCCAGCTCGCTCACGACGTGGGGACGCTCGACCGCAGCGGCGCGCCGGGCCTCCCGCTCACGATCTCCAATGCAACGCCCGCTCCCGAGGTGACCCCATGAAGCCGTCGATCGCTGCCCGCGCGCCGCTCGCCCTCGCCGCTCTCGCCGCGCTGGCGGCCGGCTGCTCCAAGCCGAGCGGGCGCCCGCAGGAGAGCACGCCGGTCACCGTCGCGACCGCGGCGCTGCGCTCGGTGCCCTTCACCGTGACGGCGAACGGAACGGTGGAGCCGCTCCAGAGCGTCGCCGTCCAGCCGCAGGTGAGCGGCACCATCGTGCAGGTCGCCTTCCACGAGGGCGACGAGGTGCAGCGGGGCCAGGTGCTCTTCCGCATCGACCCGCGGCCCTACGAGGCGGCGCTGGCGCAGGCGCAGGCGGTGCTGTTGCGCGACCGGGTGCAGGCGGAGAACTCCGCGCGCGAGGCCGAGCGCTACGCGGCGCTGGTGCAGAAGGGCTACGTCACGCAGTCGCAGGCCGACCAGCTGAAGGCCACCGCCGCCTCGCAGCACGCGGTCGTCGTGGCGGACGAGGCCGCCGTGGAGGCGGCGAAGCTCAACCTGGGCTACGCCACCATCCGGGCGCCCATCAGCGGCCGGACGGGCGCGCTCCTGGTGAAGCAGGGCAACGTGGTGCGCGTGCCCAACCCCACGCCGCTCGTGCTCATCAACCAGATCGAGCCGGTGCTGGTGCGCTTCACGCTCCCGGGCCGCACGCTGGCCGATCTGCAGCGGGCAGTCCACTCTCCGGCCGGGCTGGGAGTCCACGTCACGCCGACGGATGCGGACAGCGGCCGCAGCACGATCTCGGAGACCGGAACGCTCGCCTTCATGGACAACGCGGTCGACACGACGACCGGCGCCATCACCGTGAAGGCGCGCTTCTCCAACCGCACACGATCCCTATGGCCCGGTCAGTTCCTGACCGTTACACTGGATCTGTTCGACCAGCGGAACGCGCTCACCGTGCCCGCCTCGGCGGTCCAGACGGGACAGGAGGGGAGCTACGTCTTCGTGGTCGACGACTCCAGCCGCGCGCGCATGACGCCGATCACGGTGAGCCGCATGGCGGGCGACGTGGCGATCGTCACCGGCGGCCTCACGCCGGGTATGAAGGTGGTGACGGACGGGCAGTCGCGCCTCTTCCCGGGCGCGCCGGTGAAGGTCCGCGGCGCCGGCCCGGCCGAACGTCGTTCCTGAGAAGGAGAGCGGTAGCGATATGACGGAACTCTTCATCCGCCGCCCCGTCATGACGACGCTGGCGACGGTCGCGCTGCTGATCTTCGGTATCGTCGCCTACCGGCAGCTCCCGGTGAGCGACCTCCCCAACGTGGACTTTCCCACGATCACGGTGCGCGCCAGCCTGCCGGGGGCGAGCCCGGAGACGATGGCCTCGTCGGTGGCCACTCCGCTCGAGAAGGAGTTCTCCACCATCGCGGGCATCACCGACATGTCGTCGTCCAGCTCGCTGGGGTCGACGAACATCACGATGCAGTTCGCGCTCGACCGCAACATCGACGCGGCCGCGCAGGACGTGCAGTCGGCGATCTCCGCCACCCTGCGGCGCCTGCCCCAGGACATCCAACCGCCCTCCTTCCGCAAGTCGAACCCGGCGAGCGCGCCCATCCTCTACGTCGCGCTCACGTCCAAGACGGTGCCGCTCTCGACGCTCGACGAGTACGGCGAGACCCTGATGGCCCAGCGGCTGAGCATGGCGCCCGGCGTGGCGGACGTCTCCGTCTACGGCTCGCAGAAGTACGCGGTGCGCGTGCAGCTCGACCCCGCCGCGCTGGCGAGCCGGGGGCTGAGCACCGAGGACGTGCGCTCGGCCATCGCGTCGCACAACGTCAATCAGCCCAGCGGCGTGCTCTGGGGCCCGAAGAAGGCGTACACGCTGCAGGCGTCGGGGCAGCTCACCAGCGCGAAGGAGTTCCGCGAGCTGACGGTGGCGTATCGCAACGGCGCGCCCGTGCACCTGAACGACGTGGCGCGCGTGCTCGACGACGTGGAGGACAACAAGCGCGCCGCCTGGCTGGGCGACGAGCCCTCCGTCGTCCTCGCCATCGAGCGCCAGCCGGGCACCAACACGGTGGCGGTGGCGAACGCGGTGAAGGATATCCTCCCGCGCCTCGAGGCCGAGCTGCCCGCGGGCATCGGAGTGCACATCGTCTACGACCGGTCCGAGAGCATCAACGCCTCCGTGCGCGACGTGAAGTTCACCCTGGTGCTGACGCTCGCGCTGGTCATCATGGTGATCTTCCTCTTCCTGCGCTCTCTCTCCGCCACCGTCATCCCCAGCCTGGCGCTGCCGATGTCGATGGCGGGGACGTTCGCGGCGATGTACGCCCTCGGCTACAGTCTGGACAACCTCTCCCTGATGGCCGTCACCCTGGCCGTCGGCTTCGTGGTCGACGACGCCATCGTGATGCTGGAGAACATCGTCCGGCACCTGGAGATGGGGAAGCCGCCGATGCGAGCGGCGCTCGACGGGGCGAAGGAGGTGGGTTTCACCATTCTCTCGATGACGCTCTCGCTGACCGCCGTCTTCATTCCGCTGCTCTTCATGGGCGGTGTGATCGGGATGCTCTTCCGCGAGTTCGCGGTGACGATCGCGGTGGCGATCCTCGTCTCGGGCGTCGTCTCGCTGACGCTCACGCCCATGCTCTGCAGCCGCTTCCTGCGGCCCGGCTCGGTGCCGCAGCAGCACGAGGAGGGGCCGGGCGCCCCGGTCCCCGCTCCGAAGGGCCACTTCGCGTGGTTCGAGCGGGGCTACGACGCCGTCCTCGCCTTCTACGAGCGCACGCTGCACGTGGCGATGCAGCACCGGCGCGTGACCCTCGCCGCCTCGTTCGTGCTGCTGGTGGGCACGGTGGTGCTCTTCCGGGCCGTTCCCAAGGGCTTCATCGAGAGCGACGACACCGGGCAGATCCGCGGGACGACGGAGGCGGCGGAGGGCATCTCCTTCGACGCCATGGTGCAGAAGCAGCAGCAGGTGGCGGCCATCCTGCTGAAGGACCCCTACGTCGACCAGTTCATCTCCTCGATCGACGACTCGAACCAGGGCCGTCTCATCATCCGTCTCAAGCCGCGCAGCGAGCGGCCGGACGTGGACGCGGTGATGCGCGAGCTGCAGAAGAAGACCGCCGGCGTGACCGGGATGCGCGTCTTCTACCAGAACCCGCCCCCCATCCGCATCGGGGGTCGCAGCTCCAAGAGCCTCTACCAGTTCACCCTCCAGGGGCCGGACCTGAAGGAGCTGTACGCCAGCTCGCAGAAGCTGGAGCAGGTGATGAAGGCCAACCCGGAGCTGGACAACGTCACCAGCGACCTGCAGATCAGCAACCCGCAGCTCTCGGTGGAGATCGACCGGGCGCGGGCCGCGCAGCTGGGTGTGACGCCGCAGGCGGTGGAGAGCGTGCTCTACGACGCCTTCGGCTCGCGGCAGGTCTCCACCATCTACACCCCCACGAACCAGTACTGGGTGGTGATGGAGCTGCTTCCGCAGTACCAGGGCAGCCCGGACGCGCTGAACCTGCTCTACGTGCCCTCGAAGAACGGCGGCCTGGTCCCGCTCTCCTCCGTGACGCGCGTGGACCAGAGCGTGGGCCCGCTCTCGGTGAACCACTCGGGCCAGGTCCCCTCCGTCACGCTCTCCTTCGACCTGCAGCCCGGCGTGCCGCTCAGCGAGGGGACGGCGCTGGTGCAGAAGCTCGCCGACCAGACGCTGCCCGCGACGATCACCACGCAGTTCTCCGGCACCGCGCAGGCGTTCCAGGAATCCCAGGGCGGGCTGCTCCTGCTGCTCGGCCTGGCCATCTTCGTCATCTACGTGGTGCTGGGGATTCTCTACGAGAGCTTCATCCACCCGCTCACGATCCTGGCCGGCCTGCCGGCGGCGATCTTCGGGGCGCTGCTGACGCTGATGATCTTCCACCTGGAGCTGAGCGTCTACGGCTTCGTGGGCCTGGTGCTGTTGATCGGACTGGTGAAGAAGAACGCCATCATGATGATCGACTTCGCGCTGGACGCGGAGCGGAACGAGGGAAAGCGGCCCGCCGAGGCGATCTTCCAGGCGTGTATCGTCCGCTTCCGCCCGATCATGATGACGACCGCGGCGGCGATGATGGGCACGCTGCCGATCGCGCTGGGCGTCGGCGTGGGTGCAGAGTCGCGCCGGCCGCTGGGTGTGGCGGTGGTGGGCGGTCTCTTCTTCTCGCAGGCGATCACCCTCTACATCACCCCGGTGATCTATACCTACTTCGACGAGTTGCAGGACTGGCTCTCGCGCCGTCGCCTGGCGCAGAGCGTGCCTCTCGAGGGCGCCCCGGAGGCGGGACCGGCGCCCACGGCTCCAGCGGTGTAGACGGCCGGGAGTCAGGAGTCAGGAGTCGGAATGGCGGCATCCGTTTCTGACTCCTGACTCCTGACTCCTGTCTTCTTCTGTCTTCCCCCTGGCTCGTCCCTTGCGAGCGGCGGTCGGGCATAGCCGGGCGCGGCTCGCGCGCCCGGCCCGGCCCATGTGAGCATACCCGCATGCGCAGTTCCCACCTCGTACACACCGTCCTCGCCCTTGTCCTCTCCCTCGCCGGGCTGGCCGCGTGCGGCCCGGCGGAGAGCCAGACCAGCCGCACGGACGTCGCTCCCGGCGCCGGCGCGCTGGCGGCCTCCTCGCTGCGATCCCCGTCGTCTCCGGAGCGGTCCGCCCGCCCGGCCCGGGCGAGGTCGTCACCGTCGAGGCGAGAGGCGCCGGAGCAGATCCGGGGCATCTACGTCAACGCGGCCGTGGCCGGGAGCCCGAAGCGGCTGGAGAGATTGCTCGCGCTGGCCGACAGCACGGAGATCAACGCCTTCGTCGTCGACGTGAAGACGGCCGACGGAGTGCGCTTCCGCAGCGGCGTTGCACTGGCGGACCGGCTCGCGAATCCGCGCGCGCCGCGGATCGCGCGCCTCGACGCGCTCGCGGACACGCTCCACGCGCACCACCTCTACGCCATCGCGCGGGTCGTCACCTTCAAGGACCCGCGTCTCTCGAAGGCCCGGCCCGCGTGGTCCATCCTGAAGCCCGGCGGCGGGTTGTGGGTGGACAAGGTAGGGAACACCTGGGTGAGCCCGTGGGACCCGAACGTGTGGGAGTACGACATCGCGATCGCCGAGGCGGCGGCGCGCGCGGGCTTCGACGAGATCCAGTTCGATTACGTCCGCTTCCCGGAGGCGTACGAGAGCCTGCCGCCGCAGGTGCATCCCGAGGCGCAGGGCGACCGCACCGACGCGATCGCCGCGTTCCTGGCGGAGGCCGGCGAGCGCCTGCACCCGCTCGGCGTCGCCGTGAGCGCGGACGTCTTCGGGATGTCGATGGACGAGGCGGACGACGTGGGGATCGGGCAGCAGTGGGAGCGGCTCTCCGTGGTGGCGGACCGCCTGCTGCCGATGGTCTACCCGTCGCACTTCCTGCCCACGCACCTGCCGGGCGTACCCCGCCCGAACCGGATGCCCTACCAGACGGTGCGCACGGCCGTGGGGATGGGGGTGATCCGCAACCACCGCCTGAGCGCGGCGGGCGGGCACCCGGCGCGCATCACGCCGTGGTTGCAGGCCTTCGACGCGCCGTGGGTGGACCCTGACTTCCGCTACGGCCCGGATCAGGCCCGGGCGCAGATGGAGGCGGTGTACGACGATGGGTTGGACGGCTGGATCCTCTGGAACCCGAGCTCCAGCTACGACGCCGTCGCCCCGGCGCTCGCGCCGACGACCGAATCACACGCGCGGCCCTACACGCCCCCGGCCCCGCTCGTGCGCCGGATCGATCGCTACGAGGGCTGGGGGATGCACCGGGCGCGCGCGCGGGCGCTCGGCGGCCCGCCTTCGCCCCGGCAACTGCCTCCGGCGCCGGAGGCCTGAAGGGGCCGTCACCAGCGCAGGACCACCTTCCCGAATGTGTCGTTCCGCTCCATGAGCGCGTGCGCCTCGCGCGCCTCGGAGAAGGGGAAGACGCGCTCGACGACGGGGCGGATGCGGCCGGAGGAGAAGAGCGGCAGCGCGCTGTCGGAGAATTCACGCGCGAGGGCGATCTTCTCCTCCACGGGCCGCGAGCGCAGCACGGTGCCGAGGAGCTGGGCGCGCTTGCGGAGCAGCATCCCGAGGTCGATCGTGGTCGTGGCTCCGCCCATCGTTCCCACCACGACGCAGCGGCCGCGCACGGTCAGCACGCGCAGGTCGTCGCCGAGATAGTCGCCGCCCACGAGATCGACGATGGCGTGGACGCCCTCGCCCTCCGTCTCGCGCGCTACCTGCTCCGCCCAGCCCGGCCCCGAGACGCCGATCCCGATATCGAGCCCGAGCCGCTGGGCGCGCTGCAGCTTCGACGCGGTGCGCGACGTCCCCAGCGTGGTCGCCCCCGTGACGTGCGCGAGCTGCACCGCCGCCGTGCCCACGCCGCTCCCCACGGCGTGGATCAGGACGCGCTCGCCCATCTGCACGTCGAGCTGCCGGAATAGCGCGTCGTAGGCGGTGAGGAAGACCTCCGGGATGGCCGCGGCCTCCTCCCAGCTCAGGTTGTGCGGAACGCGCATCGCCTCGCGCTCGTGCACGCAGACGAACTCCGCGTGCGCGCCGCCGCCCACGATCCCCATCACCCGGCTGCCCACCGCCCATAGCCCCGCGCCCTCACCGAGCGCGTCCACCTCGCCGGCGTACTCCAGCCCCGGTACGTCCGCCGGGGCGCCGGCCGGCGCCGGGTAGCCGCCGCGCCGCTGCAGCAGGTCGGCGCGGTTCAGCCCCGACGCCCGCACGCGCACCCGGATCTGCCCCGGCCCCGGCTCGGGCGTCGGACGTTCCTGCTCCTCCAGCACCTCCGGCCCGCCGGGGCGGGCGATCACGATGGCTCTCATGAGGTCGTCGGTCGTCGGTCGTCGGTCGTCGGTCGTCGGTCGAATGGAGACCGGCCGGAGGGCGGCGCGCAAGGGGCGGGCCGAGGCGAACGGGCGGCAAACGAACGAATCCCCCGGCGGATGGGCTCCGCCGGGGGATTCGTGTTTCGGGCGTGGGGCCGCTCCGCGCCTCAACGCCCCATGTGCAGACGCTTCTCCGATTCGGAGCCGCGGGCCGCGCCGGCCGCGAGGACCGGGTGGAAGTGGAGGTTCCCCTCGGTGATGCTCGCGCCCTCGAGCGCGATCACCAGCGCCTCGTCGATGCTCTCCACGGGGTGGATGTCGAGCGCCTTCACCACCTCGGCCGGGAGGTCCTCCAGGTCGGGCTCGTTCGCCTTCGGCAGGATGATCGTCTTGATCCCCGCGCGGTAGGCGCCGAGCAGCTTCTCCTTCACGCCGCCGATCGGCAGAACCCGGCCGGTCAGCGTCACCTCGCCCGTCATCGCGACCTCGGCCCTCACGGGGCGGTCGCTGAGAGCGGAGACGAGGGCGGTGGTCATCGCCACACCCGCCGAGGGGCCGTCCTTGGGGATGGCGCCCGCCGGCACGTGGATGTGGATCTCCGAGCCCCACGCCTTGCGCGGGTCCAGCCCGTAGCGGACCGCGTGGGCGCGGGCGTACGTCAGCGCGGCGCGCGCCGACTCCTTCATCACGTCCCCGAGCTGGCCGGTGAGGACCAGCCCGCCCATCCCGACCGGCGCGTTCTCCGTCTCCGCTCCGGCGGCGGCCGGGCCGCGCTGCTGCGCGCTGGCCTCGATGAACATGATGTCGCCGCCCATGGGCGTGTAGTACATCCCGGTGGCGACGCCCACCATCGACTCGGGATACGCCTTCTCCGGGTGAACCCGCGAGCGGCCCAGGAACTCCCGGACCTGCTTCTCGCCGACCCGGACCTTCTTCGCCTTCCCCGAGGCGATCTTCCGCGCCGCCTTCCGCGCGAGCTTGCCGATCTCGCGCTCCAGCTGGCGCACCCCCGCCTCGCGGGTGTAGTCGGAGATCACCAGCCGCATCGCCGGGGCCTTCAGGTCGAACTCGCCCGGCTCCAGCCCGGCCTCGCCGCGCTGGCGCGGCACCAGGTACTGCTCGGCGATCTTCTGCTTCTCCTGCTCCGTGTAGCCCCGGAACTCCACGATCTCCATGCGATCGAAGAGCGGCGCCGGGATGTTCTGCACGTAGTTCGCCGTGGCGATGAAGAGCACCTCCGACAGGTCGAAAGCCATCCCGAGGTAGTGGTCCGTGAACTCGTGGTTCTGCGCCGGGTCGAGCACCTCGAGCAGCGCGCTCGACGGGTCGCCCTGCATCGAGATCCCCAGCTTGTCCACCTCGTCGAGCAGGATCACCGGGTTGCGGCTCTTCGCCTGCTTGAGCGCCTGCACGATGCGGCCGGGCATGGCACCCACGTAGGTGCGACGGTGCCCGCGAATGTCCGCCTCGTCGCGCACGCCGCCCAGGGCGATGCGCACGTACTCACGCCCCAGCGCCCGCGCGATGCTCCTGGCGATGGAGGTCTTCCCCACGCCCGGAGGGCCCGCGAAGAGCAGGATCGGACCCTTGGCGGTGGCGCGCGCCTTCGCCTCGGTCTTCTGGCCCTCCTCGTCCTGCGACTGCTCGCCCTCGGCGGGCTCGCCGTCGGTGACCTCGGCGTGCGCCTCCTCCTCCACCTCCTCGACCGCGCGGCGCGCGGCCAGCTGGCGGACGGCGAGGAACTCCAGCACGCGGTCCTTCACGTCCTGCAGGCCGTAGTGGTCCTCGTCGAGGATCTCCTCCGCGGCGCGCAGCTCGAGCTTGTCCTCGGTGCGCGTGTTCCACGGGAGGTCCGCCACCGTCTCGAGATAGGTGCGGATCACCTGGTACTCGGCGCTCTGGGGGCTCGTGCGCTCCAGCCGGCCGAGCTCGCGCTCCACCTCCTCGCGCGCCGCCTCCGGCAGCTTCAGCGCCTCCAGGCGCTCGCGCAGCTCGTTGGTCTCCTGGCCCTCCTCGTCCTCGCCCAGCTCGCGCTGGATCGCCTTCATCTGCTCGCGCAGCAGCATCTCGCGCTGACGCTCACCCAGCTCCTCCTGCACCTGCTGCTGGATGTCCTCCTGTGCGTCCATCAGCGCCAGCTGGCGCTCCACCTGCACGAGCAGCGTGCGGAGGCGCTCCTCGATGGGCAGCATCTCCAGCAGCTTCTGCTTGACCGGCGTCTCCATCTCGATGTAGAAGGCGACGAGGTCCGCGAAGGGGCCCGGGTCCGAGACGCCCTGCAGGAACTGCTGGAGCATCTCGGGCGGGATGCCGCGGCGCTTGCCGAGCTCCGTCGAGCGCTCGCGCACCTCGCGGTAGAGCGCCTGGAACGCCGGATCGTCCGCCTTCACCGGCTCGATGTCGGTCATGGGGCGCACGGCGGCGAGCAGCCCCTTGTCTTCGGTGTCGATGTAATTCAGCGCCAGCGCGCGGCTCTCGCCGTGGATGAGCAGCTGCATGCCTCCCACCCCGCGCTGCACCTGCGCGATGCGCACCACGGTGCCCACGGTGTAGAGGTTGTCGATCTCCACCTCGTCCCGGTTCTCGCGCTGGGCGACGGCGAAGACCCGCCGATCTCCGGCGAGCGCGGCTTCGATGGCCTGGAGCGTCCCCGGCCGGCCCGCCGAGATCGGCACGGCCACGCCCGGGAACACTACCGTCTCCCGCAGGGGGAGAACGGGCAACATCAGTCGCTCACTCATGAATTCTTCCTTTCTCATACAGTCACCGCGCCGGTCGCGACTCTCGCGGCGGCCGCGGTGCGGAGTGCCTTCGCACTTCCCTTGCCGAACCAATATACCCCCCTGGGGGATGCTTGTACAGCGCCAAACACAAGGAGAGGGCGCGGTTAACACAATCTTAAGCCGCGCTGCCGTTCCGGCGGAGCGGGAGGCCGTCGTGTGCCCGCGAGGCAGCGATCTGCCGCGCCGGCAGGCGTTTGCCGATCTTCCGCCCACCCGGTCGGAGGTGGCGCGGTGCCGGGGGTATGTGAGGGCGAGCAACGCTCTCCTCCAGAGCATCGGCACCGGCGGCACGCGGGTCGAGTACGGAGGCGGGTGCGGTTCCTGCGCGCGCAGTGATCGTCGCCCGGCTCCCGGAGCCTTGTCCCTTCCCGGTGAAGCGCTTACTACTCAGTGCGGTTCCACTTGGCACCGGGCACTCAGAACTCAGCACCCAGAACTACAATGTCCGACCGCCCGACGACACTCGGCGAGCTGCGCGAATCCGGCTACCGGTCACGGCCGGTGAAGCAGGAGATGCGCGAGAACCTGATCGCGCGGCTGAAGAGCGGGGAACCCGTCTTCCCGGGCATCGTCGGCTACGCGGACACGGTGCTGCCCTCGCTCTCGAACGCGGTGCTGGGGCGTCACAACTTCATCCTGCTGGGGCTGCGGGGCCAGGCGAAGAGCCGGATCCTGCGGCAGCTGACGGGGCTCCTCGACGAGGCGCTGCCGGTGCTGGCGGGCTCGGAGGTCAACGACGATCCGTTCCGCCCGATCTCCAAGTTCGGGCGGCAGCTCGTGGAGGAGCGGGGCGACCACGCGCCGATCGAGTGGATCGGGCGGGAGCAGCGCTACGTGGAGAAGCTCGCCACGCCGGACGTGACGGTGGCCGACCTGATCGGCGACGTGGATCCGATCCGCGCGGCGCGAGGGGGGCACCTGCTCTCGGACGAGCTCACGATCCACTTCGGGCTGCTGCCGCGCGCCAACCGCGGCATCTTCGCGGTGAACGAGCTGCCCGATCTCTCGGGCCGCGTGCAGGTGGCGCTCTTCAACGTGATGCAGGAGGGTGACGTCCAGATCAAGGGCTATCCGGTGAGGCTGCCGCTCGACGTGCTGCTCGTCTTCAGCGCGAACCCGGAGGATTACACGGCGCGCGGGAAGATCATCACACCGCTGAAGGACCGCATCGGCGCGGAGGTGCTGACGCACTACCCGCGCACGCCGGAGGAGGGGATGGAGATCACGCTGCAGGAGGCGTGGACGGAGCGCGACGGCCGGGAGGTGCGCGTCCCGCCGTTCATCGCCGAACTGGTGGAGCGCACGGCCTTCGCGGCGCGCGAGGACAAGCGCATCGACCGCCGCAGCGGCGTCTCGCAGCGCATGCCGATCACGGCGATGGAGACCGCCGTCTCCAACGCCGAGCGCCGCTCACTCTCGGCCGGTGAGGAGTACATCGTCCCGCGCGTGGTGGACGTCTACGCGGCGCTTCCGGCGATCACCGGGAAGATGGAGCTGGAGTACGAGGGCGAGCTGCAGGGCTCGGCGGCCATTGCCCGCGACCTCATCGCCACCGCCGCGCGGGAGATCTTCGACGAGTACTGGGACCCCGACGAGCTGACGGAGATCGTCGAGTACTTCGACCGCGGCGGCGTCCTCCAGATCTCCGAGACCGCGGCCAGTCCCGCCTGCTGGGAGGCGCTCTCCACCGTGCCCGGACTCGTCGACGCGGTCAACGACTCCGATCTCGCCGAGGCCGACGACACCGACCTCGCCGTGGCGGTCGCCGAGCTGGTGCTCGAAGGCCTGGCCGCCCACCGCCTCATCTCGCGCGCGGAGAGCGGTGCCTTCGCCCGCGCGCGCTCCGAGCGGCCGCGCCCGAAGGGGGGTGGCACCTTCGGGATGGAGCTGTGATACGGCAGCTGCTGGCCGCCAGCGGCCAGCAGCTGCCGTATTCAGCATCCCGCGCGACGTGACGAAACTCTGAGCTACGCCGCGTGTAGGAGTCCCACATCTGTTTCCTTCCGTTGGAGTTTCCGATGAGCCGTAACGACCTCTGGTTCATGGGCCTCTTCGCCCTGGCCTATCTGTATCTGGATTCCGCGCCGGCGGCGCTGCCCGCGGGCGAGTCGGAGCCGGCCCCGCGGCGCCCGCTGGCGCTGCTGCCGCCCCCGCGCCCCATCGTCGTGCCGCGCGGCGCGTGCCCGCGCGACCTGACGCACCGGGTGAGCCTGCGCGCGGACGGGGCGATGTGGTGCCTGGCGTGCGACGAGGCGTTCTACCCGCACGACGCCGTCCTCGGAGAGATGATGGGGCTGGCCGCGGCCTGAGCGCGGTTGACGGCGTGGGGCGCGGCTCCTATCTCATCCCGGCATGTGGGGCGTCCTCGCCCCGCGCACCGCTCCAGCCGGGAGGCATCGATGGACAACGCGAACACATGGTCGACGCTGCGAGAGCTGCGGCGCGCGGCTCCGCTCGTTCACAGCATCACCAACTACGTGGCGATGGACGTCACGGCGAACGCCCTGCTCGCGATCGGGGCGTCGCCGGCGATGGTGCACGCCATCGAGGAGGTGGAGGAGTTCGTTGCGATCTCGAGCGCGCTGGTGGTGAACATCGGCACGCTCTCGCCGACGTGGGTGGACTCGATGACCCGGGCGGCGCGGCACGCGAACGCGCTCGGTAAGCCCTGGGTGCTCGACCCGGTGGGGTCGGGCGCCACGTCGTACCGCACGCTGGTCTCGCGCGAGCTGGCGAGGCTGCACCCCACGGTGCTGCGCGGCAACGCCTCGGAGATCCTGGCCGTCGCGGGCGGCGAGGCGCGCACGAAGGGAGTCGACAGCGTGCACGGCTCGGAACAGGCGCTGGGAGTGGCACGCGAGCTGGCGGCCGAGCTCGGCTGCGTGGTGGCGGTCACCGGCGAGGTCGACGTCGTCAGCGACGGCGCGCGTGTGCTGCGCGTGGAGAACGGCCACCCCATGATGACGAAGGTGACCGCGCTCGGCTGCGCCGCCACGGCGCTGACGGGCGCTTTCCTGGCCGTCCAGCCCGATCCCCTCCTCGCCTCCGCCCAGGCGCTGGGCGTGCTCGGACTCTGCGGCGAGATCGCGGCGCGCGCCGCCGACGGCCCCGGCTCCCTGCGCTGGCGCCTCCTGGATGCGCTCTACAACCTGGACGAGGCGGCGGTGCTCCGCGGGTTGCGGATCCGGGAGGG
>DASSTO010000135.1:0-45138 GCA_035707865.1 Longimicrobiaceae bacterium | reverse complement strand
CATCCCCATGATCTACCTGATCTTCTATCTGGGGATGGACGTCGCCTACATGCGCAACACCGCCGCGAAGGAGGACGACCTGCGCGAGCAGCAGCGCGCGTTCTCGATGTCGTTCGGGGCCATCCTGCTGGTGGGCGGCGTGGTGGCGGCGCTCGGGATGATCTTCGCCGGCCCGGTCGGGAGCCTCTTCCGGATGCGGCCGGAGACCTTCCGCTACATGCTGGCGATCGTCTACAGCGACGCCCTCATCGCGGTCCCGTACGCCCACCTGCGCATGCGCAACCGGGCGCTGCGCTTCGCGCTCCTGCGCCTGCTCTTCGTCGCCGTGAACCTCGGGCTCAACATCGGGCTCATCGTCTACCTGCACTGGGGGGTGACCGCGATCTTCTTCTCGAACCTTGTCGGGAACCTGCTCATCGCGGTGCTGCTCCTCCCCGAGTACTTCCAACTCTTCCGCCCCGCCCTGATGCGCGGCGGCCCCTGGCGAGCGCTCTGGAAGTACGCGCTCCCCATCATGCCCGCGATGCTCGCCGTCAGCATCGTCGAGAACGGCGACCTCGCGGTGCTCAACTACCTCCCCGACCGGATCGCCCGGAGCCTCTACCACCTCGACAGCGCGAACGCGGTCCTCGGCGTCTTCAACTTCAACTACAAGCTCGGCGTCGCCATGCTCCTGGTCGTGCAGATGTTCCGCATGGCCTGGACTCCCTTCTCCCTGCAGCACGGCGAATCGGCGGGGGCACCACAGCTCTACTCGCGCGTCCTCACGGCGCTCATGCTCGTCTGCAGCGTCGTGTTCCTGGGCGTCTCCGTGCTCCTGCCCGTCGTGGTGCACGTCCCCTGGGTATACCACATCGTGAAGGAGCCGTCGTACTGGCAGGGCCTGCCGATCGTCCCCGTGATCCTGCTCGCGTACATGTTCGCGGGCATGTACTCCGTCGTGACGGCCGGGCTGTACATCGAGCGCAGGACGGACATCCTGCCGTGGATCGCCGGCTCCGGCGCGGTGCTCAACGTCCTCATCTGCATCGTCGCCTCGCGCCACCTGGGGCTGGTGGCGGTCGCGTGGGCCACGCCGGCCTCCTACATCGTCATGGCGGCCGTCGGGGCGTGGCAGTCGAACCGCTTCTATCCCGTCCCCTTCGAGTGGGGCCGCCTCGTGCACCTCGCCGCGATCGTCGCGGCGATCTTCTTCGCCGACGAGTGGATCACCCGCGGGATGCCGCAGACCTCGGGATCGACGATCGCGCTGAAGGTGGGACTGCTGCTGGCCTTCCCGGTGTTGCTGCTGGCGACGCGCTTCTTCCGCGCGGGCGAGTGGAAGGCGATCCGGAGGGCGGTGCGGGTGTAGGTCTCGGGAGCTCTGTCACCGGGGCCCGGGCGTCTGCGCAGACGCCCGGGCCCCGGTCCACTCGAAGAGACGTCGAGCGCGGCGACGGGTCTTCCGGCCGCAAACCCGTACGCTCGGCGAGCCGGGCGAGCATACGGGGACCGATCTCCTCACCATCGTGAAACGCCCACGCCACGTCCGGCCCCCGCCGCGACCTGGTGCTCGGCCACTGGCTCACGCCGCCTCGTGAAAGGCGAGCTGAACCAGGGGTGTTGCTTCGCCGCCCTCCAGGCGCTCCGCCAGCACTCGCGACGCAAGCGCCTTTACGCGAATGACCGCCTCTTCCCGCGTTTCACCTGACCACTTCACCCCGGGACCGTACACCTGGCTCTTGTGGTCGTTGGCTGTCTGGCCGCCCTTCTCCCCGCGCTCCGGACGGAGTAGAGCGCCGGTCGTATCAGTAGTGATACCGCATCTGAAGGACGTCGATTCCATCCGTCATCACCCGGTAGACCAGCCGATCCTCCCGGGTGATCCGCCGGCTCCAGACGTCCGGGCAGAGGTGCCGGAGCGGCTCCGGCTTCCCTTCCCCGTGGTGCGGATCCCGCCGCGCCGCCTCGATCAGTTTGAGAGCTTTCAGCGCGACCTTCCGGTCCTCGGCGACCCAGGAGCGCAGATCTTCGAGCGCTTCGGGCTGCACCGTCAGTCGGCCCTGCCAGGCCGCCCCACCCTTCGCGCTCGCCACGCCGTCACTCCGGGATCCCGACCTCGGCGGCGAGTGCTTCGATCGAGTCGAACTCTGTTCCTTCCTCCTTGCGCGAACGCGCCAGCGCTCTCAGAAGGCGCGCCGCATTGCGCGGGGAACGAAGGAGATGCGCCGTCTCCTTCAGACTCCTGAGCTCACTCGCCGGCAGCAGCGCCAGATCCTCGTGGCCACGCCGGCGGAGGATGGTTTCCTCGCGGCTGTCCTCCACCTCGTCCCAGATCTCGGCCAGGTGCTCCCGCGCGCTGCTATAGGTCCAAGCCATGATCTCCTCCGGGTGCGCATTCTGTACAAGGTTCTTGTACAAATATTCCCCACCACCCCCGCCGCGTCAACCGGACGAGCGCGCCGGACAACTCAGCACTCAGGACCCAGCACTCAGCACTTCCTTCAGATATCGCCCCGTGTGCGACCGCGGCTCCTTCGCGACCTCCTCCGGCGGCCCCGCCGCCACCACCTCCCCGCCCGCGTGCCCGCCCTCCGGCCCCAGGTCGATCACCCAGTCGGCCGTCTTGATGACGTCCAGGTTGTGCTCGATCACCAGGACGGTGTTGCCCTTCTCCACCAGGCGGTGCAGCACGTCGAGGAGCATGCGCACGTCCTCGAAGTGCAGGCCGGTCGTCGGCTCGTCGAGGATGTAGAGGGTGCGGCCCGTGGCCTGGCGCGAGAGCTCGGTGGCGAGCTTCACGCGCTGCGCCTCGCCGCCGGAGAGGGTGGTCGCGGACTGGCCGAGGTGCAGGTAGCCGAGGCCCACGTCGGAGAGCGTCTGCAGGTGGCGCTTCAGCCGGGGGACGGCGTCGAAGACCTCGAGCGCCTCGTCCACCGTCATGTCGAGCACGTCGGCGATGGAGTGGCCCTTGTAGAAGACCTCGAGCGTCTCGCGGTTGTAGCGCTTGCCCTTGCACACCTCGCAGGGGACGTAGACGTCGGGGAGGAAGTGCATCTCGATCTTCACCAGACCCTCGCCCTGGCACGCCTCGCAGCGGCCGCCCTTCACGTTGAAGGAGAAGCGTCCCGGCGCGTAGCCGCGCATCTTGCTCTCGGGCAGCTCGGCGAAGAGGTCGCGGATGACGGTGAAGAGGCCGGTATAGGTAGCCGGATTGGAGCGCGGGGTGCGCCCGATCGGCGACTGGTCGATGTCGACGACCTTGTCGATCCGCTCCAGCCCCGCGATGTGCGAGTGCAGGCCCGGCACGTGCTTGGCGCGGTAGAAGTGCCGCGAGAGCGCCTTCCACAGGATGTCGTTCACCAGCGTGCTCTTCCCCGAGCCGGAGACGCCGGTGACGGCCACGAAGGTCCCCAGCGGGATGGGAACGGTCAGATCGCGCAGGTTGTGCTCCCGCGCGCCCTCGATCACCAGCTCGTGCCCCGGCTGCGGCGCGCGGCGCTGGGCCGGGACCGCGATCTCCCGCTCGCCGCGCAGGTAGGCGCCGGTGAGCGAGCCGGGGGTCTCCCTCACCTCCTCGATCGTTCCCTCCGCCACGATCTCCCCTCCGTGCCGCCCGGCGCGGGGACCGAGGTCGAGGATGTGGTCGGCGGCGCGCATCGTCTCCTCGTCGTGCTCCACGACCAGCACGGTGTTGCCGAGGTCGCGCAGCTCTTCCAGCGTCCCGATCAGCCGCAGGTTGTCACGCTGGTGCAGCCCGATGCTCGGCTCGTCGAGGATGTAGAGCACGCCCACGAGCCGCGAGCCGATCTGCGTCGCCAGGCGGATGCGCTGCGCCTCGCCGCCCGAGAGCGTCTCGGCCGCGCGGCCCAGCGTGAGGTACTCGAGGCCCACGTTCACCAGGAAGCTCAGCCGCTCGCGTACCTCCTTGAGCACGGGGGCCGCGATGTCCTTCGGCACCGTCGCGTCCTCGCCGACCTCGGCGAAGTAGTCGAGCGCGCGGTCGACCGACATCTCGACGACCTCGCCGAGCGAGCGCCCGTGGACCGTGACCGCCAGGCTCTCCGGCTTCAGCCGCGTCCCCCTGCAGACGGTGCACGGGAGCGTGGACATGTACCCCTCCAGGCCCTCGCGCACCGAGTCGCTCGTCGTCTCCGCGTAGCGCTGCTGCACGTCCCTGATGATTCCCGCCCACTTCAGCTTCTTCGGCACGCGGTCGCCGCCGGCCTCGCTCCCGTGGAGCAGCACGTCGCGCACGTACTGCGGCAGCTCGCCCCAGGGCGTGTTCAGGTCGAAGCCGAGGGCGTCCGCCAGCCCGCCCAGGATGGTGGTGCGCAGGTGCCCGCGCGGCACTCCCCACGGCAGCACCACGCCCTCCAGGATCGAGACGCTGTGGTCGCCAATGACCAGCTCGGCGTTCGGCTCCTTGCGCGTCCCCAGCCCGCCGCACGCCGGGCACGCGCCGTAGGGCGAGTTGAACGAGAACTGTCTCGGCTCCAGCTCCGGGATGCTGATGCCGCACTTCGCGCAGGCGTAATGTTCCGAAAACAGTGCTGAGTGCCCAGTGCCCGGTGCCAAGCCACCCGCCTCGGCGTCCGCGCCTGCCGGTTGGCCCGGCCCACCTGGCACTTGGGACTTGGCACTGGGCACTATTTCCACCACTCCCTCCGCGTTCCGCAGCGCCGTCTCCACCGAGTCGGCGAGGCGCTGGCGATCCTCCTCGCGGACGACGAGTCGGTCCACCACCACGGAGATGTCGTGGTTCTGCCGCCGGGCGAGGGCGGGCGGGTTCTCCAGCTCGATCAGCTCCCCGTCGACATATGCGCGCACGAAGCCCTTCTTCCGCATCTCCTCGAAGAGCTCGCGGAACTCGCCCTTGCGCCCGCGCACCAGCGGCGCGAGCACCTCGATGCGCGTGCCCTCCGGCCAGGAGAGGATCTGGTCGACGATCTGCGTCGCGCTCTGCCGCCGCACCGGCTCCCCGCACCGGGGGCAGTGCGGCGTGCCCGCGCGCGCCCAGAGCAGCCGCAGGTAGTCGTAGACCTCCGTCACCGTGCCCACCGTGGAGCGCGGGTTCCGGCCCGCCGTCTTCTGCTCGATGCTGATCGCCGGCGAGAGCCCCTCGATGGAGTCGACGTCCGGCTTCTCCATCAGACCCAGGAACTGCCGCGCGTACGCGGAGAGGCTCTCGACGTAGCGGCGCTGGCCCTCCGCGTAGATCGTGTCGAAGGCGAGCGAGCTCTTCCCGCTCCCGCTCAGCCCCGTGATCACCGTCAGCTTGTCGCGCGGGATCCGGACGTCGATGTCCTTGAGGTTGTGCTCTCTCGCGCCGCGGACGACGAGGTACTCCGGCTCGTCCGCGCGCTCGGCGCCGGTGGGATCGGTGCGGCGGTGCCGCTGCTGGGTCGTAGGCATCCCGAAAATTTACCGCAAGCGGAAGCCGGATTCAAGCGGCGGGGTCAGCTCTCCCGGCAGCCCTCGCTCCGCGCACGGCCCCGGTCGGAAGCGGCCGGCGGCCCCCGGTGCATCGGCGAGGGCCGGCGTCACCCCGGCAGCAGCACCCGCGCGCCTCCCGGCACCGCGCGCGCCTCCAGCGGCGTCTCGCCCGCGAGGTCGCCGTCCACCTGCGTGACGACGGGCGGGTCGCTCTCGACGCGGACCTGGCGCGCCTGCAGGTAGATCATCCGCTCGTCGACCACGGGGTTGCGGCTGGCGACGCGCCAGAGCACCGCCGCGACGTCGGGGACGCTGCGCGGCGCGAAGATGCAGACGTCGAGGAGCCCGTCCTGGATGGAGGCGGCGGGGGCGATGTGGAGGTCGACGGGGAGAAGCGCGTGGACGAGCTGGCCGACGTTGGCCACGATGACCGTCGCGGCGCGCACCCGGACCTCGCGCTCGTCGATGGTGAGGCGGAAGTCGGCGGAGGGCGGAGCGGCGGCGCGCCGCAGACCGGCGTAGAGGTAGGCGCCGAAGCCCCAGCGCTCCTTCAGCTGGCGCGTCGCGATGCTCATCACCTCCGCGTCCCAGCCGGCGCCGGCCATCAGGGCGAAATAGCGCCCCCCCGCGAGCTGCCCGACGTCGATCGGACGGGGCGTGCCGTTCACCACCACGTCGACCGCGCGCTCCAGCCCCGAGGGGATGCCCAGGTTGGCGGCGAGCTGGTTCGCCGTGCCGCGCGGGACGATGCCGAGGGGCACGCCGGTGCCGGCGAGCCCGGTGACGACCTCGGCGATCGTACCGTCGCCCCCCACCGCGGCGACGGCGCGGTAGCCGAGGTCGGCGGCCTCGCGGGCGAGGCGCTCCGCGTCGCCCGGACCGGCGGTCTCCACGAGGTCGAAAGCAGCCCCCCGAACGGCGAATGCGCCGCCGATGAGGCGGCGCATTCGCGCGGCGTCGTCCTGGCCCGCCGCCGGGTTGAGGACGACGAGCGTCCGGCCGGCGTAGGGGTCCGCGGCGAGGCTCACCCGTGGGCGAGCGCGGCCACGTCCTGCCGGGCGGCGATCTGCTGCAGCCGCGCCACGCGCTCCTCGGTGGGCGGGTGGGTGCGGAAGAGGCTCGTGAAGCCCTGTCCCGCCCCCGCCAGCGGGTTGATGATCGCCAGGTGCGACGCCGAGGGGCTCACCTGCATCGGATTGCGGCGCGCCACCTGCTCGATCTTCTCCAGCGCGTGCGCCAGCGCCAGCGGCTTGCCGCTGATCCGCGCGCCGCCCGCGTCGGCCTCGAACTCGTTGCGGCGCGAGATCGTCATCTGCACGATCATCGCCGCGATCGGCGCCAGGATGGCGAGCGCCAGCAGCTCGATGCCGCTCCCGCCCCGCCGGTCGCGGCCGCCGTACCCGCCGAAGATCGCGCCCCAGCGCAGGATGCTGCCGATCAGCATGACCGCGCCGGCCATGCTCGCCGCGATCGTCCCGATGAGCATGTGACGGTTCTTCACGTGCGCCAGCTCGTGCGCCATCACGCCCTCGAGCTCGTCCATCGTCATGTAGCCGCGCTGCACCAGCTCCCACATCCCGCGCGTCACGCAGACCACCGCGTGGTCCGGGTTGCGGCCGGTCGCGAACGCGTTGGGCTGCATCTGCTCGGAGACCGCCACCACCGGCATCGGCAGCCCCGCGTTCTGACGCAGCCGGTCGATCATCGAGTAGAGCGCGTCGAAGCGGCCACCCTCGTAACCCGGCTCTATGATGTGGGCGCGGTACTGCTTCAGCACGATCCTGTCGCTGAACCAGTACATCCCGAAGTTCATCGCGATCGACAGGGCGAAGAAGATCGCCGCCCCTCCGCTGCCGCCGATATATCCGCCCAGCCCCACCAGGAGCAGGCTGAGCAGCGCCATCAGACCGAATACCTTCAGCTTCTCCATAACCAGAGATCTCCAGATCAGGTGATCCGACCGTCGGAGGTGATACACCCACCCACCGCCCCGGTGCCCGGTCGGCTATCGGCTATCAGCTATCGGTTGACTGATAGCCGATAGCCGATAGCCGATAGCTGCCGTCAGATCACCCAGTCCTCGTTCTTGGGCTCGCGGGCGTCCCACTCATCGCGGCGCGCCTCGTAGCCCTGGCGGCCGATGATGCCGTAGGTGAGCTGCTTGCCGAGCTCGACGCCGGGCTGGTTCATGGGGTCGACGCCGTAGAGGCCGCCGGCGTAGACGGTGGCGATCTCCAGGAGCATGAAGAGGCCGCCGAGCGCGCGCTCGTCCACGCGCGGCAGCGAGATCGTCATGCTCATCCGGCCGCGCTGCGCGAGGGCGGCCTCCGTGGCCTGCTGCTCGACGCGGAGCAGCTCGCCGAGGGTATGGCCGCCGAGGTAGCCGAGCTCCGGGACGTCCGGGTAGACGCCGGGGATCTGGATGTCCACCTCCAGGCTCTGCTCCACGACGAAGGTGATCGTCTTGTCGAACGGCCCCTCCATGTAGAGCTGCATCTGCGAGTGCTGGTCGGTGGCGCCGAGCGACTTGACCGGCGTGGGGCCCACGAAGACGTCCTTGCCCGCGCGGTCCTGGCTCTTGCCCAGGCTCTCCGCCCAGAGCTGGCGGAACCAGTCGGCGACGTCGCGCAGGCGGTCCGAGTAGGGCATCATCACCTGGATCGGCGCGTGCTTCTCCGTGTCGGCGAGGTACTGCAGCGCGGCGAAGATTCCGGCGGGGTTCTCCTTCAGCTCGGCGCTGCGGCAGCGCTCGGCCATCTCCTTCGCCCCCGCGAGCAGCTCGCGGATCTCGATGCCCACCAGCGCCGCCGGCAGCAGGCCCACCGCCGAGAGGACGCTGAAGCGCCCGCCGACGCTCGGGGGCACGGGCAGCGCGGCGATCTGCTCCTCCCTGGCCAGCTTGCGCAGCACGCCCTTCTCCGGGTCGGTGGTGAAGAGCAGGTGGCCCCGATAGCCGTCGCCGAGCTCGGCCTCCAGCTTCTCCCGCACGATCAGCATCTGGCTCATCGTCTCCGCCGTCCCGCCCGACTTGGAGATGACGTTGAAGAGCGTCTTGCGCAGGTCGATGTGCTCCAGGAACGACTCGAAGGTGCGCGGGTCCGGGTTGTCGAGGATGTGCAGCCGCGGGAAGAAGTCGCGGTCCTCGGCGCTGCGCTCGTTCCAGAAGGGGTCGAGGAGCGCCGTCTTGAGGGCGATGGTGCCGAGCGCCGAACCGCCGATCCCGAGCACCACCACGTCCTCGAAGGCCTGGCCGACGCCGTTGGCGAAGGCCTCGATCTCGTCGACGACCTCGCCGGCGTCCGGGAGGTCGTAGAAGCCGAGCTCCCCGCTCTCGCGGCGCCTCTGCGCGTCGGCGTGCACCTCCGCGAAGCGGCCCTGCAGCCCGCTCAGCCGCGCGGGGTCGACGCCGTGCCCGCCGCCGAGCCTCGGCGCGAGCATGTTGTTGTAATCGAGGGTGATGGGCATGGCAGAATAGGTTAGAGTGCCAAGTGCCGGCTACCAGGTGCCAAGTAGTGCCGTCGTGGGCACTTGGCACTTGGAACCGGGCACTAGATGTCGACCACCAGCCCGTCGTGGGCCGGCAAGATCCCGGCCGGGAGCCGCCCGGCCAGCTCTGCGTGGCCGACGTGATGGCTGAGGTGCGTGAGATAGGTACGCTCGGCGCCCACCTCGCGCGCCGCGGCCACCGCCTCCTCCACGGTGAGGTGGGTGGGGTGCGGCTTGCCGAACCAGAGCGCGTTCAGCACGAGCACCCGCACGCCGCGCAGCGCGTCGAGCGTCCGGTCCGGGAGACGTTTGGCGTCGGTGATGTAGCCCAGCCCTCCCGCCCGGAAGCCGTAGACCTCGATCGGGCCGTGCGGCACGGGGAGCGGCAGCATCTCGAAGCCCGCCACCTCCACCGGCTCGTAGGCGTGCAGCTCGTGCAGCTCGGCCTCGGGCCGGCTCGTCCCCTCGACCGGCTTGATGGAGGCATCGAAGGCGTAGTCGAACTTCCGCTCGAGCGAGCGCGCGCAGTCGGGCGCCGCGTAGACCGGCAGGGCGGAATCGCGCCGCATGGTGATGGCGCGCAGGTCGTCGACGCCGTGCGTGTGGTCGGCGTGGCAGTGGGTGTACCAGACCGCGTCCACGGCGCCGATCCCCGCACCGGTGAGCTGGAGGCGCAGCTCGGGCGGGGTGTCCACGAGCACGCTGCGACCGTCCTCTTCGAGCAGCACCGAATGGCGGCTGCGCCGGTCGCGCGGATCCGCCGAGCGGCAGACCGCGCACGAGCAACCGATCACCGGCACGCCGAACGAGGTACCGGTTCCCAGAAAATAGAGTCTCACGCCGGATCCGGATCGGGTCAGGAGGCCGAGGGGCCAATCTGGCCTCCCCGCGCCGCCGGTGCAATGGCCGGCCGCGGTGCCACTCTTGCGACGGCCGCCGCGGATGAGCATCTTCCGCGCGTTTCCCGGCGCCGGCAGCGGATATGGATTACGAATACATCGACACGCCCGAAGCACTCCAGTCGCTCGTTCACCGGCTCGGCAGCGAATCGCTGCTCGGCGTGGACACCGAGGCGGCCGGGTACCACCGGTACTTCGACCGCCTCAGCCTCGTCCAGGTCTCCACCCGCGAGCGGAACTACCTCATCGATCCGCTCGCCATCGGAGACCTCTCGGCCCTCGGCCCCCTCCTGGCCGACGAGCTGGTCGAGAAGATCTTCCACGACGCGGACTACGACCTGCGCATCCTGGACCGGGACGAGGGGCTCGCCGTCGCGGGCCTCTTCGACACCCAGATCGCCGCGGCGTTCCTGGGGGCCCGCTCGCTCGGGCTCGGCGCGATCGTCGAGGCGTATCTCGGCATCAGCCTCCCCAAGGCCTACCAGAGGGCCGACTGGGCGGAGCGCCCGCTGACGGAGGGGATGAAGGACTACGCCGCGACCGACACCGCCCACCTGCCGGAGCTTCGCGACCGGCTGCGGGCGGATCTGGCGGCGAAGGGGCGGCTGGAGTGGGCGCAGGAGGAGTTCCGGCGCCGCGAGGAGACCCGCTGGGGCGAGAACGGCGACGCGCGCGAGGCGTTCCTGCGGGTGAAGGGCGCGCGCGAGCTGACTCCGCGCGGGCTCGCCGTCCTGCGCGAGCTCCACGCCTGGCGGGAGGAGGTGGCGCGCGAGCGCGACCAGGCCACCTTCCGCGTGGTCGGCAACCCGTCGCTGATCGCGCTGAGCCTGCGCCCCCCCGAGAATCCCGGCGAGCTGGCGGGCGTGCAGGGAGTGCCGCAGTGGGTCGCGGAGCGGCGGGGGAAGGAAGTGCTCGCGGCCATCCGCCGCGGCCTCGCGGTGCCGGAGGAGGAGCTACCCCGCTTTCCGCCCTCCCGCCGCTGGGAGCGCGACCCGGAAGTCGAGGCCCGCTCCGAGCAGCTCCGCCAGACGCGCAACCGCGTGGCGGAGGCGCTCGATCTGGACCCCGGCTTCCTCATCTCCCGCGCCGTGCTCGACGAGGTCGCGAGGCGCAACCCCGCCAACCGGGAGGAGCTGCTGGCCATCCCCGAGATCCGCCGCTGGCAGGTGGAGGCGATCGGCGACGAGATCCTGCGCACCCTGCACGGCTGACCCGCGACGGAGGAGATGCTGATGGCGAGCGAGATGCTGCAGCGCGACGACCTGAGTGCCTACGTCGTCGCTGGCCTGCCCAAGAGCTTCGCCTCGAAGCTGAAGCAGTGGGTGGAGACGCAGGGCAAGGACACCGAGGTCATGGCCGTCGAGCCCGAGCTGACCGACTGGCTCGTGGCGCGGCTGCGGAGCGAGAAGCGGCGCTCCAGCGAGACGACGCCGGCGTCCGAGGCGCTCTGGCGAGCCTATCGCGCGCTGAGCGCCGCGCGGTACCATCTGCAGGACAAGCCGGAGGAGGAGCAGGTGCGCGAGCTGCGCCGCCTGGTGGAAGAGCTCTGGCGCGAGATCAGCCCGCAGTTCCCGGAGGAGGGATGACCGCGAGCACAACCGGATCAACCGAGAACATGATGCGAGAGTTCCGCGACGAGCACGGGAAGAGCTGGGAGGCGCTGGCCGTCGACGAGATCGTTGCCCACGGAAAGAAGGGCGCGCGCCTCGCCTTCCGCCCGACCGACGAGCCCGCCGCCGCGCCCGTGCTGTCGACGATCACCTTCAACAGCCGCGCCGCCGCGGACTTCGCGCTCGGCTCCCTGGGCATGAAGGAGCTGCGACGCCGCCTCTCACTCGCCCTCGAGGAGGCCGGCACCGTCTGAGGCCGTCGCGCGCCTCAGCGGATGGCGCGCAGCACGCCGGCGGTGTTCAACGCGAGCGCCTCGGAGCGGCCCAGCCACTCCACCTCCGCGCCCACCTTGCGCCGGTGGACGAAGCCGAGCTGCACCATCGGTTGGGCCGCGAAGCGCTCCGCCAGCCCGGGCGGGACGACGAGGAGGAAGCTCGGCGCGTTCGGATCGGCGCCCCACTTGCACTCCGCCGTCGGCACCCGGCCGTCGGCCCCGACCAGCGCGGCGACCGACGGGGCGACCTGCGTCCCCACGTCGCGCATGACCGAGAAGGACGTGATCTCCTCGCAGTAGAGGAGCGTCCGCACTCGCTGCCCGACCGCGGCGCTCCCCTCCGCGAGGAGCCGGTCGAACTCGCCGTTGGTGTACGCGTCCACCGGCGGCGCGGACGCGGCGGGGGGGTGAAGGGTGTCGACCTCGGGTGTCACCGGGACCGGAGTGAGCGCGCGGTCGGCCGTGCTCGGCTCGCCGTGGTCGAAGAGCAGGACCACGACGAGCGCGGCAGCCACTCCGTACGCGACGAACGCCCACGGCCGCCGCCACGGGGGCGGCGGCGCGCGCCGGTCGGTGCGGCGCCGGTCACGCTGGCGCCGGTCGCCCGTGCCCCGGGGGATCTCCACGGGAACCGTGGACTCTTCGTTCTGCGGTGTCTCCGTCATCTCCGATCGGGCTGCTCGGGCTCAGCGCGGGCGTTGCTCCGGGGGTCGTGAGCCGGAACCCGCCCCCGCGCCGATGGCGCAACTCGCATCCGGCGTACCAGCGACCCGCGTTGCCCCGCCGGGCGAGCGCCTTCAGTTCGGGATGCTCAACTCCTGCCCCGGAATGATCGTCGTACCATCGAGGCCGTTCGCCTTCTGCAGCGCCGCGACCTCCACGCCGTAGTGGTGCGCGATCGCCCAGAGCGTCTCCCCGTCCTTCACCCTGTGCGTCGTGTGCTCCGCGCCGGAGTGCTCCTTCGTGCCGGCATCGCTCTCGTGCTTCTTCGACGGCTCCGACCTCTTCGAGGTTTCCTTCTTCGAGGTCTCCGTCTTCTTCGGGGCGTCGGCCGCGGCCAGCTTCACGTGCTTCTTCTCCACCGGGCGCTCGGTGAGCGCGCGCGCGATCTTGTAGGGGAGCTTCAGCTTCTGGTCGATCTGCAGCCTGTCCCAGTCGATGCCCGGGTTCAGCGCCCGGATGCGCGAGGAGGGGAGGTCGCCCAGCTCGGCGAGCCTGCCGAGGGTGTCGCCCTTCCGCACCACGTAGGTGCCGTAGCCCTGCTCGCGGCGGAAGTCCGAGGCGAGCCACGCCCTCTGCATCGCCACGCCCGTCCCGGCCGGCACCCAGACCCAGTAACCGCCCGCCGGCACGATGCCGCGGTAGAGGTTCGGGTTCAGGCGGGTGAGCTGATCGAGCGTCACCGGCCCGAGCTTCGCCAGCACCTCGAGGGGCGTGGCGTATTCCACCTGGATGCTGTCGAAGGCGAACTCGCTGTCCGCGGAGGGCGCGGGGATGCCGAAGTGCGCGCGGCGCCGGTCGATGATCGTCATCGCGTAGAGCCGCGGAACGTAGTGCTTCGTCTCCTCCGCCAGGTCGCCGACCTGCGCCAGATCCCAGAAGTTGTCGACGCCGTAGCTCTGCAGGCTGCGGCTGATGCGGCCGGTGCCCGCGTTGTAGGAGGCGGCGGCGAGTGGCCACGTGCCCATCTCCTCCTTGAGGCCGCGGAGGTGTCGCGCGGCGGCGCGCGTGGAGCGCACCGGGTCCATGCGCTCGTCGACCAGCGTGTCGATCCGGAGACCCAGACCGCGACCGGTGCCCGCCATGAACTGCCAGAGCCCCACGGCGCCGGCGCCGCTTCGCGCGGTGGGCACGAAGCCGCTCTCGATCATCGCCAGGTTGAAGAGGTCGGTCGGCACACCGTACGCACGAAGCGTGGACTTCACGAAGTCCTCGTAGTAGTCTCCGCGCTGGAGCCACCGCTCGATCACCTCCTTGCGCTGGTCGACGAGGAAGTCGAGCTCCGACTCCACCCAGCTGTTCTGCTCCACCGGGAGGTCGTAGGCGATTCCGCCCAGGAGATCCCGCCGCGGCGCCTCGACCTTCTTCTCGACGATGGAGGGCTGCTCGCCCAGCGCCTCCGGCTCGGTCGACGCCACCGGCGTGGGGCCCGCCGTCGGGCGGGACGGAGCACACGCGGAGAGCGTGAGCAACACGGCCGCGACGGCGGCCGGGAGCGAGAGCGGGACGCTTCGGTACATGCGGGAGATGCTGGGTGCTGCCTGCGGCGGAGGACCGGTCTTCGGGGGCCCCGGATGGAGCGACCAAGATAAGAGGATCGGCAGGAAAGACAACCTCGTGAAATCCGCCCACCACACACCCGCGCACCCACCGCCGCAGCTGTGCGGGGAACACCTCTTGCACCCCCCGCGCGCCTACCCTGACGGGAGAGCGAGCATGAGAACGAGCCGAGAAGAGAAGGCGTACGATTCGTGAGTGGACAGACGCTCCTGGTGGGCCTCGCCCACCCCGACGACGAGGTGGGCGCCGCGGGCCCGATCCTCGCGCAGCGCGCGCGCGGCGATCGCGTGGTCGTCGTCTGGCTGACGCGCGGCGGCATGACGGAGGCCTTCGGCCCCGTCCCCCCCGAGGAGGTGATGCGCCGCCGCACCGACCAGGGTCACCGCGCCGGCGAGATCCTGGGCGCGGAGACGCGATTCCTCGACTTCGAGGACACGCACGTCACGCCCACGCGCGAGGCCGCCGCCGAGGTGGCGCGGCTCATCTGCGAGATCCGCCCGACGGGTCTGCTCACCTGGGGCGACGCATGGATGCGCGGGATGCGCCACCCCGACCACCAGGCCACCGGGAAGATCTTCCGCGACGCGGTCACTCTCGCGCGCATCGCCAAGGTCGTCTCTCCGCTCGACCCGTGGCGAGAGACGGTACCGATCTTCACCTACCGCGACCTCCACTCCTCGCTCCCCGCGGTCGGCGTCGACGTCACGCCCTACCACGACACGATCGAGGCGCTCGCGGCCTTCTACCGCAGAGGAATCGGCTTCGGCGACGCTGGCTGGCTGGAGCACCGCCTCCGCACCACCGGCGAGCGCTGGGGCTGCCGCTACGCGCAGGAGTTCGACGCCTGGGAGACCGAGGCCGGCCGCCTCGTCGAGGCCCTCCTCCCCGCCCGCCCGATCCCCGGCATGCTCCACCCGGAACGGGCGCGGTGACGGAGGGACGGAGCTCCACGGCGACTCCTGCGCCGGGCGGTTGAAACCGCTGCAAGGACTACACGAAGTCCGCCTTCGCGGACCGGGGGCCCGGGCATCCCACCGATGCCCGGGCCCCGCAGCTAACCGATAGCCGATAGCCGACAGCCTCTACCGGTGATACACCATCCGGTACGTGAGCGGACTGTCGAGCTTCGGGCTGGTCACCGTCACGTCCAGGTGGAGCGTGCCGTCCGGGGCGACGGTGTAGACGTTCACGCGCCGGCCGTCGGACGCGTCGAAGGTCTGCTCCAGGCGGTTCCCCTCCCATCGGGTCGTGACGTCGATGAAGTCGCCCTTCTCGCGCTCCCAGTCCTTGCGCACGCCGTTGCTCGGGGTCGTGAGCGTGTAGGTGTCGGTCCGCACCTCCACGCTGTCGCCGGGCTGGCGGGTGATGAGGATCCAGGTGTACCGCCGGTTGGTGTCCTGGAGGCGCTTCTTCGCCTGCGTGCTGATCGGCCAGACGCGGTAGACGCGTCCCAGCTTCGACATGCCCGCGTCGACGATCTGCTTCATCGACGTGCTCGCGGCCTCGTCGAGGAGCCAGCGGCCCGCGACACCCTCGCTCTGCGCATGCGCCCGCGCCGCGGCGAGCGTCAGCAGCGCGAGGGCCAGGGACACGACGGTCTTCCGATGGAATCGCATCAACGGTCTCCGGGAGAGGGTAGGGTCGCGGCGCGGCGGATACCGGTCGCGGGCAGCGTCTTCGTGGGTTAGAATGCGGTAGCGGAGTGGTACCGCGCCGCGCGGTGGGGGTTCCCGCGAAACCGCCGCCCCGCGCGGAGCGTACAGGCAGGCTGACGGCTCGCGACCCTTCACTCCAGAGGCACCATGGCAGAGCAGGAATCCACCCCCCGCGTCCTGACCGGTATCGACTCGCGCTCGTGGGAGCACCCGGCGGACCGGGCGGCGCTCAACGCACTCCGCAAGCTCCCGGCCTTCGACGAGGTTCTGCGTACGCTCTTCGGCTTCTTCGGCGAGCGACCGATCCGCCTGGCCTTCCAGGCGAACGCGGTGCGGAGCTCACCGTCGCAGTTCCCGCGGGTCCATCGGCTCTACGACCGGGCGGCGCGCACCCTCGACGCCCCGGACGACTACCCGGTCTTCGTTTCGCAGACGCCCTTCGTCAACGCGGGCGCGTACGGGATGGACCGGCCGTTCATCATCCTGAACTCCGCCACCGTCTCCCTCCTGGACGATGACGAGCTGCAGTTCGTCCTCGGCCACGAGATCGGCCACATCCTGAGCGGCCACGTGCTCTACACCACGATGATGGTCATCCTGGTGCAGCTCGCGCAGGCCGGCTTCCCCGTCGTGGGGCTCGCGGCGCGCGCGATCCTCATGGCGCTCATGGAGTGGTACCGCAAGGCGGAGCTCTCCAGCGACCGGGCGGGCGCGCTCTCGGTGCAGATCCCGGACGTGGGAATGCGCACGATGCTCAAGTTCGCCGGTGGCGGGAAGGCGGAGGAGTCGAGCCTGCCCGAGTTCATCCGGCAGGCGGAGGAGTACCGTACCAGCGGCGACCTGGCCGACCAGGTCTTCAAGGTGCTGAACCTGCTCGGCACCGACCACCCCTTCCCCGTCCTGCGCGTGGCCGAGCTTCGCGACTGGTACGAGAGCGGCGCCTACGAGCGCATCCTGGGCGGCGAGTACGCGCGCCGTGGCGAGGCGGACCGCCCCTGGGCCGAGGACGTCGCCGCCGCCGGGCGCGCCTACGGCGAGGGCGCGCGCCAGGCCTTCGGCTCCGCCGCGGACGCGGCGAAGCGCGTCGTGGACTCCTTCCGCAGCGGCTTCAACCGCTAGAGCCGCGGCTGAGCCACGGCCACTCACTCCATCTCGTCGAGCGTCTCCTCGAACTCGGCGGCCATGGAGGGGTGGCCGTGGCGGCTCGCGGCCTCGATCCCGCGACGATAGGCTTCCCTCGCCTCGTCGTCGCGGCCCAGCTCGCGCAGCGCGCGGCCCAGCCGACCGTAGGCGTTCCCCTGGTCGTCCGTCCCCTCCAGATAGCGCTCGAGCTGCTCCACCACCTCCGCCCAACGCCCTGCTCGCTCGTACTCGAGCGCGAGGCCGAAGCGCGCGCGTGGATCGTCCGGCCGCGCCTCCAGCATCCGCCGCAACGTCTCGATCCTGGAATTCTGCATTTCCCCGTCTTCCTCGTGTGTCCGCGTTTTCCGTTCGTGGAAGAAGATAGGGCGCGGCCGCGGCGCGGGGTACCGCCGACCGGGTCGCGTTGTCACCGCTCCCGGCGCGGCTTATCTTGGCCATGCCATGATCCGCCCCCCCGCGCTCCGCCCCGGCGCCCGCGTCGCCCTCGTAGCCCCCGCCGGCCCGCTCCCGCCCGAGGCGGTCGAGCGGGCCGAAGCGCGCGTGCGCTCTCTCGGCTGGGAGCCGGTCACCGGCGCGCACGCACGCTGCCGCCGCGGCTTCCTCGCCGGCAGCGACGACGAGCGCGCCGCGGATCTCGACGCGGCCCTCCGCGACCCGGCGAACGACGCCGTCTGGTGCCTGCGCGGCGGCTACGGCACGATGCGCATCCTCGACCGGCTGGACTGGGGTGCGCTTACGGCCCGCCCCCGTCCGGTGATCGGCTTCAGCGACAACACCGCGCTGCACCTGGCTATCCAGCGTCTGGGCATCGTCTCCTTCCACGGCCCGCACCCCGCCGTGGCGGACCTCCCACCCTTCGCCGTCGACGGGCTCGTCCGAACGCTGACCATCCCCGAGCCGGCGGGCGTGCTCCCCTTCCCCGCTTCGGGTCCGGCCCGGGCGGAGATGATGGTGAACGGCGTGGCGGAGGGGCCGCTCGTCGGAGGCAACCTCGCGCTCCTCGCGGCGCTCGCCGGAACTCCCTACGCCCTTCGCGCGGCGGGAGCCATCCTCTTCATCGAGGAGGTGGGCGAGCCCGTCTACCGCGTGGACCGCTTCCTGACGCAGCTCCGCCTGTCCGGCGCCCTGGACGGCGTGGCCGGCGTCGCGGTCGGCGCCTTCAGCGAGAGCCCCGACGAGGGCAGCCCCGACCTCCCTTCGTCCGTCGACGTCGTAGCGGAGCGGCTGGCCGACCTGGACGTCCCCGTGGCCGCTGGCTTCCCCTTCGGCCACGTCCCCGCGAGCTGGACGCTGCCGGTGGGCGTCCGCGCGCGCCTCGACGCCACCGCCGGCACGCTGGCGCTGCTGGAGGCGGCGGTGGGCTGAACGGCGGCGGAATCGGCCGTGCTGACCGTCAGAAAACGACCGCGTTACTCGTTCCTTTCGGGCACGTTTAAGCCTTCGCTGCCCGCCCTCACGTGCCCTTCGTTATGCGCGTTGCGCCGGAGGCACCAGGGACCGACCATGCTCGTCATCTTCAACCCACACCGTGTCCAGATTCCCGGCGAGATCGACGCGGAGTACGGCGCCGAGCTTGCGGAGACCCGGGAGTTCGGAGACTTCGTCCGCGCGGCGGGCCGCGCCTGGGGCGGGTTGCTCGTCCTGCTCCGGCTGCCGGAGCGGCTCGCGGACCGACTGGCCCGCTTCGGATTCGCCCACCCCGATCTCCCGCTCATCCTGGCAAGCGAACCCGACGCGGAGCTGCTCGCCCGGGCCGCGCCGCTGCGCGTCCGGCGGGTCATCTGGCTGCCGGCTGTTGCAGGTCTGGTCGATGCGCTCCGGGGGATCGAAAGGGGGCGGGCGCTCGTGGATGCGGCCTCTGCGGTGGAACGCTCCGCCATGCACCCGGTCCACCTACGGCGCGCCGTAGTGGCCGGGCTTAGCTGGCGGCGGCCGTTCGACTCAGTGGCGGCCATGGCGCGTCTCGCGGGGTGCAGCTACGACCAGCTCCGGAGGGAATGGCGGCAGGCGATGGGCTCAGGCAGCTCGGAACTCGCGCTCGAGCGCTTCATAGACCGGGTGGCCCTCCTCCGCGCGCTCGAACGGAAGGAACTGGGTCGCCCCTGGCCCGTGGTGGCGGACGAGATCGGGATCCCCTACAAGCGGCTCGAACGGATGGCCCGACGCGCGTGCGGGACCAGCCTGGCGGAGCTCCGCCTGTCCGGGATCACCGAGCAGGTCGCGACGTTCCGGCGTGAGATCCTGGACCCGCTCCTCGGCCGCGGAGATCCCGCGCGAAGGCCCAGTACCGAGCCGTAGAGACCGGGCGAACTCCCGGTTTCCGGGGCCGCAAGCGCGATGCTCATGATCGCACGGCCGATTCCGCGCGCGTGGGGGCGCCGCCTCTTCCTCCCGGCGGCGCCCCCCTCATGACTACCACGCCCGCCTGTGCTAAGGCTTAGCGTGTCCGATGTCTATGGTTGCTGTCGTCACTGCCGGACCCGCGTGGAACGATCCGGTGACCTCGATTCGCTTCGCCCCGGGCATGATGGTGTTGGGCCCGACGTCCCAATCGTGTTCCATGTCTGCCGGTGCGCTGCGAGACGTCTGGACCATGGTAACCTCGAAGGTGCCATCGACCTCCTCGCTCGTGGACTTCCGAATCGTCACGCTGCCCGACAGAGCCGTGTAGCCCTCCGAAAGCTGGGGCGTCGTACGGCTGTAATAGGCCGTGAAGCCGGAATATTGGCTCCCCTGCCTCGTCAGCGGCGCCAGAGCGCGGCGGCCCGGCGCCGGCCGGCCGTTGCCCGGGCGGCCGAGCAGGAATATGTCTCGGCCCCCGCCGGCATCGGTAGCATCCGCCGAGAGCTGGAACGTGATGTCCACCCCCATCGAGGGGTCCGGGTGTACGCCAAACTCGCCGCTTCCCTTGAACGTAATGCGGGCCGTGGTGTCGGACGCTTGCGCTGCCGTGTCCGCCGTCGCATCCGCAGCATTTCGCACGGTAGCTTTGAGCCATCCGACGCCACCGGTCTCAGTCACGTCGGGCGCATTGGGCGCTTCATGGCAACCCGAGAGCAGCAGCGGAAGCGCAGCGAGCAAGAGCCCGGCCGCCGCGGCGAGGTGGAGCGCCCGCTGCGGGCGCCGGGCCGGAGAATTCCGGTTCTGTCTCATCGGTCACTCCTCTCAGTGTTCTGAGGGAAGGCACGGCATATTCGAGCGTCTGCCCGCCGTTCACGGGTACGGCAGGCAGACACCCGTCGTGTCCGTGACCGAGATAAGGCCACCGGCGCCTGCGGTTTGCCCGTGGCTATCGGTCACGCCTACCTGGAGGTAGAAACTCGATGTTCCGGTGCTGGCATGATACGTCTGGCTACTCCCCACGTCGACTCCGCTGCGCTTCCAGTCGTAACTATACGGGCTAGTGCCACCGCTTACGTTGGCTGTCCACGTGCAGTACTCATTCCGTCCGGCTACCCTCGGACCGTCCATGGTCACCGTGGGTGCGGGCGCGTGCGTGATGACCTCATCTCCGAAGTCCTGATGGATCCCACCCAGAGGACTGAACACGGTAAACTGAGCGCTGTTATTTGCGCCCCAATGGATTCCCACGAGCGTGACTTGATCGCCGGCGCCCTGAACAAATACCGGCGCGCCGCTGTCCCCAGGCCCTGACCAATACAAGGTACGTCCGATTGGGCCAGCCATTGCTTAAGTTGCGCCCTTCCCGACCCATCCGCGAGGTCGAGGACTATGCGGTTGCGACCCTCGTCCAGATCAATCCCGACCGCGTCACTCAGGTGAAAGGAGATGTCTTGCTCGATCTCGTTGCGCCACCGGCTGAGCTGGAGGAAGCTGTACTTCGCATGCCGGACTGCGATGGCGGCATGCACCAGCTGCGGAACGGCCCCTTTCGGCACGTGCGCATCGATCACCCGCCGCACTGCCGTCCTCGCGGCCGGAGCCTGGGTCGAATCGGCCACGTATACGACCAGGTTGCCGCCGTCCAGGAAATAGCCCGCGAACTAGGGAACCGCCTGGCTAACCTCCTCGAACGCAGCCTCTCCAGGGTGTTCGATTCCGCCGGGCACCACCGAGCGTGCCTGCGAGGGTGGCCCGAGGGCAAGTGGGGTGTCGGGCTGGTCAGTGCACGCCCCAAGGAGGAGCGCGAGCACGGCGATGGTCACAAGCGGACGGCGCCTGTCAGTGGCAGGAAGAAACTTTTACCCCTCCAGCGGTTGAGGATGGGCCTGCCGAGGGTGGGGAGTGCTTCGCTCCCCTGCTGTTCAGCCGAAGCATTGCACTTTCCGCCGGCGGCAACAACCCCCAATTTCTTGCATCCGCGCTGAGTCCCGAGTGCGAACGACTCAGCACTCAGTACCCAGCACTCAGTACCCAGCACTCAGCACCCTTACGTTGTCTTCTGATGCCGAACGATTCGACTGTATCCTTCCCCGTCGGCCTGGAAGAGGGCCCGCGCGGCGCCACGCGGGTCCACAGCCTCAGCGTCCCCGGCTGCGTGGCCGAGGGCGCGACGCGCGACGAGGCGCTGGCGGCCTTCCCCATCGCCCTCGCCGAGTGGCTGGAGCTGCCCGGGATGGCCGCCGTGAACGAGGACCAGGAGCTCGAGATCGCCGTCGACGAGTGGATCCGCACCGACGCGAACGTCGCAGCGGGCGAGAGCGACGTCACCTTCGACGCCGACCTCCGGCCGCTCACCGACGCGGAGATCGACGCGCAGCTTCGCACCCTCGGCGATCTGCGCGGCCGCCTCCTGCGCCCCCTCCGCCGCACCCCCGACGCCCGGCTCGACGAGCTGCACAGCGGTGAGTGGACGCTCCGTCGCGTCACGGAGGAGCTGGCGCGCGCGCAGTGGTGGCTGCTCACCCGCCTCGGCGCATCGCCGCTCGCGGAGGTCCCCGAGCGCACGATCGGGCGGCTCGACACGGCGATGGCCCTCGTCGTGCAACACTTCACCGCGCTGCCCGCCGGGGAGCGCGCGCGCGTCCTCGAGCTGGACGGCGAGTCGTGGACGCCCCGGAAGGTGCTCCGGCGCCTGCTGTGGCTGGAGTGGAGCCTCGGCCGCAGCGCACTGCGAGCCCTGCCGCCCGAATGAAGATCTACACGCGCACAGGCGATCGCGGCGAGACGGGCCTCTTCGGCGGGCGGCGCGTCCCCAAGGACGACGCCCGGGTGGAGGCCTACGGCGAGGTGGACGAGCTGAACGCGGTCCTCGGCCTCGTCGCGGCCGCGCTCGGCGAGGCCGGCGACGAGGAGACGGTGCGGCGCGTCCGCGTGCTCCAGGCGGATCTCTTCGCCATCGGCGCCAACCTCGCCACGCCCGCGCCGGAGGACGGCGGCCGCCCGAACCTCCACATCCCTCCGCTCCCCACCACGCGCATCGGGGAGATGGAGGGGTGGATCGACGACGCCGAGTCGGAGCTCCCGCCGCTTCGCGTCTTCATCCTCCCGGGCGGCACGGAGGCGGCGGCGCGGCTCCACCTCGCCCGCACCGTCTGCCGGCGCGCGGAGCGCCGCGTGGTCTCGCTTGCACGCGTGGCTCACGTCGACCCGGACGCCGTGCGGTACCTGAACCGGCTCTCCGACCTGCTCTTCACCCTCGCGCGGCTGGCGAACCACCGCGCGGGCGAGGAGGACGTGAAGTGGGAGCCAAACCCGAGGTGACAGGGTACATACTGCGGGTCGCGCCACGAGAGCTGTCCGTCGTGACCGCTTCGCTGTAACGTATCGCCTGTACCCCATACCCTTTACCGAGGAGGCTTCATGCCCTATCCCGAGATGCTGCTCCGGCCCATGCGCGACGAGCTGACCCGCCTGGGCGTCGAGGAGCTGAAGACGGCCGAGCAGGTCGACGACGTGCTTCGCCAGCCCGGCACCACCCTGGTGGTCGTCAACTCGGTCTGCGGCTGCGCCGCACGGAACGCGCGCCCCGCCGTGGCGATGGCGCTGAGCAACGACACGCTCCCCGACCGCGTCACCACCGTCTTCGCGGGGCAGGACATGGAAGCCACCGCCCAGGCGCGCGGCTATTTCCACGGCTACCCGCCCTCGTCGCCCTCCTTCGCCCTCCTGAAGGACGGCGAGCTCGTCTACATGATGGAGCGCCACCAGATCGAGGGGCGCGACGCCGACGAGATCGCGGAGGACCTGACCGACGCGTTCGACCGCATCTGCGCCGTGAATGCCTGAGCCGCGCAAGTGGTAGAGGCGCTGCACCCGGCGCCTCTACCCTCGCCGGCGCCCCACCCGGCGATCCACCCGCTCCCCGCATCGATCATGGCCGAGACCGCACCGACCAGGGAGTATGCAGGGCCGCCGCTGAATCCGGTGGAGAACGACACCATTCCCCGGATCTTCTTCCAGCCGATCGATCACTATCCCCGCGAGGACGCGATGCTCTACCACGCCGGCGGCGCGTGGCGGGCGCTCTCGCACCGCGAGGTGGAGTCCAGGGTCCGGAGGCTGGCCGCGGCGCTCGAATCGATGGGCGTGCAGCGGGGCGACCGGGTCGCCATCCTCTCGGAGAACCGACCCGAATGGGCGATCACGGACTTCGCCGTGCTCGGCCTCGGCGCGCTGGACGTGCCCATCTATGCGACGCTCCCTCCCAACCAGATCGCCTACATCCTCGCGGACTGCGCCGCCAGGGTCGTCTGCGTCTCCACCCGGGAGCAGCTCGACAAGATCCTGGAGATCCGCGGCCAGGTGCCGTCGATCGAGCACGTGATCGCCTTCGACGACCCGGGCGAGGTGGAGGGCGTCGTCTCTCTCGACGAGGCGCTGCGCCACGACGAGCTCGCCGGTTTCCGCGAGCGCGCGCTCTCCGTCGCCCCGGACGACGTGGCCACGCTCATCTACACCTCGGGGACGACGGGCACGCCGAAGGGGGTGATGCTCACCCACTACAACCTGGCGTCGAACGCCGCGGCGGCGCTCCAGCACCGGGTCATCCAGCCGGACCCGAGCCACTTCGCCCTCTCCTTCCTCCCGCTCTCGCACGTCCTCGAGCGCATGGTGGACTACGTTTACTGGGAGAGCGGGATCTGCATCGCGTACGTGGCAGCGATGGACCGGGTGGCCGGGAGCCTCCTCGAGGTGCGGCCCCACTACATCGTCTCGGTCCCTCGGCTCTTCGAGAAGATCTACGCGAGGGTGATGGGGGTCGGCGGGGTGAAGCGCGCCATCGTGCGATGGGCGAAAGGCGTGGGCGAGCGCTACGCGGAGGAGCGGCTCGCCGGTCGCACCCCCGGCGGCCTGCTCGCTCTGGAGGCGCGCCTCGCGGACCGGCTCGTCTTCTCCAAGCTCCGCGCCGGGACCGGCGGACGGCTGCTCGCGGCGATCTCCGGCGGCGCGCCGCTCGCGCCCGAGATCGCACGCTTCTTCTTCGCCGCCGGCATTCCCCTCTACGAGGGCTACGGCCTCACCGAGACCTCGCCCGTGCTGACCGTCAATCGGCCCGGCCACGTGAAGTTCGGCACCGTGGGCCCGGTGGTGCCCGGCACCGAGCTGCGGATCGACCGTAACGGCGAGATCCTCGCCCGCGGACCGCAGGTGATGAAGGGCTACTGGGGCAAGCCGGAGGCGACGGCGGAGGCGATCGACTCCGGCGGCTGGTTCCACACCGGCGACGTGGGCGAGCTCGACGCCGACGGCTTCCTGCGCATCACCGACCGCATCAAGAACCTGCTCGTCACCGCCGGCGGCAAGAACATCGCCCCGCAGCCGATCGAGAACGAGGTCGTGATGTCCCCCTTCATCGCACAGGCGGTGATGCTGGGCGACAAGCGCGCCTTCCCCACCCTCCTGATCGCGCCGGACTTCGAGCACCTCGTCCCGTGGGCACGACAGCAGGGCATCGACGTCACGGACCACGAGGCCCTCGCCACCGACCCGCGCGTCGTCCGCTTCCTGGAGCAGGAGGCGCTCGCCCGCCTCGGGAGCCTCGCCCACTTCGAGATGCCCAAGAAGGTGGCGATCATCCCGCGTGAGCTCTCCCTCGACGCAGGCGAGCTCACCCCCACGCTCAAGGTGCGCCGACGCGTGGTAGAGGACCACTTCCGCGACGAGATCGAGGCGATGTACGGATAGAATGGAGAATGGAGAATGGAGAATGGACGGCTGGCGGCTGACGAGGAGCGGAGAGCGGAGAGGGCGAATCCGGTGCGAGATCAGTCTTTTGCGCTGGCGCTTCGCATCGTGGAGCTCCGCCGCTCCCTGATGGAGGGGCAGAGGGAGTTCGTGCTGAGTAAGCAGCTACTGCGTTCCGGGACGGCGGTGGGAGCTCTGGTGCGTGAGGCCGAGCAGGCGGAAAGTCGGGCAGACTTCACCCACAAGATGGCGCTCGCCCTCAAGGAAGTCGATGAGTCCGCCTACTGGCTGGAGCTTCTCCACGGCTCCGGATGTATCGACGCAACCGAGTTCCGCTCCGTCCACCCGCAGGTGATCGACCTGCGCAGACTGTGCTGACCAGCATCATCAAAACCACGCGCCCTCGTCCCTAGCCGTTACAATTCTCCATTCTCCATTCTCAATTCCCGGTCAGTAGATGTACACGTCCGTCCCCACGGGCACGTGCGCGTACATCCAGAGGATGTCGTCCTTGTGCATGCGGAGGCAGCCGTGGCTGGCGGCGGTGCCGACGGAGTTGGGGTTGTCGGTGCCGTGAAAGTAGTAGCCGTCGCGCATCGCGAGCTTGGCGACGCCCAGGACGCCCTTGTAGCGGCGCTGCGGGCTGCCCCACGGCGGGATGTAGACGGTGCCGTTCGAGACCGGGACCTGGCCGGCGGGGTAGCCCGCGAGGGCGTTCGGCGCCGCGTCGCTCATGTCGACCAGGCGCAGCCCGTGGTCGCGCGCGTACTGGACGTAGTACCAGTTGGGCGGCACCCAGATGGGATCCTTCTCCTTGGCGATGATGCGCAGGTGCCCACGCGGCGTCTGGAAGCGCTTCGTCTGCCCGCCGATCACGATGGTGGCTCCCGAGCCGATCGCCACCGGCGCGGTGAAGACGGTGTCCCCGCCGTCGATGTAGTAGACCTCCCGCTCCGCCAGCGAGACGACGAGATAGGGGCTGCGGGCCGAGGTGCGCGCGTCGACGCGCCGCGCGAGCGCCTGGACGGTATCGCGTAGCTCCGCCACGCCGCGCGTCTCCCTCTGCGCCAGGAAGGCGAGCTCCTGGTGGTCGTGCGTGTAGGCGATCTCGGCCACGTCGCGCTCGAAGCGCGCATTCACCGCCCACGCCGCCGTGGCGACGAAGAGCACCGCGACGAGCACCACGGCCGCCGCGAGCGTCCATACCGCCGAGCGGTAGTCGTGCGAGATCCGCCGCAGCCGCCCCGGAGGGGTGTGGTCGCGGCGCTCGGGCTGCCCGGATCGGGTTCTTCGAATCGCCATGCTCCCGCCTCAGTAGATGTAGACCGGCGTGTCGTCGCCGATGGCGGCGAAGATCGCCTGCATGTCCGGCTCGGCGACGACGAACGACCCCGGGATCACCCCCCGGGCGAGCGGGCCCGTGGAGGGGCGGCTGTAGATCTCCGTCCCATCGTCGAGCACGAGCACGTACCTCCCCAGGCCGCCGCTCACCTCGCGCGCGGGCTCCGGGGGCACCGGCTCGCCCCGGCTCACGTAGACCCACTCGGGGACCGGGCCGGACGGACTCTCCCGCTTCTCCGCGACGCGTCGCTCGCCCAGCGGCCGCACGAAGCGCCACGTCCTCCCATCCGCGCCCCGTACGGTCGAGTCCGCGCCGATCCGCACCGGAATCGCCCGCAACGTCGCGGCGCCCTGCCGCAGGTAGAGCGTGCTGTCCCGGGTGCTGATCGCCAGGTGGAGCCCGCTCTCGTGGAGCGACTTCAGGCGGACCTCGTGGCGGATGAGGGCGACCGCCAGCTCCGCGCGCCGCGCGCGGGCGTTCAGGATGCTGTCCCGGGTAGCCCGCTCCTGCGCGTCCATCTGCCGGTTCAGCTGGCCGGCCTCCGACCGGTACTGCGGAATCCGCACGGCCACGGCTGCGGTCGCGACCACCAGCAGAACCAGCACCGACACGGAGCCCCAGAAGAAGATTGGATGGTCCCTCCGCAGGTGCCGCATTTCGTTCGATCGGGCCATCGTGCCTCCGTGAATCCGTGAATCCTCGGGTGTGCCCGGGGCCACGCCTTGCAAGCCGTATTCCGGGCACGAGTCATCCGAAAACCACGTAACGGCTTACGCGCCCGCGTCGTCGGATGTTCCGGGTCCTCCCCTTTCCCGCCCCCGCGCTCGCGGCTATGCTTCGCCCGTCGCCCACAACCCGGAGAGATCATGGTCCGTACCTTCTGGACGCTCGGCTGCATCCTCGCGCTCCTGGCCGTCGCCGCCGGGGCCTTCGGTGCGCACGGCCTGCGCGGCCGCGTCACCCCGGAGCTGCTCGACGTCTACGAGACCGGAGCGCGCTACCAGATGTACCACGCGCTCGCGCTCCTCGGCGTGGCCTGGGCCCTCGCGCGCTGGCCCGGGGGTGCGGCCGTCTGGGCGGGGTGGCTCTTCGTGGCGGGGATCGTACTCTTCTCCGGCAGTCTCTACCTCCTGGCGCTCACCGGCATCCGCTGGCTGGGGGCGATCACGCCGCTGGGAGGGCTGGCGTTCCTCCTGGGCTGGGCGCTGCTGGCGTGGGCGGGGTGGCGCGGAGGCGCGGTCTAGGCACGCACCCCTCGCGAACCTCGACACGTACGTGTTCCGCCGATCGCGTCGAGCCCCCTTCCCGCGGCGCGGGAAGGGGGCTCGGTCTTGGGCGGGGCCACCGTCTACAGCGATGCCGGCGGGCGGTAGATCCACCCCTCGCGCTCCAGGATCTCGCGCGGGTGGCCGGAGGCGCGGGAGGGCTGGTCCAGGTCGTCGCGCGCGAGCCAGGCGGTGACGCAGGCGACGGTCGCGTCCCACGCGTCCTCCAGCGTCACGGCGGCCGCCTCCGCATCCGGCTGGGCGAAGGTGGCGAAGGTGCGCAGCGCAGCGGCGCGGGCGCGTGCCTCGCCCGGGCGGCCGGGGGCACGGCGTCGCGGGAGGCCGAGCTCCTGCGCGCTCCCGGACGGGTAGACCTCGATCAGCTCCGTCTCGCTGCCGTCCACCGGCGCCTGGGGTCGCGCGGAGATCTCGTGCTCCTCGAGCAGCTCGTGGAGCCAGCGGAGACCCTCCGTCGTCTGCTTGTACAGCCGGATGTCGAGCGGGGCCAGGGCGCCGGCGTCGGTGAGACGCGGACCGCGAAGGTCGTCGGGGACGGCGTCGCGCACCTCGTCCGCCGGGCGATCGGCCACCCAGGCGAGCAGCGCACGCCAGTCGCCGCGGCAGAGCTTCTCCGCGGCTCGCGCGGGCAGGCCGAAGGGGAAGTCGGCACCCCACAGGATCCGCTCCCCCGGCTCCGCTCCCACCGCCCCGCGCCAACCCCCCGCGACGAACGCCGCCAGGTCCCGCCGGAAGGCGTGCGGCCGCAGCGACACGATGCGGAGCTTCCCGGACTCCTCCCGCCCGACCGCCGTCCACAGGTTCGAGAGCGGCTCCCGTGCCCCCGAGAAATCGATGCCGCCGAAGTACGCGAACGCCTCGGCCATCACACTCTCCACGGGACGGAGAGGACGCGCACGGCATGGATGCCGCGCATCACCGTCGGGCCGCCGGTCTCCGACGGCGGAGTGTTCCCGTGGTAACGAAGGAAGAGGATGACCAGCACGGCGATCAGGAGGATCACGAAGAGGCCGACCGCGGCGAAAAGGCAGCCCTCCACGGCGGCGAAGCCGCTCTCGTTGCGAATCTTCATGTATGCTGTTCCGGGGCAGGGACGATGTGCAGACCGCGCGCAAGTTGACCCGGCCCGCGGCGCGGCCGCAAGGGACTCACCGCTCCAGCTCCCTCGCCAGCTCCGTGGCCGCCGTGACCGGCCGCCGGCAGGCGAAACGCTCGCAGACGTACGCTGCGGGCCGGCCGTCCACCAGCTCACGCCCGGCGAGGAGCGGGATCACGGCCGCGGTCTCCTCGTCCGGAGCCGCGGGATCGCGCAGGGCGAGCACCGCGTTCGGCAGGTAACGGTGGCGCACGACGTCCAGCAGCGCGCGGGTCCCGGAGGCGGCGGGCTCTCCGACGACGGCCACTTCCAGCGCGTCGGAGAGTAGCCAGTCGAGCGCCGCGAGCATCCCGCCGAAAGCCTGCGGGATCTGCGGCAGGAGGCCGGCCACGCCCTCGACGGTCGCCGTGGCCTTCGCGTCGTAGGCTTCCTCGCCGGTGAGCGCGCACAGCCGCAGCAGCGCCATGGCGGCGGCCGAGCTGCCCGAGGGCGTCGCGCTGTCGTTCACGTCGCGCGGGCGGACGACCAGCGCGTCGCCCGCGGCGGCATCGTAGAACTGCCCCTCCCCCGGCGACCAGAAGCGCGCGATCATGGCATCGGCCAGTGAGCGCGCCTCGCGGATCCAGCGCGCGTCGAAGGTGGCCTCGTAGAGCGAGACGAGTGCGTCGACCAGCGACGCGTAGTCCTCCAGGAAGCCCCCGATCTTCGCCACACCGTCGCGGTAGGTGCGCAGCAGCTCGCCGCCGCGGCGGAGCTCGCCGAGCAGGAACTCGGCACCACGCAGCGCCGCGTCCCGATAGTCGGTGCGGTCGAGGATACTCGCCCCCTCGGCCAGCGCGCGCACCGTCATCGCGTTCCAGCTGGTGATCACTTTGTCGTCGCGCCCCGGCCAGACGCGCGCCGCGCGCACCTCGTACAGCCGCGCCCGCCCCCGCTCCACCGCCTCGCGCACCCGGTCCTCGCCCACGCCCGCCTCCCGCGCCACCGCCGCGAGCGGCCGCTCCACGTGCAGGATCGACCGGCCCTCGAAGTTGCCGCCGGGCGTCACGCCGTAGTAGAGCCGGAAGAGGCGGCCGTCCTCCGGGCCGAGCACCCGGTCGACCTCGTCGGCCCTCCAGAGGTAGAACCTCCCCTCCTCGCCCTCGCTGTCCGCGTCCTGCGTCGAGTAGAAGCCGCCCTCGGGGGACGTCATCTCACGCAGGACGTAGTCGAGCGTCTCCTCGGCGACGCGCCGGTACTCCGGGTCGCCCGTCGCCTGGTGCGCGTGCAGGTAGAGCCGGGCGAGGAGCGCGTTGTCGTAGAGCATCTTCTCGAAGTGCGGCACCTGCCACCGCGCGTCCACGCTGTAGCGATGGAAGCCGCCGCCGAGGTGGTCGTAGATGCCGCCGCGCGCCATGGCGCCGAGCGTCTCCTCCACCATCCCGAGCGCGTCCGGGTTCCCGGTCCGGCGCCAGTCGCGGAGGAGGAAGTCGAGCACCATCGGCTGCGGGAACTTGGGCGCCCCGCCGAAGCCGCCGTTCGTGGCGTCGAAGCGCGCGGCGAGCGCTCGGAAAGCCTCGTCGAGCAGGCCCGTGTCGAGGGGAGTGGTCGGCGGGCGGAGTGAGGTGCCCTGGCGCAGCAGGTCTGTCAGCTCGGCCGCGCTCCGCTCGACCTCGCCTCGCCGCTCCCGGTAGGCCTCGCTCACGGCGAGGAGCACCTGCCGGAACGACGGCATCCCGTGGCGCGGCGCGGGCGGGAAGTACGTGCCACCGTAGAACGGCTGGCCCTCCGGCGTGAGGAAGACCGTCATCGGCCAGCCGCCACGGCCGGTCATCTGCTGCACCGCGGTCATGTAGACGGCGTCGACGTCCGGCCGCTCCTCGCGGTCGACCTTGATGTTGACGAAGTGCTCGTTCATCAGGCGGGCCGTCGCGTCGTCCTCGAACGACTCCCGCTCCATGACGTGGCACCAGTGGCACGCCGAATAGCCCACCGAGAGCAGGATCGGCCGGTCCTCGGCCCGGGCGAGGGAGAGCGCCTCGTCGCCCCACGCGTACCAGTCGACCGGGTTGCCGGCGTGCTGCAGCAGGTACGGGCTGGTCTCCGTCGCCAGTCGGTTGCGCCCTGCGCCGCCGCTCATCGCCACGCTCGCATGATTCCACTCCGGATCGAAGGTCCCATCCGCACGATCGGCTCCCTCCCCGCAAGACGCGGACGAGGGAGCGTGGCACCCCCCCGGGCTGGCACCCCGCCCGCCGAGCCGTTACGTTCGGGGCAGCGCGAACGCCATGGACCACAACCGGTTCGGGCCTCCACTCCATCCTCCGGACGACCAGGGTAGCGACGTGCCGCACGAGACTCTCGCCCGCCTCTTCGAGGAGCACTTCGGTCAGCCGCCCGCGAGCATCCTCCCGCTCGAGGGCGACGGCTCACCCCGGCAGCTCTTCCGCCTCGTGGGCGAGGGTTACGAGACGGCGATCGGGGTGCTCGGCCCGGACCCCGAGGAGAACCGTGCCTTCCTCTCCTACACCCGCGCCTTCCGCGGCGCCGGTCTTCCCGTCCCCGAGCTCTACGGCGTGGACGAGGCGGCCGGAATCTACCTGGAAGAGGACCTCGGCGACACCACGCTCTTCGACGCGCTCAGCGCCGCGCGCAAGCGCGACGGCGGAGAGTTCCCCCTCAGCATGCTCCCCGTCTACCGCCGCGTGGTGGAGGAGCTGCCGCGCTTCCAGGTGGTGGGCGGCAGAGTGGTGGACTACACCGTCGCCTATCCGCGCGCGGCCTTCGACCGGCAGTCCATCCTCTGGGACCTCAACTACTTCAAGTACCACTTCCTGAAGCTGGCGCACATCCCCTTCAACGAGGCGCGGCTGGAGAAGGACTTCGGCCGCTTCGCCACCTTCCTGCTGCGCGCGGACCGGCGCCATTTCCTCTACCGGGACTTCCAGTCGCGCAACATCATGCTCCGCGAGGGCGAGCCCTGGTTCATCGACTACCAGGGCGGCCGGAAGGGCGCGCTGCAGTACGACATCGCCTCGCTGCTCTACGACGCGAAGGCCGCCCTGCCGGGCACCGTTCGCGAGCAGCTCCTGAACCACTACCTCGACGCCCTGGAGCGCCACCTCCCCGTGGACCGCGAGCGGTTCCGCGAATTCTACCGCGGCTACGTCCTCGTGCGCGTCATGCAGGCGCTCGGGGCCTACGGCTACCGCGGCTTCTTCGAACGGAAGATTCGCTTCCTGCAGAGCGTTCCGCCGGCCATCGACAACATCGAGCAGATCCTCCGCGGCGAGGGGCTCCCGCTGGAGCTGCCGGAGCTCCGGGCCGTCTTCGAGCGGCTCTGCGCGTCCCAGGCGCTACGCCGCCCCGCCGCTCGCCCGCAGGCGGGCCTCACCGTCCACGTGGGCAGCTTCAGCTACAAGCGCGGCTACCCGGCGGACACCGGTGGGCACGGCGGCGGCTTCGTCTTCGACCTGCGGGCGCTCCACAACCCGGGCCGCTACGCGGAATACGCCACGCGCACCGGGCAGGACGAAGCGGTCGCCGCCTTCCTCGAGACGCTCCAGGAGGTGGAGACCTTCTGGCGGCACGTCCGCGCCCTCATCGACATGCAGGTGGAGACGTACCTCACGCGCGGCTTCACGAGCCTCAGCGTCTACTTCGGCTGCACCGGGGGCCAGCACCGCTCCGTCTACTTCGCCGAGCGGATGGTGCGGCACCTCGCGGAGAAGTTCCCCGAGGTGAACGTCGTGCTCACGCACCGCGAGCAGGAGCACTGGCTGGGCGCGGACGAGGCGCAGCGCGCCGCCGTCGGGGAGTAGCCGTGGACGCGATGCTTCTGGCCGCCGGGCTCGGGACCCGCCTGCGCCCCCTCACCGACCACACGCCCAAGGCGCTCATCGACGTCGGGGGCGTTCCCATCCTGGAGCGCGTGGCCCGGCGCCTGATCGACGCCGGCGCGGACCGGCTCGTCATCAACCTGCACCACCTCGGCGAGCAGATCCGCCGGTACGTGGAGGCGCACGAGGGCTTCGGCGTGGAGGTGCTCTTCTCGCCCGAGCCTGAGCGCGCGCTCGAGACCGGGGGCGGCCTCCTCCGCGCCGCCCCGCTGCTGCGCCGCGACGCCCCGTTCTTCCTGCACAACGCGGACATCGTGAGCGACCTGCCGCTCGCGTCGATGTACGGGGCTCACCAGCGCGATGCGCCGCTCGCCACGCTCGCGGTGATGGAGCGACCGGCCACGCGCAGGCTGCTCTTCGACGACCTCGGTCTCGTGGGCCGCGTCGACGAGGGGAAGGGACTGCGCGTCGAGGCACGGGAGCCCGTCGGCGAGGTCCGCTCGCTCGCCTTCGCCGGCGTCCACGTCCTCTCCCCCGAGATCCTCGACCGCATCACCGAGCGCGGCGCCTTCTCCATCCTCGATCCCTACCTCCGCCTCGCCGGAGAGGGGGCCCGGCTCCTCCCCTTCCGCGTCGACGGCTGCCGCTGGAGCGACATCGGAAAGCCCGAGCAGCTCGCCGAGGCGCGCCGGTGGATGGAACGCCCCCTTCCCTGATCGAGCCGCCCTGTGGAGCTACGGCTCGCTTCCCACGCGAGAGATCCTCGACGGCCGCCACTCGATCGAGATCACCACACCCGGTGCTACGACCGAGAACGCCGTCCTCGCCTGCGCCCACCTGCCGGCGGTGAACGGCTGATTGCCGGCTGCCACCAACCGGGGCCCGGGCATCGCGTCGATGCCCGGGCCCCGGTTCACGTCGTCACCCCTTTGCGCCGTCAGCAGTTCACCGCAGCACGTCCAGTACGTGGTAGAGGATCGTCACGCCCGTGATCGCCAGCGTCCCGAGCGCGGCGCCGAAGATGAAGATCCCGGAGAAGACCCGGCTGTCGTACTTCAGGTGCATGTAGAACATCACCACGAGCGCGAACTTGACCGCCGAGAGCGCCAGGATCAGCGGCGTCACCCAGGGGCCGATCACGTGCTCGAAGTAGAAGCAGGCGATCTCGCCGCCGGTCACCAGCGTGAGATACAGCCCGATCCACCAGTAGATCGCCGTCCCGTGTACGGGATGCTCGGCGACGTCGTGGGCGATTTCGTGCGTCTTGCTGCTCATCCGGCCTCTACGGAATCAGGTAGACGAGGGGGAAGATCACGACCCAGATCACGTCGACGAAGTGCCAGTACAGGCCGCCGATCTCCACGTTCAGCGACTTCTCCGGCCCCAGCTTGCCCCGCCACGCCAGCACCGCGAGCACCGTCATGTAGATGACGCCCACGAAGACGTGCGCTCCGTGGAAGCCGGTCAGCGTGTAGAAGGTCGTGCCGAAGAGGTTCGTCTGGAGAGTCAGCCCCTCGTGCCAGAAGGTCGTGAACTCGTACGACTGGAAGCCGAGGAAGATGGCACCCAGGAAGGCGGTCATTCCCAGCCAGATCGCCGCCCGCTTCTGGTTGCCGCGCTGCACCGCCGCGAGCCCCAGCACCATCATGAGCGAGCTCATCAGCAGGTCGAAGGTGCTGATGGAGGTGAGCGGGATGTCCAGGATGCCGGGGCACTGCTGGCCGTTCCACAGCAGCGTGGTGTGCGGGCACGGTCCCGTGACGCTCGCCCCCTTGTAGGCCATGTAGGTGGCGATCAGTGAGCCGAAGAGCAGGCACTCCGAACCGATGAAGGTCCAGAAGGCCATCTTCCGGCTGTCGAGCCCCGTCGAGGTGTCCAGGTGCGCCGGATCGGCGGCGCGTGCGGCAGAATCCACGATTAGTTCTCCTGAGTGGTCGGTCGTCGGTCGTCAGTCATCGGTCGTCGATCCCCGTGGGTTGGAGGCTGACGACCGACGACCGGCGACCACCATCAATGGCCCGAGTGCCCGGGCTCGAAGGCGAAGGCGAAGACCAGCAGCGCCACGCAGATCACCGCCGCCAACGAGAGCCAGTGCGACCCGAGGAAGCTCGCGAAGAAGAGCGAGAGAGCGAGCGCCAGCAGGATCGGCAGGACCGACGGCGGCGGCAGGTGGATGCCGAGATCGTCCGCCGACATGATGTTCTCGTCGTCCGGGTAGCTGACCTTGCCCAGCTTGGCACCGGCGAAGGTGACCTCCTCCGTGTCCTCCATCTCACGGCCGTGGGGGATCCCCTCCGCGAGCACGTTGCTGCCCTCCCAGAGCGGCATCCTGCTGCGCACCACCGGGATCGTCGCGAAGTTGTACTCGGGCGGCGGCGAGGGCATCGCCCACTCCAGCATCGCCGCGCCCCACGGGTTCGCCGGCGCACGCTTCCCGGCGCGCGCGGAGCGCACGACGTTGTACGCGAGGATGAGCGTCGCGAGGCCGATGAGGTACGAGCCGAGCGTCGCGATGAGGTTCATCGTGTCGAAGCCCAGGCCGTCGGCGTAGGTGAAGGTACGCCGCGGCATCCCCAGCAGCCCGAGGAAGTGCATCGGGAAGAAGGTGATGTTCATCCCGATGAAGGTGAGCCAGAAGTGCGCCTGGCCCAGGCGCTCGTCCAGGAAGCGGCCGAACATCTTCGGGAACCAGTAGTAGATCCCGGCGAAGAGCCCCATCACCGTGCCGCCGAAGAAGACGTAGTGGATGTGGGCGACGACGAAGTAGGTGTCCGTCTGCTGCAGGTCCGCCGGCGCCGCCGCGTGCATCACCCCGGAGATGCCGCCGATGGTGAAGGTGGCGATGAAGGCGGTGGCGAACATCATCGCGGTGGTGAAGCGGATCGACCCGCCCCAGAGCGTCGCGAGCCAGTTGAAGATCTTGATCCCGGTCGGGATGGCGATCAGCATCGTGCTCACGGCGAAGAACGAGTCGGCGATGGGCCCGAGCCCGACCGCGAACATGTGGTGGCTCCACACGCCCCAGCCCAGCCAGCCGATCAGGATCCCCGAGAAGATCACCACGTTGTAGCCGAAGAGCGGCTTGCGGCTGAACGTGGGGATCACCTCCGAGATGATCCCGAAGATGGGTAGGATGAGGATGTAGACCTCGGGGTGCCCGAAGATCCAGAAGAGGTGCTGCCACAACACCGGGTCGCCACCCCGGGAGACGTCGAAGAACGCCGCTCCGAAGAAGCGGTCGAACATCAGCTCCGTCAGCGCGATCGTGAGCACCGCCATCGCCGTCGCCATCATCACCGCGGTGATCAGCGTCATCCAGGTGAACGGCGCCATGCGCATCAGGCGCATGCCCGGCGCCCGCATGTTGATGATGGTGACGATGAAGTTGATCGAGCTGATGATCGAGCTGAGCCCCAGGATCTGCAGGCCGAGCACGTAGAAGTCGATGTTCAGCCCCGGCGAGAAGGCCGGCTCGGAGAGGTTGGCGTAGTTGAACCAGCCCCCGTCCGGCATCTTCCCCAGGAAGATCGGGATCGTGAGGAACAGGCCGCCGAAGAGATAGATCCAGTACGAGAGCGCGTTCAGCCGCGGGAAGGCGACGTCGCGCGCGCCGATCTGCAGCGGGACGACGTAGTTGAAGAACGCGGCCATCAGAGGCATCAGCGCCAGGAAGATCATGGTCACTGCATGCATCGTGAAGAGCTGGTTGTACCAGTTCGCGCTCAGGAAGTGGTTGTCCGGGCGGATGAGCTGGGTACGCACCAGAAGCGCCTCGAGCCCCGCGATCAGGAAGAAGCTCAGGCTCGTCCAGAAGTAGAGGATCCCGATCCGCTTGTGGTCGACGGTGGTGATCCAGCTCCAGAGCCCCGTCTTCGGCTGAGCTACGGCGGGAGCGGGAATGGCCGCCGTGGCGGTGGTGGTTGCCATGTGACTCCTCAGTAAAGCGTCTGCAGGTACGCCACGATGTAGCGGATCTCATCCGGCTTCAGCCCGAGATTGGGCATCCGGGCATCGGGCTTCACGGACTGGGGGTCGTGAATCCACGCGGTCAGGTCGCGCGCGTTGTTCGCCAGCACGCCCGCCGCGATGGTGGTGCGACTCGCCACGTGCGTCAGGTTGGGCGCCGTCTTCCCGAAGCTGGCGCTCGTCCCATCGATCGTATGGCAGCCGGCGCACGCCCCGGCCGTCACCAGCTTCTTCCCGACCATCACCGCCGAATCGGTCGGCTCCGCCGCGGGCTGGGCCTGGTGCGCGAGCCACTTCTGGAAATCCGCGGGCTTGTGGGCCACGAGCCGCATCTTCATCAGCGCGTGCGAGGAACCGCAGAACTCGGCGCACTGGCCCAGGTAGACGCCCTCCTCCAGCGGCGTGAAGACGATCTCGTTCGTGCGGCCCGGAACCACGTCGCGCTTCCCGCCCATCTGCGGGATCCAGAAGGAGTGGATCACGTCGGCCGAGCGCAGCTTCAGCACGACCGGGCGCCCGACGGGGACGTGGATCTCGTTGGCGGTGAAGATCGTGTCGCCGTTCGGCTGCGGGTAGCCGAACTGCCACCACCATTGGAAGCCCCGCACGTCGATCTCGAGCGCGTCCGCCGGCGGCGGCGCCTGCGTGGCGAAGATCGTCCGCACCGTGGGTACGGCGATGATCGCCAGGAGGACCGCCGGGATCAGCGTCCAGGCCACCTCCAGCGTCGCGTTCCCGTGCACGTGCTTGGGTTCGGGCGCGCCCGGGCGGTGGCGGAAGCGAAGCAGGATGAACGCCAGAATGCAGAAGATCGCCACCCCCACGCCCACGCCCAGGTAGATCGTGAGCATCTGCAGGTGGTCGATCTGGATCGCGTAGTCCGACTTCGGCGCGAAGGTGGTCTGCGGGAACGTCTCCGCGCCGCCGCACGCCGCCAGCGCGAGGGTGAGCAGGCCGGGCACGGCGCGGACGGCGAGCGAGCGCAGCCGCGAGACGATGGTGGCCGCAGGGCCTCGCTCCCGAGCGCTCCGTACCCGCACAGCTTCCACACGTGACATCATGACGATAGGGCTGGGTCCAATGAGTACGAGCCTGCCCGCGGCAAGCTCCGCTCCGCCCGGGCGGGGCAAAGCAGGCGCCATTATAACCCCGGTGCGGAGCGCGGCGCCAGAGGCACCCGAGGCGGTTCGGGCGCAATGTAGGATCCGGGTTTCAGACTGTCTGTAGGCCCGCTCCCCACGCCCTGTGGGGAACTCCCCCACACGCATTCCCCCGCTCCAGCCGAGGCGGCGTGCTCGACCGCTCGCTTCGGGCGCGCGCGGCTCCCTATATTCACCCGCAGCAGGTGGAACTCCGGCCGTGTGAGAGGTGGACGCGGTGGGGATGGATCGACGATCGGCCGACATCACGAAGGAGCAATCCGTGCCCGAACCCCTCTCTGGCGAGGAGATCCCGTCCATCCGCACACCGCCGCCCGGCCCCGCGTCGCGGCGGCTGGCGGCGGAGCTGCGGGAGTACGAGTCTCCCAACGTCACCTATCTGGGTGAGGACTTCCCCGTCTTCTGGGCGGAGGCGGTGGGGTCGAACGTGCGCGACGTGGACGGCAACGTCTACGTGGATCTCACATCGGCCTTCGCGGTCGCGGGCGCGGGGCACGCGAGCCCGCGCGTCGTCGCGGCCGTCCGCGAGCAGGCGGGTCGGCTGCTGCACGGGATGGGCGACGTGCACCCGCCCGCGGTGAAGGTCGCGCTCCTGAAGCGGCTGGCGGAGATCGCCCCGGGGAACCTGCGGCGCAGCATCCTTGCGAACTCCGGCGCGGAGGCGGTGGAGGCGGCGCTCAAGACGGTGGCGGTCGCCACCGGCAAGCCGCGCGTGCTCGCCTTCCAGGGCGGTTACCACGGGCTGACGCTCGGCGCGCTCTCCGTCTCCTCGCGCGAGGACTTCCGCGCACCGTTCCGCGCCCAGTTCGCGGAGAACGCGGTCTTCGCCCCCTATCCGTACGCGTACCGCTCCGCCTTCGGCGACGACCCGGACGGCGCGCGGGCGCTCGCCTACGTCGAGTACCTGCTCGACTCGCCGGCCAGCGCGGCGGAGGGGATCGGGGCGATCCTCGTCGAGCCCGTGCAGGGCCGCGGCGGCGACGTCGTCCCACCGGCGGGCTGGCTCCCGGGGCTGCGCCGCATCTGCGACGAGCGCGGCCTGCTGCTCGTCCTCGACGAGATCTACACCGGCTTCGGCCGTACCGGGCGCTGGTTCGCGTGCGAGCACTGGGGCGTGGTGCCGGACGTGCTCGTGGTCGGCAAGGCGCTCACCGGCGGGCTGCCGTTCGCGGCCTGCATCGGGACGGACGCGGTGATGCGGCACTGGCCGGTCTCCTCGGGCGAGGCGATCCACACCTCCACCTTCCTCGGCAACCCGGTCGCCTGCGCGGCGGCGCTCGCCTCCATCGAGGCGCTGGAAGAGGGCGGGCTCGTCGAGCGATCCGCCGAGCTCGGGAAGCGGCTGCTGGCGAGGCTGCGGGAGACGACGGCGCGGAGCGCGCGGGTGGGCGAGGTGCGGGGGCTGGGGATGATGATCGGGATCGAGCTCGTGCGGGACCGCGAGAGCCGAACACCCGCCCCCGAGCTGGCGGGGCGGGTGGTCGTGGAGGCGCTGCGCCGGGGCGTCATCCTCCTCGGCGGCGGCATCTACGGGAACGTGCTCTCGCTCTCGCCCCCGTTCGTGATCTCCGACGCGCAGATCGAGGCCGCGCTCGGGGTCCTCGGCGACGTCCTCGCGAGGATCTGACCCGGCTCGTTACCGGTCCGACGGCATTACCTTCGCCAGCCGCTGCTGCAGCTCCTCGAAGCGCGCGATCATCTTGGCGGCGGATGGATCGGTGGCCACCATCTTCTTCTGGAGCTGGTCCTGGAAGGCGCTGACCTGGGAAGCGATCTCGGGCTGCTGCAGCACCTTCTGCTGTGTAACCATGAACTGCTCCTCGATCTGGCGCGCCTCGGTCCCGAGCTGCTGGAGCTTCGTCGTGTCCTGCGCCGCCTGCGCGGTCTGCGCCTGCGTCTGCAGCTCCTTCATCCGGTCCAGCTTCTGATCCAGCGTCGGATCCGCCTTCTCCATCGCCAGCTTGATGTTGCTGCCGAGCGTCTCCTGAGAGGCGCGGAGCTGCGGATCGGCCAGGGCCTTCTCCTGGATGGCCTGGAGCTTCGTGTGCAGCTGCTGGATCTCCATGATCCAGGCCTGCGGGTCCTGCGCGGTGTCGGCGGCCGCGGGTGCGGGTGCCTTCGGGGGCTTCTGCTGCGCCGAGAGCGCGGCCGGCAGCGCCGCCAGGGACAGCGTGAGGACGAGAACCTGTCGTAGCGTGGACATGGGCATACAGGGGCTCCGGAAGGGGTCGCGCGAGATCGTCGAACACCGCGCGCGTACCGCAGCGGTTCGGGACGATGTGAAGGTGCGTAAAACGTTACAGGACAACCGCTCAGAGCGCAAGTGGCCACCCCGGCTCAGGTACCGGGCGCCGCCAGGGTGTCGGCGAGCCCCGCGGTGTCGGCGTGGACGGGGTGCCCCAGGAGTCTGGGCTCCGGCCGCTCGTCCGGCGGGGGTACTCGGGGCCCGGCCGTCTCTCCGCTCGGCCGGACGGATGGAGTGTCCGGGGCGACGGCGACGGTGTCGCCCAGCGCCTCCCGTCGCCGCATCTCCGCCAGCTCCGGCCAGCGGACGCCGGGAGCGACCTCATAAGTGGCGGTGTCGGGCGGAGGCGGCGGGAGGGTGCCGCCCCACTCCTCGTCCGTCCAGGCCGTGTCGATGGGCGTCGCGGCGTAGTAGTACGACGGCGCGCAGGTGGCGAGGGGTGGGGGTGACAGGAAGTACTCGGTGTAGGTTGGCCCGTGCGAGGCGCACGTCGAATCGACGACCTGTCCCGTCCGCTGCTCCACCTCGGCCGTGTAGACGCCGCCCGGCGCGACCCAGGGGCCGGGGGCGGGCCGGTCGGCGTAGACCCGCTTCATGATGCGACCCCACACCGGCGCGGCCAGCGTCCCGCCCGAGGCGCCCGGAACGATCGTCTGCGGGTCGTCGAAGCCCATCCACACCGCGCCGACCAGCTCGGGGGTGTAGCCGACGAACCAGACGTCCGTCGCGTCGTTCGTCGTCCCCGTCTTGCCCGCGGCCGGCGCGGTGAAGCCCACCGACCGCACCGCCCGGCCCGTCCCCTGGTCCACCACGTCGCGGAGCATGCTCGTCATCACGAACGCCGTCGCGGGGTTGAGGACCTGCGACGCCACTTCCGGAGCCTCCCACACCACCTGCCCGTAGCGGTCCACGATCCTGCGGATGAAGTGTGGCTCGACCCGCTCTCCGCCGTTGGCGAAGGCGGCGTACGCTCGTGCGAGCTCGATCGGCCGCACCACCGCCGACCCCAGCGCGGTCGAGGGGATCGCCGGGATCTCCTCCTCCACCCCGAGCTCGTGCGCCGCCTGGACGATCGGGTCCATCCCCACCTCCTGCGCCAGCCGAACCGTAGCGGCGTTCTTCGACTCCTCCAGCGCCAGGCGCATCGTCATCGTGCCGCCGTACTGCCCCCCGTAGTTCTTCGGCGTCCACACCTGGCCGCTCGTCAGCGTCACCTGCACCGGCTCGTCCAGCACCGCGTGGGCGGGTGTACCGAACTGCTGCAGCGCCGCGAGGTAGACGAACGGCTTGAAGGCGGAGCCCGGCTGGCGCTGGGCCTGCGTCGCCCGGTCGAACTTGGAATCCTCGAAATCTCGCCCACCCACCAGCGCCCGCACCCCGCCCGTCCGCGCGTCCAGGAGCACGAACGCGCCCTGCAGGTACTTCGTCTGGCCCTCCCCCTTGCCCTTCGCGGCGGGGTAGGTGGGATGATGGAAGCTACCGAAGCGCCCCGTCTCCACGGCGTCGAGCTGCCGCGCCAGCTCCTGCTCGGCGGCGCGCTGCGCGTCGAGGTCGAGCGTGGTGTAGATCTTCAGCCCGGACGTGTAGAAGCGATCCCCGACCACGCTCTCCAGCTCCTTGCGGACCTCCTCCACGAAGTACGAGCTGCGCACCCGGTCCTCGTCGTCCGTGTCCTTCGCGAGGCCCAGGGGCCTGCCCTTCGCCTCGGCCGCGCGCGCCCGGGTGATGTAGCCGGCCTGCGCCATCTCGTCGAGCACCAGGTTCCGGCGCTCCAGCGCGCCCTTCGGGTTGTCCACGGGGTCCAGCTCGGAGGGCGCCTTCGGGAGGGCGGCGAGTGTGGCCGCTTCAGGCAGCGTCACCTCGGAAGCGGGTTTCCCGAAGTAGGTGCGGGCCGCTGCCTCCACGCCGTACGCGCCCTCGCCCAGGTAGATGTGGTTGAGGTAGAGCTCCAGGATCTTCTGCTTGGAGAAGCGCCGTTCCAGCTGTCGCGCCACCCGCGCCTCCAGGATCTTCCGCTTCAGGCTCCGCTCCTGGTACGGCAGCCACTTCGGGAAGAGGTTGCGCGCGAGCTGCTGCGTGATGGTGCTCGCCCCCTCCTCCGCGCCGCCGGCCCGGATGTCGTGGACGAGCGCGCCGAGGATGCGGCGGAAGTCGATCCCGCCGTGCTCGTAGAAGCGCTGGTCCTCGACGGCCACGAACGCGTCCGGGAGGAACTCGGGGAGGGAGTCGAGCGGGACCACGCGCCGGTTCACCGTGGCGAGCAGGCCGACGGGTCGGTCGTGGACGTCGTAGAGCTGGGAGCCCTCGGCCTGGTAGCTGGCCAGGTCGTCTACCGGTGCGCACCCGCCGAGCCAGCAGGGCGCGAACCAGACCCAGGCGAAGCCGGCCACGGCGAGGGCCACCACACCGATCAGGAGAACGCCTGCGATTCGACGTGCCTTCGACTTCTGCACCATCCGGTTGCTCGCTTACGGCGCCTCTCCACCCCCGCGCTTCGGCACCGTGTCGAGGAGCTCCCGCTCCGGGACCCGCGGTCGGCCCGGGAAGACCGGCCGGCCGGGGAGCCACGGCGTGGGGTCGCGCTGGAACTGTACCTCCGGCGGATCGCAGCCGGCCTCGGGCGCAGCGGACCCTACGAAGTAGTCCGTGTACGCACCGACCATGTACGGGCAGTCCTCGGTGACCGCCTTCCCGGTCCAGCGGCTGATGTGGCGAATCGCCACGTCGGCCGGGCGCGCCCACGGAGTCGGGATGGGGTGGGTCCGGTAGTACGTTCGCACGACCCGTGCCCACACCGGCGCCGCGAGCCCTCCGCCGGTCGCCCCGGGTTGGATGCGCTTCGGCTGGTCGAAGCCGATCCACACCCCCGCGAGCAGGTCGGGCGTGTAGCCGACGAACCAGGCGTCCGCGTTGTCGTTGGTGGTCCCCGTCTTCCCCGCGGCCGGAATGGTATAGGGCAGATCCCCGACGGCCGGGTCCCGGACCGAATAGCCGGTGCCGTGGTCGACCACCTCGCGCAGCATGTCGGTGAGGATCCAGGAGAGAGAGGGAGCGAAGGCGGTGCGCGGTGGGTCCGCCGGTTGCCAGAGGAGGTGGCCCTCGCGGTCGTCCACCCGCTGGACGTAGCGCGGCTCCACCCGCAGGCCACCGTTCGCGAAGGCCGCGTAGGCGGAGATGAGGTCGATCGGGTAGACCGCGGCCGACCCGATGAAGACGGAGGGATAGCCCGGGATCGGCGTACCGACGCCCGCCCGCCGCGCCACCCCGCGCACCGCGTCGACTCCGACCTCCAGGCCGAGGCGGATCGCGGGGAGGTTGCGCGAGTGCATCAGCGCTGCGCGCAGCGACATCTCGCCCTCGTAACCCGCCTCGTAGTTCTCCGGCGTCCAGACACTCCCATCGGCCTGCCCGATGGAGAGCGGCGCGTCCTCGATCTCCGAGAGCGGGGAGCGGCCCTGCTCCAGCGCAGCGGCGTAGACGAAGGGCTTGAACGCCGAGCCCGGCTGGCGCAGCGCCTGGGTGGCTCGATTGAACTGCGACTGCCGGAAGTCGCGCCCGCCCACCATCGCCCGCACCGCGCCGGAGATCGGGTCCATCACGACGACCAGGCCCTGGAGGTACGGCGTCTGCGCGAAGTTGTCGTGACCGGCGTGTGCGGCCGTGAACCCGGCGTAGGTGGGCGCGCGGAAATCTCCGTACTCACCCTTCTCCACCGCCTCCAGCTGCCCCTCCAGCGCGATCTCCGACGCCCGCTGCAGCTCCGGGTCGATCGTCGTGTAGATCTTCAGGCCGCCGGTGTAGAGCAGCTCGCCGAAGCGATCCTCCAGCTGCCGGCGCACCTGCTCCACGAAATAGGGTGCGTGCTCCACCCCGCGAGGCGGCGCGAGCACGAGCCGGGTACGCTCGAACCGCCGCGCCTGCGCCTCGTCGATCACGCCGTACTCCGCCATCGCGCGCAGAACCAGGTTGCGCCGCTGCAGCGCGGCCTCCGGGTCGCGCCGGGGGTCGTAACGGCTCGGGGCCTTGGGCAACGCCGCGAGCGTCGCCGCCTCCGGGATCGTCAGCTCCGAGGCCGATTTCCCGAAGTAGGTGCGCGCCGCCGCCTCGACGCCGTAGGCGCCGCTCCCCAGGTAGATGTGGTTGAGGTAGAGCTGGAGGATCTGCCGCTTGCTGAAGTGCGCCTCGATCTGCCGCGCCAGGCGCATCTCCGCGAGCTTCCGACGCAGCGTCTTCTCCCGCATCGGCAGCTGCTCGGGGAAGAGATTGCGGGCGAGCTGCATGGTGATCGTGCTGCCGCCCGGCCCGCCCCACCCGCCGATGAGGTTGTCGCGGACCGCGGCCACCATCCGCACCAGGTCCACTCCCTCGTGCTCGAAGAACCGCCGATCCTCGATCGAGACGAAGGCGAGGGGAACGTAGCGCGGGAGCGTGCCGATGGGGACGAGCTGGCGTCGCTCCCGGTAGAACATCCCCAGGACGCCGCCGCGGTCGTCGTAGAGGATGGATGCCTGCCGGGGCGCGAAGTCCTCGATCTCCCGGGCCGTCGGGCAGCCGGTCGCGCAGACCTGCGTCCAGGCGCCCACGGCCGCTCCCGCGCCGCAGGCGCCGACACCGAGCAGCACCAGCGCCGCCAGCAGGAGCGCCTGCCGACGGTTTCCGCGAGCCTCCCGGAGCTCCGCACGCCAGCCCTGCAGCCACCCCCTCCAGGCGTCGCGATCCAGGATTCGCGGTCGCCTCACTCCAGCCTGATCTCCGGTCTCTCGGGGTCCGGGCGGTAGAGAACCACGGTCCTGCCGATCGTCTGCACGTGCTCCGCGCCCGGGATCCGCTCGGCCAGTGCCGCGCCCGCCTCCCGCGCACCGAGTGGAGCGGCCTCCTGCACCTTCACCTTGAGCAGCTCCCGCGTGTTGAACGCGTCCGCGATGGTGCGCACCGCGGTATCGGTGAGCCCCTCCTTCCCCACCTGCTGGACGGGCTTCAGGTGGTGCGCCAGCGCGCGCAGCTGCGCCCTCTGCCTTGCGGTCAGTGCCACGACGGTCCTCCGGATGCGCGGGTTCGGGCGAGCGGAAGCAGCCTCAGTCGCCCAGCGAGATACCGAGCTCGCGCGCGGTCTTCACGATGTCGCCGTCGAGCGGGACCGTCTTGATCCCGCGCACGGCCTCTGCGAGTGGAACCGAGCGGATCGACTGCCCCCGGAGCGCAACCATCGTCCCCATGTCTCCGTCGTGGACGCAGCGCACGGCGGCGGCGCCGAGGCGCAGGGCGAGGTTGCGATCGTAGGCGATGGGGGAGCCCCCGCGCTGGATGTGCCCCAGCACGAGGGTGCGGGTCTCCTTCCCGCTCCTCTCCTCGATCTCGTGCGCCAGGCGCTCGGCGA
>DASSTO010000134.1:0-6384 GCA_035707865.1 Longimicrobiaceae bacterium | reverse complement strand
AGCGGCTCTTGCTCGGTCATCGGCTCATGCGGGTTCGGTAGTCCTCCACCATCGCCGAGCGCTCGTCCCACACGTCGGCTTCGGCGATCTCGCGAACCACGGGGAGGCGCTCGGTCGCGCGGATCAGCTCGTCGCGCAGGTCCCGCATCCCCCACTCGTTCACGTCGATCGCGAAGCTGAAGCGAGAGAGGAGCGTGCCGCGCGTGAGCGCCTCGCCCGAGCGCGGACGGCCGATCTCTTCGCGGGCCCGCGCCAGGAGCGTCTCCATCACGTGCGCCGGAATCCGGTCGTTCGCCTCGGGGTAGATGTAGCCGAACATCTGGAGCTGCGCGAGCAGAACCGGCCAGTGCGGCCCCGTCTTCGTGACCAGACGGTCCCAGTCGAGCTGGTCTCCCTGGCAGAGGATCAGGTGGACGATGTCCGCCATGTCCTGCCGGTGCCGCTCGCTGATGAAGAGCCGGTGCCAGATCAGCTCCTCCGCCGGTGCCACCCGCACGGTGTTCGCCGCGAGGATCGCGGGCGTGCTGTGCCGGAACCAATCCTGGTCGATGAGCGCCAGGCCGTTGCCCATGCCGAAGATGAGGTCGAGGAAGTGCTCGCCCAGCATCGCCTTGGCCAGCCAGTGCGGCTGCTCCAGCCGCATCAGGAAGCCCGCCTCCTTCAGCACGCGTGCCGCGGGAACCACCTGGTCGGGCTCGAGGAAGAGGTCCAGGTCCTTGGTCTCGCGATAGATTCCCGTGTGCTCGTAGATGGCATAGGCGCCGCTGACCACGTAGGGGATCGCCGCGCGGTTGAGCGCGACCAGCGCACGCTTGTACTTCTCCCGTTCCTCCTCGGGGATCCAGAAGTCGCCGTGCGTGACGGACCTCCGTTCCTCCTTCGTGAGCCCCTGCTCGGCGGCGGAGCGGGGGACGGCGGTCTCCTGAGTCGACATAGTGCTCCCGGGTGAGTCGGTCCGGCCTGACCGAGCAAGACTCGGGCCTGCTCCCGGGCGCCCGCGGCTCTGGTCCACGGCGCGCCGGAGATGTAGCTTTCTCCTCATGTTCGAAGACCTCCAACGACTCTTTCGTGAGAGCGTGGCAGCCTTTCGCTCGGAGCTGAACCGGCGTGAGCCGCAGGACCAGGTGGCGGAGCTGCTCTCGGCGATGCGCCGGGAGCTGGTGGCCGCGCGCGCGGCGCTGCCGGAGTACCGCTCCGCTCTCGACCGCGCCCGCGCCGAGCTGGCCAGCGAGCGTTCGCGCCTGGAGCAGACGCAGCGGCGCGGTCAGATGGCCGCCCGCATCGGCGACTCCGAAACCGTCCGTGTCGCGGACGAATGGGCGGCGCGCTACCGCGAGCGCGTCTCGGTGCTCGAGAAGAAGGTCGCGGCGGCCGAGGCCGAGCTGGAGCTCCGCGCGCGCGAGGCCGACGAGATGAAACAGCGCTTCCAGGAGGCGGACGCGAACCGGATCCTGCTCGTCGCCGAGCTGAAGCACGGCGCAGGCCGCGCGCGGACGCCGGAGGACGGGGGGGGCTCGGGCGCGCCCGACGCCGACGACGTCGAGGCCCGCCTCCAGGAGCTGAAGCGCAGGATGGGCAAAGCGTAGGGAAGATCACGGGGGCGGCCGCCGCGGCCGCCCCCGTGATCCTTTCGCCGGCGTCAGAACCAGCCGCTGTCGTACTCGCGTCCCTGGCGGATCTGCCGGTCGTACCGACCCCACGAGCCGCGCCGGTACGGCTCGTAGCCCATCGGGTTGGCCGAGTAGTAGTCCCGGCCGTAGCCGGAGTTGGTGAAGTTGCGGTCCCGGGCCGTATAGTTCCGGTCGTAGCCCATCGCCCGGAAGTTCCGGTCGTAGCCCCGGTTGTCGTGGATCACGCGCATCGGCGTACGGGCGCTACGATCGCCGAAGGGATCGCCGTTGTCGGTCTGCCAGCGGCTCTTGAAGTTGTTGTCGTAGCCGGCGTTCCCCATGTAGTAGCCGCGGTCGTAGCCGTAACCGGTGCCGAAGTTCTGCGCACCGCCGTAGTAGCCCTGGTCGTAGCCGGTGTACCCGGTGCCCCAGGTACCGTAGAGGCGGTCGTAGTCGCGTCCGAAGAGTGCCATCGTTCTCCTCCTGGAAACTGTGATCCTGCAACGAAGACCGGCGCTGCAAGGGCTGTTCGGGAGTCGCAAGGAGTGTACCCGTGCCGGTCCGGAACTGGATTCCCGAGGGCCCGGAATGACCCGACTACCGCGACTCCTCCCCGCGACGCTCCTGCTGCTCCTCTCGGCGGCCGCCTGCTCGCCGATCTACGTGCTGCGCGCCGGCTACGAGGAGGCGAAGATCCTCAGCCGCCGCAGGCCGATCGCCGAGCTCGTCGCGGACTCCACCACCCCGCCCGTCACCCGCGAGAAGCTGCGCCTCGTGCTGCAGGCGCGCACCTTCGCGCAGGACTCGCTCGGGCTGAAGGCCGGCGACAGCTACACCACCTTCTCGCGCCTCGACAGCGATACCCTCGCCCTCATCGTCTCCGCCGCCTACAAGGACCGGTTCGAGGCCTATACCTGGTGGTTCCCCATCGTCGGGCACGTCCCGTACAAGGGCTTCTTCAGCGAGGGCGCCGCGCGCAAACAGATGGCCGCGCTGGAGCGGAAGGGGCTCGACACCTACCTGCGCCCCACCACCGCCTTCAGCACCCTCGGCTGGTTCAACGACCCGCTCGTCTCGCCGCTGCTGCGCTACGATTCCGTGTCGCTGGCGGAGACCGTGGTCCACGAGCTGACGCACAACACGCTCTATGCGCCGGGCAAGGCGATGTTCAACGAGAGCCTCGCCGAGTTCGTCGGCAACCGCGGCGCAATCGCCTTCTTCTGCGGCCGCTACGAGCCCCGGCCGGAGGACTGCCGCCAGGCCCGGGCCAACTGGCACGACCAGCTGGTCTTCGGCGCCTTCCTCGACGGCCTCGTCGCCCGGCTCGAGTCGCTGTATTCGCGTACGGACCTCTCGTACGAGCAGAAGCTCCAGCGCCGCGAGGTGATCTTCACCGACGCGAAACGCACCTTCGTGGAGCAGGTGCAGCCACGGTTCCAGGCGAGCACCTACGCGGGCTTCCTGCACACGCCGCTCAACAACGCCAGCCTCCTCGCGCGCCGTCTCTACTACCACCGGCTCGACCTCTTCGAGCGCGTCTACGATCAGGGCGGCGGTGACCTGCGCACCACCCTCGACCGCATCTTCGCCGCGGCCCGCGCGAACCAGAAGGATCCGTATGCCGCCGTCGAGCAGCTCGCGGGTAGCCCCCGATAGCCGATAGCCGCATCCCTTGTCATCCGCTCGCCTTCTCCTAGATTTACAGGGCTTTCCGGGCCGTCGGCCACACGCCGCCGGCCCGTCTTGTACTCGTGCCGGTTACCCTCATGAGCGATCAGGACAGTTCCACGAACGCCTACGCCCCGGCGGAAGTCGAGCGGAAGTGGCAGGCCCGCTGGGCCGAGCGGGGAACGAACACCTACTCGGACGACGAGCTGCGCCGGCTGGGGCGCGAGGGCCGTCCGTTCTACAACCTCATGATGTTCCCCTATCCCTCGGCGGAGGGCCTGCACGTGGGGAACATCTACGCCTTCACGGGCGCGGACATCCACGGCCGCTACCGGCGGCTGCGGGGGCACGACGTCTTCGAGCCGATCGGTTTCGACGCCTTCGGGATCCACTCGGAGAACTTCGCGCTGAAGACGGGCACGCACCCGATGGAGCTGATCCCGCGCAACATCGCCAACTTCACGCGGCAGCTGAAGCGCGTCGGCTTCATGTACGACTGGAACCACACGGTCGACACCACCAGCCCGACGTACTACCGCTGGACCCAGTGGCTCTTCCTGCAGCTCTACAAGGCGGGCCTGGCGGTGAAGAAGGAGGCGCCGGTCAACTGGTGCCCCTCGTGCAACACCGTTCTCGCCAACGAACAGGTGGTCGGTGGGGAGTGCGAGCGCTGCGGCACGCCCGTGGAGCTGCGTAACCTCTCACAGTGGTTCTTCCGCATCACCGAGTACGCACCGCGTCTGCTGGAGAACCTGAGCTGGATCGACTGGTCGGAGACGACGAAGAAGGCGCAGGAGAACTGGATCGGGAAGAGCGAGGGCGCCCACGTGCGCTTCCCCCTGGATCCCGACTCCCGGTCCCCGGATCCTGCCGTCGAGGTGTTCACCACGCGCCCGGACACCATCTACGGCGCGACCTACATGGTGCTCGCGCCGGAGCACCCGCTGGTGGAGGTGCTCACGACGCCGGATCGGCGCGAGGAGGTGGAGGCGTACCGCCAGCGGGTCAGCGCGACCGACCTCGTCACGCGGAAGACGACGGACAAGGAGAAGACCGGCGTCTTCACCGGCGGCCGCGCCGTGAACCCCGCGACGGGCGAGGAGATCCCGGTCTGGATCGCCGACTACGTGCTCATGGAGTACGGTACCGGCGCGATCATGGCGGTGCCCGGCCACGACGAGCGCGACTTCGAGTTCGCGAGGAAGTTCGGGCTGCCCATCCGTCGCGTGATCGCCGGGCCCGGGCAGGACGCCTCCACCCCGCTCGAGGAGGCGTACGTCGGTCCGGGCGTGCTCGTCAACTCCGCCGGCTACGATGGGCTGGACTGGCAGGTGGCGAAGAAGCGGATCACCGCCGATCTGCAGGCGAAGGGCGTCGCCGAGCCGCAGGTCAACTACCGTCTGCACGACTGGTGCATCTCTCGCCAGCGCTACTGGGGGCCACCGATCCCGATCCTCTACTGCGACACCTGCGGTACGATCCCGGTGCCGGAGGATCAGCTCCCGGTCGTCCTGCCCTTCGTGGAGGACTACAAGCCCGACGAGTCCGGCATCTCGCCGCTGGCGCGCCACGAGGAGTGGTACGTCACCGAGTGCCCCGGCTGCGGCGGCACCGCGCGCCGCGAGACGGACGTCTCGGACACCTTCCTGGACTCCGCCTGGTATTTCCTGCGCTATCCCTCGGCGGGCAACCAGGCGCTGCCCTTCGACCCCGAGATCACCCGCGGGTGGCTCCCGGTGGACACCTACATCGGGGGCAACGAGCACGCCGTCCTGCACCTGCTCTACGCGCGCTTCGTCACCATGGTGCTCCACGACCTGGGGCACGTCTCCTTCGAGGAGCCCTTCGAGCGCTTCCGCGCGCACGGGCTCATCATCAAGGAGGGCGCGAAGATGTCGAAGTCGCGCGGTAACGTCGTGGTCCCGGACGAATACATCGACCAGTACGGCGCGGACACCTTCCGCACCTACCTCATGTTCCTGGGGCCCTACCAGGAGGGCGGCGACTTCCGCGAAGCGGGCATCACCGGTCCCTTCAACTTCCTGAACCGCCTCTGGGACGCCGTGCTCTCCGCCGAGGAGCGTCCGCTGGATCCGGCGGTCGAACAGAAACTCCACGCCACCATCTGGAAGGTGACGGAGGAGGTCGAGGCGCTGCGCTTCAACACCGCCATCGCGGCGATGATGGAGTACCTGAACGTCGTGCGGGCCGGCGGCCGCAGGGCCGAGCGCGCGGCGGTCGATCCGCTCCTCCTGATGGTCGCGCCCTTCGCTCCGCACCTGGCCGAGGAGCTGTGGGAGCGGCTGGGCCACGGCGGGTCCATCTTCGACGCGGGCCGCTGGCCGAGCTACGACCCGGCGAGGGCGGTCGCCGACGAGGTCGAGTTCGTGGTGCAGGTGAACGGGAAAGTCCGCGCGCGTATGCGGATGCCGCGCGGGATCGACGAGGCCGCCGCCCGCGAGGCGGCGCTCGCCGACGCCAACGTGCAGCGCTTCGTCGACGGCGGGGCCGTTCGCAAGACGATCTTCGTGCCCGACCGGCTCGTCAACCTGGTCGTGCGATAGCCCTCCACGGCTCTCCGGCCGGGCCTCCGCGCCGCTCCTGCGCGGAGGCCCGGCCGTTTCCGCGGGTAAAGACGCCTCTCCGGACGGTCGATACTCATCATTGACCGAGCAGGACGGAACCTCCGCCCCGGCCGAAGTTTCGGAGCGCTCCAGGCCGGACCGCCGTGCGCTCGTGGATCGATCGTTCTCTCCTCCGAAATGCAGCAGCACAGTACATCCAAGCCGAGAGTGCTCGTCACCGAGGACGACGAGAGCGTCTACCGGTTCATCGTCGCCGTACTCGAGCGCGACGGTTGCGTCGTGGAGGTGGCCCAGAGCGGTCCCGAGGCGCTCAAGGCGCTCGAGCGCGAGCTCTTCGACATCGTCCTGCTCGACGTCAACCTCCCCGGCATCGGCGGCCTCGACGTCCTCGCCGTCGGCCGCACGCTCCAGACCGACGCGGAGTTCGTCATGGTCACCGGCGACGGCTCCATCGGCACGGCGGTGGAGGCGATGAAGCTCGGCGCCTTCGACTACATCTCCAAGCCCATCGGCGTCGACGA
>DASSTO010000133.1:0-12530 GCA_035707865.1 Longimicrobiaceae bacterium | reverse complement strand
CCGCCCCCCCACGACCGACGACTGGCGGCCCACTTCCCGCCACGCGATGTCGCGCCGGAAGTAGCGACCGGGGAACCGGATTCGCTCCGCGCCCCAGCGACTCCGCTCGGCGGCCTCCGCGACGTCCGCGCCGAGGCCGGTGACGGCGAGGACGCGACCGCCGCTGGTGACGTCCATCCCGCCGAGCAGCGCGGTGCCGGCGTGGAAGACGAGGACGTCGTCCGCCGCCGACACTTCGGGTGCGATCTCGATCGGCAGGCCGCGCCGGTAGTCGCCCGGGTAGCCCTCGGCGGCCAGCACGGTGGTGACGGCCGCGCCCTCGCGCCATTGCAGCCCCGATGCCACCCACCGCTCCAGCCCCGCGCCGCGCGCGATCGCGAGCATCGGCTCGAGCAGCGAGCTTTCCATCATGGGGAGCACCACCTGCGTCTCCGGGTCGCCGAAACGGCAGTTGAACTCCACCACCTTCGGCCCCTCGACGGTGAGCATGAGGCCCGCGTAGAGGAGCCCGCGGAAGGGACGGCCCTCGGCGGCCATCGCCCGGACCGTCGGCACCAGGATCTCCCGCGTGGCTCGCTCGACGACGTCGGGCGTCGCGATGGCCACCGGCGCGTAGGCGCCCATCCCACCGGTGTTCGGGCCGGTGTCGCCCTCGCCGATGCGCTTGTGGTCCTGCGCGGGCAGCAGAGGCACGACGCACTCGCCGTCCGTCAGCGCGAAGAGCGAGATCTCCTCGCCTCGCATGAACTCCTCGATCACCAGCTCGCTGCCCGCCTCGCCGAGCGACCCCTCCGCCAGGATCCCGCGGATGGCGCCGAGCGCCTCGTCCATCGTCTCGCACACCACCGCGCCCTTGCCGGCGGCCAGGCCCGAGGCCTTCACCACCAGCGGCGCCCCGAGCCGACGCGCGAACGCCTCCGCCCCGGCCGCGTCGGTGAAGGTCTCGAACGCCGCGGTCGGGATGCCGTGGCGCTGCATCAGACGCTTCGAGAAGGCCTTCGAGCTCTCGATCTCGGCCGCGGCCGCGGTCGGGCCGAAGATCGGCAGGCCGCGCTCGGCGAAGCGATCCACGATTCCCTCCGCGAGCGGGACCTCGGGGCCAACGACCGTAAGGTCCACCCCGTTGGCCGCCGTCCAGTCGGCGAGCGCCGCGATCTCGGTGGGGCCGAGGGCGATGGGCTCCGCCAGCGCGCCCGTCCCCGCGTTGCCGCGCGTGATGTGGAACTCCGCCTCGGGTGCGTCCCGGTGCAGCTTCCAGAGGAGCGCGTGCTCGCGCCCGCCGTTGCCCACGATGAGGATCTTCACGCCGTCACCTTCTCCAGCGCCTGCTCCAGGTCGGCGATGAGGTCCTCCGCGTCCTCCACGCCGCACGAGAGGCGCACGAGCCCGGCAGTCACGCCCATCCGGTCGCGGCGCTCCTCGGGTACGGAGGCGTGGGTCATCACCGCCGGGTTGCCGATCAGGCTCTCCACCCCGCCGAGCGACTCGGCCAGCGCGAAGATGCGCACGCTCTCCACCAGCTGCTTGGCCCGAGCCGCCGAGCCCATCTCGACGGAGATCATTCCCGTGAAGCCGCGCATCTGCCGCTTCGCCAGCTCGTGCTGCGGGTGCGAGGCGAGGCCCGGATAGTGGACGCGCTCCACTTTCGGGTGCCCGTCCAGCCACTCGGCGATGCGCTGGCCGTTCTCGTTGTGCGCCCTCATCCGCAGGTGCAGCGTCTTGGTGCCGCGCAGCACCAGCCAGCAGTCCCACGGCCCGGGCACGGCGCCCGCGGCGTTCTGCAGGAAGCGCAGGCGCTCGTGCAGGGCCTCGTCGTTCAGCACGACGATCCCGCCCACCACGTCCGAGTGGCCGTTCAGGTACTTGGTCGTCGAGTGGATCACCAGGTCGGCGCCCAGCTCCAGCGGGCGCTGGTTGTACGGCGAGGCGAAGGTGTTGTCGACGCTCAGCAGCGCCCCGGCCGCGTGCGCGATCTCGGCCGCGGCGCGCAGGTCGGTGAGCCGCATCATCGGGTTCGTCGGCGTCTCCACGTGCACCAGGCGCGTGCCCGGCCGGATCGCGGCGCGGATCTGGTCGAGGTCGTGCGAGTCCACGAAGCTGAACTCGATGCCCTGCCGCGAGCTGACCCGCGTGAAGAGCCGGTAGGTGCCGCCGTAGACCCCCTCGCCCGAGACGACGTGGTCGCCCGCGGAGAGGAGCTTCACGACCGTGTCGAGCGCCGCGCTGCCCGACGCGAACGCGACGCCGAAGCGGCCGCCCTCGAGCGCGGCGACGTTCGCCTCCAGCGCCTCGCGCGTGGGGTTCTGCGTCCGCGCGTACTCGTAGCCCAGGTGCCGCCCCAGCTCGGGCTGCACGTAGGTCGAGGTCTGATAGACCGGTGTCATGATCGCGCCCGTCGTCGGGTCCGGGCGCTGGCCGGCGTGCACCGCGAGGGTGCCGAAGTGCTCCTGGATGGGCTGATCCGTCATGTGTCTTCCGCTCCTGGGTGTCGGTCGCGCGGCCGGAAGATAGGGCGCTCCCGGCGCGGGCGGAAGCGCTCAACCGATCCGGATGCGCGTGGGCTGCTTGTACGCCGCCAGCCGGGCTCGGCAGATCTCACGCACCTCGTCGTCGGTCAGGGGGGCCCCGCTCGCCCGGACGACCCGGAGCACGATCTCGTTCTCGCGCACGGGCTCCGGGCGCGCGAGCACCTCGGCGTGCTCGATGCGCTCGTCCGCCTCCAGGACGCGCTCGATCTCGTGCGGGTAGACGTTGAAGCCGTTACGCGTGAACATCGGCTTCAGCACGCCGCGGAAGCGCACGACACCCTCGGCATCGATGCTCCCGAGGTCGCCGGTGCGGAGCCAGTCTCCCCAGAACTCGTCCGGCTGCCGCCCTCCCTCGCCCAGGTAGCCGCCGAAGACGTTCGGACCGCGGACGCAGATCTCGCCCACCTCGCCGGCCGGTAGCTCCTCGCCGTCCGGCGCACGGACCGTGACCTCGACGCCGGGGAGCGCCGAGCCGACGGCGCCCCGGTGGTTGGGCCGATCGACGCGGTTGAAGAGGCAGACGGGTGAGGCTTCGGTGAGCCCGTAGCCCTGGCGCAACGGCAGCCCGAAGACCTCTTCCCACCGTGCGGCGACCTCCGGCGCGAGCGGTGCGCCGCCCGAGATCGCCACCCGCAGCGAGTGCTTCGGCGTGCCCCGTCGCTCCACCGCGGAGATCAGGCCGATGAAGATCGTCGGCACGCCGAGCATGACGGTCGGGCGCAGATCCTCCAGCACGTCGAGCACCTTGAGCGGGTTGTAGCGCTCGACCGGGATGACCGTCGCGCCGGCCGCGAGGGGCGCGGTGAGACCCACGGTCAGCCCGAAGGTGTGGACGTAGGGGAGCACCCCGAGCACCCGGTCCTCGGCCGCGATCCCCATCGCCTCGATGCTGGCTTCGAGGTCCGCCACGAGGTTGGTGTGGCTCAGCACCGCACCCCGTGCCCGCCCCCGCTCCGCCGCGGTGTAGAGCGTCACGGCCTCGTGGTCGCCGCCCGGCGGCATCGGCGGGGGAGCCGGAGCGCCCGCGAGCCGGACGAGCCGGTCCTCCACCTCGCTCACCACGCGGAGTTCGTCGGGGAGGCCGCCGGCCAGGAGGGCGCGCGCGCCGCGGGGCAGGAGCGCCGTCAGCGGCTCGGTGGTGAAGACGCTCTCCACCCCGGCGTCGCGAAGCTGCTCCTCCACCTCCCGCGGCGAATTCATCGGGTTCAGCAGCAGCGCACTCCCGCCGGCGCGGAGGATGCCGTAAAGAACGAGCGGAAAACTACCGATGTTCGGGAGGAGAACCCCCACCCGCCCACGCACCCCCCGCTCCGCCAGGCGGCCGGCGAGGCGATCGACGTCGTGCGCGAGACCTGCGAACGAGACGGCGGAGTCGTCCTGGAGTACCGCCGTCCGCTGCGGCCGGCGCCTCGCCGTGTCGGTCAGGAGCTGCGGAAGTGAGAGTTCCATCGGTCTCGGAGTCGGGATGGAGACGAACCCGGTGAGCTCGATGCGAACATCGCGCCGCGCGCGGGGGCACGCGTGCCGGCGGCCCGTCGCTTGACGTCGTCTGGCGCGTGCCCGACATTCATCGGACTGTCGGAGGTACTGTGAAACCAGCTACACGACACGGGATTAGGGGATGGATACGTCGCGGTTGATGGTCAGCGTCTCCGGAGTTCGGGGGCGCGTGGGCGAGGGGCTCACGCCCGAGGTGGTGGCGCACTTCGCCGCCGCCTTCGGCGCCTATGCGCTCCGCAACGGGCCGGGGAAGACGATCGTGGTCGGCCGCGATTCGCGCGTCTCCGGCCCCATGTTCGTCCGCGCCGCGACGGCCGCGCTCCAGTCGGTGGGCTGCGACGTGGTCGACGTGGGCATCGCCCCCACCCCGAGCGTTCAGCTCTCCGTCGAGGAGCTCGGCGCGGCCGGCGGGCTGGCGGTCACGGCGAGCCACAACCCCATCGAGTGGAACGCCCTCAAGTTCATCGGCCCTTCGGGGATGTTCCTCGACGCGCAGCAGGGCGAGGCGATGCGCGCCTACCTCGACGGCGAGATCCCGCGCGCGGGCTGGCGCGACCTCGGCCAGTGGCGTGCGGACGAGCACGCCGTCGACCGGCACCTGGAGAAGATCCTCTCGCTGCCGTTCCTCGACGTCGGGAAGATCCGCGCCCGCCGCTTCCGCGTCGCGCTCGACTGCGTGCGCGGCGCCGGCGGGACCATCTTCCCGAGGCTGCTCGAGGCCCTCGGCTGCGAGGTCGAGGCGATCAACCTCGAGACCGACGGCCTCTTCCCGCGTGAGCCCGAGCCGGTGGCGGCCAACCTCGGCGAGCTCGAAGCGCTCGTGCGCGAGACGCACGCCGACCTCGGCCTCGCGACCGACCCCGACGTCGACCGGCTCTCGCTCGTCAGCGAGCGTGGTCGCGCCATCGGCGAGGACTACACCCTCGCCCTCGCCACCCGCCTGCTGCTGCGCCGCCGGCCGGGCACCGTGGTGACCAACCTCTCGACGAGCCGTCTGCTCGACGACGTCACGGAGGAGGCGGGCGTGCGGCTCGTGCGCGCGCCCGTGGGCGAGATCAACGTCGCGCGCCGCATGGAGGCCGAGAGCGCCACGGTGGGCGGCGAGGGCAACGGTGGCGTGATCCTCCCCGACGTCCACCTGACGCGGGACGCCCCCGTCGCCGCGGCGCTGATCCTGCAACTGCTTGCGGACGAAGGGCGTCCGCTCTCCGAGATCGCCGAGGGGATCGGCCGGTACGAGATCGTCAAGGAGAAGATCGAGCGGCCCCGTGGCTCGCTCGATGCGGCATACGACCAGCTCGCGTCGCAGCTGAACGCCCCGCAGGTCGATCGCCAGGACGGGCTTCGGCTCGACTGGCCCGAGCAGCGCCGCTGGGCGCACCTGCGGCCGTCGGGCACCGAGCCCATCGTCCGGATCATCGCCGAGGCCCCCTCGCGGGAGGAGGCGCAGGCGCTCGTGGCGTCGCTGCGCGCCGCGCTCCCCGCCTGACCGTCCACGACCACCACCCAAGGGCAGCATGTGCGGCATTATCGGATACATCGGTGACCGGCAGGTCGCTCCGCTCCTCATCGACGGGCTGCGCCGCCTCGAATACCGCGGTTACGACTCCGCGGGTATCGCGGTCGTCACCGACCACCAGATCCAGGTGCGCAAGGAGGCGGGAAAGATCGCCGAGCTGACGAAGCTCGTCGAGGAGAACCCGGCGCCCGGCGTCTACGGCATCGGTCACACGCGCTGGGCGACGCACGGCCCCCCCACCACGCGCAACGCGCACCCGCACGTCTCGGAGGAGGGCGACTTCGCGCTCGTCCACAACGGCATCATCGAGAACGCGGGCACGCTGCGCCGCCGCCTGCAGGAGCGCGGGCACACCTTCGCCTCCGAGACCGACACCGAGGTGCTCGTCCACCTCATCGAGGAGGTCTACCACGAGCGCGTCGGGCGGTCGGCCGACGCGCTGGAGCGCGCCGTCGAGATCGCGCTCGGCCAGGTCGAGGGAACGTACGGCATCGCGGTCGTCTCCACGCACGACCCCGACAAGATCGTCGCGGCTCGGCTCGGCAGCCCGCTGCTGATCGGCGTCGGCAACGACGGCGAGACCTTCGTCGCCTCCGACGCCGCCGCCGTGATCGCCCACACGCGCAACGTCGTCTACCTCGACGACGGCGACATGGCGACGATCACCCGCGACGGCTACGTAGTCCACCGTCACGGCCAGGGCCCGGTCGAGCGGCCCGTCAACCGCCTCGACTGGGACCTGGGCGAGGTGGAGCGCGGCGGCTACGCGCACTTCATGCTCAAGGAGATCATGGAGCAGCCGGAGACGCTCCGCGAGACGATGCGCGGCCGGCTCCTGGAGGAAGAGGGTACCGTCAAGCTGGGCGGCCTCACCGGGATGGACGAGGAGCTCCGCCAGGTGCAGCGCGTCATCATCCTGGGCTGCGGCACCTCGTGGCACAGCGGGCTCATCGGCGAGTACCTGCTCGAGGACATCGCGCGCATCCCCACGGAGGTCGAGTACGCCTCCGAGTTCCGCTACCGCCGCCCCGTCGTCGAGCCGAAGACGCTCACCATCTCCATCTCCCAGTCGGGCGAGACGGCCGACACGCTCTGGGCGATGCGCGAGGCGAAGCAGCAGGGCGCCACCTGCCTGGGCATCGTGAACGCCGTGGGCTCCACCATCGCGCGCGAGACCGACGCCGGCGTCTACCTGCACGCCGGGCCGGAGATCGGCGTCGCCTCGACGAAGGCCTTCACCTCTCAGGTGGTCGTCCTGGCGATGCTCACCGTGCACCTCGGCCGGCTCCGGGGTACCCTCTCCGCCTCGCGCGGCCGGGAGATCGTCCGCGCGCTGGGCCGGCTCCCCGACCAGGTCGCCGAGATCCTCGAGCTCGAGCCCGCCATCCGCAAGCTCGCCGAGGAGTACAAGGACCACCCGAACTTCCTCTACCTCGGGCGCGGCTACAACTTCCCCGCGGCCCTGGAGGGCGCGCTCAAGCTCAAGGAGATCTCCTACATCCACGCGGAGGGCTATCCCGCCGCCGAGATGAAGCACGGGCCCATCGCCCTCATCGACGAGAACATGCCGGTCGTCGTCATCGCCCCGAAGGACGCGGTCTACGACAAGATCAAGTCGAACATCGAGGAGGTGAAGGCGCGCAAGGGCTGCGTGATCGCCGTGATCACCGAGGGCGACACCGAGCTGCTCGAGTACGCGGACCACGTCATCCAGATCCCGCGCACCCACGACGCGCTCACGCCCATCCTGGCGTCGATCCCGCTGCAGCTCCTCGCCTACCACATCGCCGTCCTGCGCGGCTGCGACGTCGACCAGCCGCGGAACCTCGCGAAGTCGGTCACGGTGGAGTGAACGGGTGAACGGGTGAACGGGGCTTCGCGGCCGGCCCCTGCGTTGGGCGGCCGAAGCCGCTGCAAGAACGGCACGAAGTCCGCCTTAGCGGACCGGGAGCCCGAGCCCCGGCGCGGGGATTCTGATGGGCACGCTGCGCTTTGCCCATCCTACCGGTGCGCACCTCGGCGGAAGCATTGAGCCCCACCCGTTCCCTCTCCCGCAAGCGGGAGAGGGTGGCGCGTCTCAGCGCGCCGGGAGAGGGCCGGCAGGGCCCGAGCTTCCCTCCGATGCCCGCCCCCCGCGCACTCAGCACTTCCGTTCACCCGTTCACCGCGTCACCCGATCACCCCAGCCCCGCTAACCCGTTGTTCGCAGAAGTCGCCCTCCCGCTCCCGCTCCACCGCACCTTCACCTACCGCGTCCCGGACGAGCAGCGGGAGCGCGCGGAGGAGGGCGCGCGTGTCCTCGTGCCCTTCGGCCGCCGGGAGCGCATCGGCTGGATCGACCGGGTGGTTTCCGAGACCGACGTGGAGCGCGTGCGCGACCTGCACGGCGTGCTCGACGCCAGCCCCACCGCTCCGCCCGAGCTCCTGCGCCTAGCCCGCTGGATCGCGGACTACTATCTCGCGCCGCTCGGCCAGGTGCTGCGCACGGCGCTACCGGCGGCGCTCTGCGACAGCTCGACCGACTTCCTCGTCCTGCGCGATTCCGGCGCGGTCGCCGCCTCCGCGCTCTCTCCGCTGGAGCGGCGGCTGGTGGAGTGGTTGGGGGGGAAGGACGGGCCGCGCACGGTGGCGAGCCTGCGACGCGAGTGCGGCGACCGCGTCTGGTGGCCCGCCATCCGGCGGCTCGCGGCGGACGGGGTGGTGGAGCATTTCACCGAGGGGCCGCGCCTCGCACCACCCGTCCGGACGCACCGCGTCCTCCGGCTCACGCGCGAGATGCCGAGTCTGCGCGAGCGCGGCATCGTCTTCGCCCGCGCACGGCGCCAGCGCGAGTGCTACGAGCTGCTCGAATCGATCGGCGGCGTCGCCGAGACGGCCCACCTCACGGGGCGCCTGCGGTTCTCCGCTTCCGTGCTGAAGGGCCTGGTCGAGAAGGGCCTCGCCGAGATCGCCGAGGAGGAGGTCGCGCGCGATCCCTACGCCGGGGTCGTCACGCCGCCCGCCGCTCGGCTCGTGCCGACGGCCGCGCAGGCGGACGTGATCGCGAGCCTCGTCGCCGGCGTCCGGAGCCCCGAGCCCGGCACCCACCTCCTGCGCGGAATCACCGGCTCCGGGAAGACGCTCGTCTACATCGAGCTGCTGCGCGAGGTCGTGGAGCGCCAGGGGCGGACGGCGATCGTGCTCGTTCCCGAGATCGCCCTCACTCCGCAGACGGTGGGGCGCTTCAAGGCGGAGTTCGGAGAGCGCGTCGCGGTCCTCCACTCCGCGCTCTCCGACGGCGAGCGGTACGACGAGTGGCGCGCGCTGCGCAGCGGCGAGAAGCGCATCGTCGTCGGGGCGCGCTCGGCGATCTTCGCCCCGCTCCCGGATCTGGGCGCGATCGTCGTCGACGAGGAGCACGAGAGCTCGTACAAGCAGGCCGACGCGCCGCGCTACCACGCGCGCGAGGTCGCCGTGGTCCGCGCGCGGATGGAGGGCGCGCTCTGCCTCCTGGGCTCGGCCACGCCGTCGCTGGAGAGCTGGGCCAACGCGAACGCGGGCAAGTACACGCTGCACCACCTCCCCGGGCGCGCCGGCGGTCAGCCGCTGCCGCCCATCCGCGTCGTCGACCTTCGTGCCGAGCGCAAGCGGCAGCGCGAAGCACAGAACGCGGCGCCCGCCGCGATCTTCTCCGAGCCGCTCGTCGACGCCATGCGCGAGCGCCTCCGCCGCGGCGAGCAGACGATCCTCCTGCTCAACCGCCGCGGCTACGCCACCTTCGTCCAGTGCCGCGAGTGCGGACAGGTCTGGCACTGCCCGCAGTGCAACGTCTCGCTCACCTACCACCGGCGACGCGCGCGGCTCACCTGCCACTACTGCTTCCACGAGGAGCCCTCGCCCGACCACTGCTCCGCCTGCGGCTCTTCGGACCTCAGCTTCCGCGGCGTCGGCACCGAGCAGGTCGAGCGCTCCCTCGGTGAGCTCCTCCCCGACGCCCGCATCGCCCGCATGGACGTCGACACCACCTCGGGCAAGTGGGCGCACCACGAGATCCTCGGACGCGTCGAGCGCGGCGAGGTCCAGGTCCTGCTCGGGACCCAGATGATCGCCAAGGGCCTCGACTTCCCCAACGTCACCCTCGTCGGCGTCATCAACGCGGACGTCGGCATCAACCTCCCCGACTTCCGCGCCACCGAGCGGACCTTCCAGCTCATCACCCAGGTGGCGGGCCGCGCCGGCCGCGGCCCGAAGGGCGGGGAGGTGATCGTCCAGACCGCCCTGCCCGGCCACTACGCCATCGAGTGCGCCGTCGAGCACGATTTCCTGGGCTTCGCCGAGCGCGAGCTGGAGGCACGCCGGAGCCCGGCCTACCCGCCGCACGCCCGCCTCCTCAACGTCGTCGTCAGCGGCCTCACCGAGGAGGCGACGCACCACGGAGCGGAGCGGGCCGCGCAGTGGATCCAGGGGCTGCTGCGCGAGGGCGGCCTCGCCGACGTCGAGCTGATCGGGCCCGCGCCTTGCCCCATCGACCGCCTGCGCGGCCGCTGGCGCTGGCACCTGCTCCTGCGCGCCGAGAGCCCCGGCCGCCTCGCCCGCGTCGGCCGCTTCTTCGCCGAGCACTTCAGCCTGCCCGGCGGCAAGGACGACCTGCGCGTCGCACTGGACCGCGATCCGGTGCAGTTGCTGTGAAAGGGCTATCAGCTATCGGCTATCGGCTATCGGCTATCAGTACCCGCTTGACCGATCGCCGATAGCGGGATCGGCAGGCGTGAGATGAACAAAACGCCCGTTCCGCGCGTACAAAGAGCGAACCCGAGCCTGGGGAGGTGTCGTCCATGGGGTGTCTCGCGCTCAATGCCTCGTTCGAGCCGCTGACGATCCTGCCGGTCGAGCGGGCCCTGCGCCTGGTCATCGATTGCAAGGCCGAGGTCCTCGAGACCGATTCCACGCGCAAGTTCCGCTCTGCGCGCGAGGAGCTCCCCTGCCCGCTGGTCATCCGCCTCGTGCGCTTCGTCCACGTCCCGCGCCGCTTCCGGAGGCAGGTCACCAACACCTTCCTCTTCGCGCGCGACCGCTACCGCTGCCAGTACTGCGGCCGGCACCGCGCCGAGTTCAAGCACCGTGAGTTCCTCACCCGCGACCACGTGGTCCCGCTCTCCCGCGGCGGCGAGAACCACTGGGAGAACGTCGTGACCGCGTGCTCGACGTGCAACAACCGCAAGGCCGACCACCTGCCCGACGAGTGCGGGATGCACCTCCTCCAGCGCCCCACCGAGCCGAACCACGTCGAGCTCGTCTGGGCCGTGCGCCGCGTCACCGAGATCCAGGCCAAGTACATCGCCATGTTCTACGGCGAGGACGTCCTCGCGGCGCTCCGCCGCCACGACCTCGACACGGCGGCATGAGGGAGAATTACGAGTTACGAAGTACGAGTTACGAGTTGAGCGACTCACCAACTCGTAACTCGTAACTCGTAACTCCGGTGGAGCTCAGCCTTCGTCCCTCCCCAGCCAGCCCTGGATCTTGGCGAAGAAGCTCCGCAGGTCGATGGGCTTGGTGATGTAGTCGTTGCAGCCGGCCTCGAGGGCGCGCTCGCGGCTGCCCTCCATGGCGGTGAGCGCGAGGATGGGGACGTCGGTGAAGCCGGGGGTGCGACGGAGGATCCGGGTCGCCTCCAGACCGTCCACCTCGGGCATCATGATGTCCATCAGGATCAGCGTGGGCGACTCGGCGAGTGCGCGGTCGACCGCCTGGCGGCCGTCCTCGGCCACGACGACGCGGTACCCGGACGCTTCGAGGAGCGTCCGCAGCGCGTCGCGGCTGTCCGCGTGGTCCTCGGCGACCAGGATCGAGGGCGAGCTGGGGTTCAACGGGACTCGTATGCTGCCGGGTGAGTCGGCGCCCGGCGTCGTGCGCAGCCTCGGAGAGCGGCGCGAGCGAGTCGGGATGGGTATCTTCGTAGGCCGTCCCGCGCACTGCAAGCCACGTACCGGAGCCCGGTGCCCACCTTCTCCCGGGCGCGTCGCTCCTCTTCGGCAAGGATCCCATGAGCAGCGGAGTCACCTATCTCACGCGCGTCGTCCGCTTCAGCGCCGCGCACCGGTATCATCGCCCCGAGTGGAGCGACGAGCGCAACCGCGCCGCGTTCGGCGCCTGCGCCAACGCGCACGGGCACGGCCACAACTACCGCCTGGAGGTCATGGTCGCCGGCCCGCCCGACCCCGTGACCGGCTTCTGCGCCGACCTCGGCGCCCTCGACGCGCTCCTTCGCGAGGTCGTCACCGAGCGGCTGGATCACCAGCACCTCAACCACGCCGTCGCCGAGTTCCGCGACGGGGGCCGGATTCCGTCCAGCGAGAACATCGTCGTGCTGCTCTGGGAGTGGATCGCGCCGCGGGTGGAGGGGGCGCGCCTGGTGCGCCTGCGGCTCAGGGAGGACGTGGACCTCTTCGTGGACTACTACGGGCCGGATCATTCTACCTCGTCACACGCGCCGCGCCGCCTCGACGTGTAGGCGGCGCGGTTCGTCAGCTGCAGTCGGCGGACTCGTGGAAGACCCCGTCCGAGCCGAGGCTCTGGGCGACGACCCCGGCCTGCGTCCCGAGTGTCGTCGGCGATGCGGAGATGCAGAAGCTCGTCGAATCTCCTGTTGCCGCGTAGCTGAAGTACTTCCCGCTCGTCGCGAGTCCGGCACCACCCTCGAGTAGCGTGAGGTCGGTCGTGAAGGTGCCTTCTTTCGCATTGTAGCGCTCCTCGAGCGTGAGGATCTCCTTGAGGATCGGGCCAGCCTCGGATTCCTTCGCGTTCTTCGAGACCGAGGTGAACTTCGGAATCGCGATCGCGGCCAGGATGCCGATGATGACCACCACGATCATCAACTCGATCAGCGTGAAGCCGGCGTTGCGCCGCATGTTCCCTCCAACTGTGGAGTCTGCTTGTGAATCAGGCCGGGGGTGGACGGTCTTCCACCCCCGGCCTGAGGCACCGAGCGAAACCGCTTAGCT
>DASSTO010000132.1:0-2268 GCA_035707865.1 Longimicrobiaceae bacterium | reverse complement strand
GAGGTACTGGTCCATCGTCATCGTATTCGTCAGCGCGACCCGCGGCTCGATCGCCTTCACGGCGCTCGCCACCGCCGGTGCGATCCGCATGGGATCGGCGGTGGTGCGCACCGCCACCGCGGCGGAGCGGGGCGGATGCTGGAGAATGGACAGGTAGAGCGCCGGCTCGGCCGTCGCCTCCGCGCCGATTCCCTGCGCGTGTACGTCGTCCACCACGCCCACCACCCGGTACCACTCGCCGCCCTTGCCACCGACCTGGATCGGCTTGCCGAGCGGCTCGCCCTGTGGAAAGAGACGATATGCGAAGTTCCGGCCGATGACGGCCACCCTCGTCGCGCCCGCGCGGTCTGCCTCCGCGAACTCCCGCCCCTCCAGCACCGGAACCCCGAGCGCGCGGAAGTAGCCGGGGCTCACGGCGTGAATGCGCGCAGGGCCGACGTTCAACGGCCTCGGGAGCAGCCCGATGTGGCACTCTATGCAGACGTCCCTCACCTGGTCCGTCGTGCCCAGGCCCACCCACGCGCCGATCGTCGCCGTTCCGGTGTCCACGACGCCGGGCAGCGCGCGGATACGGCGGATCGCTTCCTCGTAGAAGCCGGCGCGCGCCGCGACGTCCGCGCGGCCGCCGTCTGGGAGGCGCACCTGCACAGTGAGCACGTTTCGCGCGTCGAAGCCCGGCCCCTGCCGGGGGCCGGGCGAGGAGGCGAATCCCCGGATCAGCAGACCCGCGCACGCGAGCACGACGAGCGACGCGGAGATCTGGAGGATGACCAGGGAGTTGCGGAGTGCGACCTCTCCTCGACCCGCCGTCGCGCGCCCGCCCGTGGCGAGGTGCCGCCGGAGGTCGCGCCTCCACGCGACGCCCACCGGCGACAGCCACGCGAGCAGCGCCACTCCCGCCAGTGTGCCGATCACGATCGCCAGGACGTGCCCGTCGACCGGGAGTGCTGCCCAGGGGGTACGCGCGAACGGCCAGGAGCGGTCGAGAACGCCCGCTCCCCCGACCGCCGTCGCCAGGCCGAGCGCGGCGCCAGGGACGACCAGGAGGACGCCCTCCACGAGCAACTGCCGGACGAGTCGCCAACCTCTCGCCCCGAGTGCAGCGCGCATCGCGATCTCCGGGCGACGCACGGCGGCCCGCACGAGGAGCGTCGTGAGGACGTTGACCAGCGCGCCCGCGAGCAGCAGGAGCGCGAGGGCCAGGACGACCCACAGGAGCGTGCGCAGGCTCTCCCCCTGGATCTGCGCGACCACGCGCCGGTGGGCCGTCCAGCGCGGGAGCCAGTCCAGCGAGGGATTCGCCTCGCACACGAGCGAGTCCAGACACGGGAGCACGCGGCCGAGACCTGCGCGGGTCGCCGCGAGGACGGGCACGCCCAACCCGATCCCGATCGCCAGCGTCAGGACGATTGAGGCCGTCAGGGTAGGGGCCCGGCGCCGAGGGTGCACGGCATTGCTCGCGGACTCCGGCGGGTCGGGCACCCTGGTCGACGCGGCGGTGGTGTGCATGGAGAGACCGTTCGGGGAGGACCGCGGGCGTTCCGTCAGCATGAGGGCTAGCACGAGCAGCGTCAAGTGGCCTGCCCGCCTGCCGCGAGATGGCGTCGCGGCCGGTTGTGAGGGTACGCGGGCCGCACTACCTTTCGACGCGGCGCGGATCGCTGCGGCGGCCCCGGTCCGGCCGCCAGACGCCGGGCCGAACGTCGAGTGCGTCGCCGTGGGCTGTGCTGTCGCGCTCGCCCGGAGGGTTGTCCGAACTGGTCAAGGAACTCGTCTTGAAAACGAGCGCCCGCAAGGGCTTGTGGGTTCGAGTCCCACACCCTCCGCTCCATCGCAGGGCCGCACGACCGCCCGATCGCCGAACGATCAGGGCTCGAGCACGGAGAGCAGTGCCAGCAGCCCGATCCCGAGCAGGACCAGGCCCGACTGCCACAGTGAGGTGGAGAGCCGGTGCTCTCGCTGCAGCTCCGGGATGAGGTCGGAGCCGGCGATGTAGAGGAAGCTGCCCGCCGCCACGGGGAGCAGGGTGGCGGAGAAGCCGGCGACGGCGGTGCCCACGACGAGCGAGACGAGTGCCCCGACCACGGCGGTGAGCGCACAGGCGACGTTGTAGAGGACCGCCTTGCGCGCCGGGAGGCCTCCATAGACCAACACCCCGAAGTCGCCGAGCTCCTGCGGGACTTCGTGGAACAGCACGGCGAGCGTGGTCGCGACTCCCAGCGCGGAGCCGACGCCGTAGCTCGCCGCGATCAGCATCCCGTCGATCAG
>DASSTO010000131.1:0-15780 GCA_035707865.1 Longimicrobiaceae bacterium | reverse complement strand
TGGACGGGGTGGACGCCGCGCTGGTCTCCATCGAGGGCGATCGGCCGGAGACGATCGAGTGGGCGGTGTGCCACTTCTGCACGCTGGAGTACGACGAGCCGCGCCGCTCCGCGATCCACGCGGCGATCGTCGACGGGAGCGCCGCGGCGATCTGCGCGCTGAACGCCGACCTGGGCGAGTGGCTCGCGGAGGCGGCGATCCGCGTCTGCGACGAGGCCGGCGTTCCGCCCGGCGAGGTGGAGGTGATCGGCTCGCACGGGCAGACGGTGTGGCACCAACCGCCCGGGGACGGGCGGCGCGGGGCGACGCTCCAGCTCGGCGACCCGGCGACGATCGCGGAGCGGACCGGCCGGCCGGTCGTGTCGGACTTCCGGGCGCGCGACATGGCGGCGGGCGGGCAGGGCGCACCGCTCGTCCCCTGGGTGGACCAGACGCTCTTCGCCGTCCCCGGCGCGGCGCGCGCCCTGCAGAACATCGGCGGTATCGGCAACGTGAGCTGGGTACCGCCGCGGGGCTCGGGCGAGAGCGTGATGGCCTTCGACACCGGCCCCGGCAACGCGCTCATCGACGCCGCGGTGGAGCTGGCGACGGGCGGGCGGATGAGCTTCGACCGCGACGGCCGGCTGGCGGAGCAGGGCGAGGTGGACGAGGGCCTGTTGCATGAATTGCTCGCTCACCCGTTCTTCAGTCAGGTACCGCCGAAGTCCACCGGCCGCGAGGTCTTCGGGCGGCCGATGGTGGAGCGGCTGGTGGTGGCGGTGGGGCCGGAGGGTGACCGGGACTGGCTCGACCTGATCGCCACGCTGACGGAGCTGACGGCCCGGAGCATCGCCGACGCCTACGCGCGATGGGTGCTGCCGCGGGGCGTGGCGGAGGTAGTGGTGTCGGGGGGTGGGGCGCTGAACGCCCACCTCATGCGGCGGCTGCGGGAGCTGCTCGCGCCGCTGCCGGTGCAGGGCGGGGAGGTGCTGGGCGTGGAGCCCGGGGCGAAGGAAGCGCTGGCCTTCGCCGTCCTCGCCTGGGCACACGTGCGGCGGATCCCCGCGAACGTACCCCTCGCGACCGGTGCCGCCGGGCCGCGAATCCTCGGTTCGTATACCCCCGGCGCACCCGAGCGATCAGGGAGGTGAACCCATGAGCAGATCTCCAGCCCGATACGGCGCGCGCCTGGCGTTCCTGCCGGCGCTCCTGGCGCTGGGCGCCTGCGTCCACGGTCCCCCCGCGGACGTGCCGGCCCCGGTGCGCTTCACGAGCCAGGTGCGCTCCATTCTGCGCGTCGACCAGTCGTCGCCGCAGTACCTGGCCGCGCGGAGCCGCCTGGAACGGATGGGCCCCGAGGTGGACGCCGTGCTCGTGGCACTGGCGCGCGGTACCGACGTGCAGCTCAGGGAGCGCGTGAACGCGATCCTGCTCCTGGCGGACCGGCACTCCCCGGCCGCGATCCCGGTGCTGCGGCAGATCCTGCTGAGCGAGGGCGACGACGACGTGCGCGCCGCCACGGTGCTCGCGCTGCAGCGGCTGGGTCCCGATGACGAGGAGGCGACGGACCTCATCCGCAGCGCGGTGGGCGATCCCGCCGCGCTCGTGCGCCTCAACGCGCTGCAGGCCCTGGGGGTGGGCGACGTCGACATCGTCCGCGGAGTGCTGGAGCACGAGCCGGCCCCCGCCGTGCGGCAGATCGCCAGGCAGCTCGTCGTGGTCGACGAGGCGCGCGGGGCCCCGCTCGCCCGCGATCGGCGCGGTGCGCTCCGCACGAGCGGCACGACGAGCGACGCGCAGATCGTCTTCCGGCCCGCCCGCGTCGATTCGGTCGTGGGGATCGGCTACGGGGACCTGCGCGTGGAGCTGCCGAACGCGCCGGACGTCCCGCTCACGGCGCTGGCCCAGGTCGTCGCCCGCGTGGTTCCGGCGTTCTTCTCCCCCGACCACTCGAAGGTGGTCTACGAAGCGGACGGCGACATCCGGGTCGTGGACCTCGCCAGCCAGGCCGTCCGGACGGTGGGCGAGGGTATCGCGCCGCGGCTCGTCCCGTTCTCGGACGATTTCGTCTTCGTGCGGGAGCGCTCACGCGAGCACGCGCCGCAGGCGGACAGCACGGTGCTCCAGTACGACGTGCTGCGCGCGGGCTTCGACGGCAGGACGGCACCCGTCGTGCTCGGCACGCTGACGGCCGTCGCCCGGATGGACCGGCACGGCAACGCCTCGCCCGTCCGCTGGATGACCGTCGCCGACACGCCGGGCGGTTACCTGCTGCGCGGCGACGGAGTGGAGCCGTTCGTGCTGTACGCCCAGACCGGGGCGGCGACACCGCAGCCGTCCCACTGGTGGGCACACCCGTAAGGGAGGTCGCCGTGGAGCTTGGCCGGTTGCTGGTGCCCGCGCTCCGCTGGGATGCGGAGCGCGGTTTCCGTCGCGAGTGGGACGCCATCGAGCGCGCGCTCGATGGGGGAGTGGGCGGGTTCATCATCTTCGGCGGGGAGGCCGGCGCCGTCCGCGACCTCACCGAGGAGCTGCACCGGCGCGCGGGGAGGCCGCTGCTCGTCGCGAGCGACCTGGAGCGCGGCGCGGGGCAGCAGTTCCGCGGCGCGACGCCGCTCCCGCCGGCCGCCGCGCTCGGCTGGCTGGCCGAGCCGGAGACGACGCGCCGCGCCGGCGAGCTGACCGCGCGCGAGGCCCGCGCCCTCGGCGTCAACTGGGTCTACGCGCCCGTCGCCGACGTGGACCTGGAGCCCGAGAACCCCATCATCGGCGTACGGGCCTTCGGCACCGATCCCGATCGGGTCGCGGAGCAGGTGGCCGCGTGGGTGAGGGGCTGCGAGGAGGGCGGCGCGCTCTCGTGCGCCAAGCACTTCCCCGGCCACGGCCGTACGGTCGGCGACTCGCACGTCGAGCGGCCCAGCGTCGGCGCGAGCGCGGCACAGCTCGCGGACGACCTGCGCCCCTTCCGCGCGGCGGTGGCGGCGGGGACGGATTCGATGATGACCGCGCACGTCAGCTACCCCGCGCTCGACCCCTCCGGCGCGCCCGCCACGCTCTCCGCCCCCATCCTCCAGCAGCTGCTCCGCCGCGACCTCGGCTTCGCCGGGATGATCGTGACGGACGCACTCATCATGAAGGGCTTCGTCACCGGGATCACCGAGCCCGAGGCCGCCGTGCTGGCGATGCAGGCCGGCTGCGACGTCCTGCTCTACCCCGAGGACACCGACGCCATCGTCGCGGCGCTGGCGGCGGCGGTGGGAGAGGGGCGGCTCGCGGAGGGCCGGGTTGCGGAGGCGCTGGGGCGGATCGATCGCGCAGCGGAGCGGGTCGCGGGCGGGCCGGCGGGGCAGTGGGGCAGGGAGGAGGACCGGCGCTGGGCGCTGGAGACGGCGATCCGCACGCTCCGGGTGATGCGCGGCGCGCCGCGACTGCCGCGGGGAGCCATGCGGGTGGTGGAGGTGGAGGACGACCTCGGCGGTCCCTACCCGCCGTATCCCCGCACCGCCTTTCCCGCCGCGCTGCGCGGCGCCGGGCTCCAGCTGTCGGACGACGGCGAGCCGCTCGTGGTGGTCTACTCGGACATCCGCGCGTGGAAGGGCCGGCCCGGCCTCTCGGTCGCGGCGCGCGAGCGGGTGCGGCGGGCACTCGAGAGCCACCCGGACGCCACGGTGGTCCTCTTCAGCCATCCTCGCCTCTCGGACGAGATCCCCGCCGTGCGGAACCTCCTCGCCGCGTGGGGCGGCGAGGCGCTGATGCAGGAGGCCGCGGCGGCGTGGCTCACCGGCGAGCGCGGCGGGCTGCCGGGCGTGGCGGCCGGGCTGGATCGGTAGGCGCGTGGCGACCCGGAGGCCAGGAAAGGCGCGGAAGTCGGTCCTGCAGCTCTTCACCGAGCGGCGCATGGTCGCGCTGCTGCTGCTGGGCTTCGCGTCCGGCATGCCGCTCTACCTGATGACCCGCACGCTCCAGGCCTGGATGACCGTGGAGAAGGTGGATCTCGGGACGATCGGCTTCTTCAGCCTCGCCGCGCTGCCCGTCTCCCTGAAGTTCCTCTGGGCGCCCGTCCTCGACCGCTACGTCCCCCCCTTCCTCGGCCGTCGGCGCGGGTGGCTGCTCATCACCCAGATCGCGCTCCTCGTCGCCATCGCCGCGATGGGCCTGCACAACCCCCGCACGGGCCTGGCGATGCTCGCCGTGAACACGGTGGCGATCGCCTTCCTCAGCGCATCGCAGGACATCGTCGGCGACGCCTACCGCACCGACCTGCTGGAGGAGCGGGCGATGGCCGCGGGCGCCGCGCTGTGGGTGCTCGGCTACCGCATCGCGCTCCTCGTCACCGGCTCGCTCGCCTTCGTCCTCGCGGACCATCTGGGCTGGCGCATCACCTACGTCCTGATGTCGCTGCTGATGCTGGTGGGCATCGTCACCGACTTCTGGGCGCCGGAGCCGACCGGCGAGGACCGTCCGCCCGCCTCGCTCTACGACGCCGTCTGGCTTCCCTTCCGGGACTTCTTCGGCCGGGCGGGCCCGGGGACGGCGATCGCCATCCTCTTCTTCATCGTCCTCTACAAGCTGCCGGACTACCTGGCGATCGGGATGTCGACGCCGTTCCTGCTGCAGATCGGCTTCTCGGAGACGGCGATCGGCACGGTGAACGGCGGCGTCGGGCTCTTCGCCACCATCATCGGCTCGCTGGCCGGCGGCGTGCTGGCCGAGCGGATGTCGCTGAACCGGGCCCTCTGGGTGACGCTGATCGTCCAGTCGCTCAGCCAGATCGGCTACCTGGGGCTCGCCCTCCACAGCCACAGCTACGTCTTCATGGTGGTGGCGGTGATCGCGGAGAACTTCGTGTACGGCATCGTCACGACGGTATTCATCGCCTACCTGATGAGCCTGTGCGACAAGCGCTTCTCCGCCACGCAGTACGCGCTCCTCTCCAGCCTCATGGCGGTGAGTCGCGACCTCCTCGTCTCGCCGGCGGGCGTGGTGGCGAAGGCGACGGGGTGGGTGGGCTTCTTCACCCTCGCGCTGGCGTCGGGGATTCCGGCACTGCTCATGCTGCCGTGGCTGGCGCCGTGGCGCGGGGAATCGCCCGTGGGCGCGGCCGAACACGGCGGTGAGGTGGAGGAATGAGGAGAATCGTGGGACTGATCGCGCTGCTCGCGAGCTGGACGGCCGGCTGCGCCCCCCGCGTCGCACGCGAGGCGCCGCCGCCCGCGGGGAACCGCCTCCCGCCCATCCCCGCGCGCAGCGGCCCGCTCGCCATCACGCTCGTCCACCCGGCCGAGGGCGACGCGATCCCGGTCGACAGCACCTTCGTCTTCGGTAACGTGGGCACGGGCGGCGCGAGTCTGACGATCGACGGCACGCCGGTGCCGGTGGAGGCGAATGGTGCCTTCCTCGCCTTCCTGCCCGTCCCCCGCGACGGCGTCTATCGCCTGGCGGCGAGCGCGAGCGGCCGGAGCGTGCAGCTGACTCGCACGGTGAAGGTCCCGGGCGCTCCGGCGCCCGCGGCCGCCGGGGCGCTCTCCGTCGTGCCGGGTAGCCTGACGCCGCGCGGGGCGTTCCTCCGCGTCCAGGACGAGCCGATGACGGTGCGCGTGCGCGCCACGCCCGGCGCCACCGCGCGCCTCGTACTGCCCGGCGGCGCGAGCTACCCGCTCGTGGAGCAGCGCGCCACCGAGCGTGCGCAGGGCTTCATGCTCGAGCGTACGACGCAGGCGAGCGGCGTCTCGGAGTACGTCGGGAGCTTCCCCGCCCGCGGCATCGCGCCGGACTCCGCGCACGTCGAGCTGGTCCGGGGGGCGGACACGCTGCGCCTGCCACTCGACCTCGCGCTCCGGGTGCTCCCGCCCGGCGCGGTGCGCGTGGGCGTCGCGGCGAGCGATCGCGCGGACGCCACCGTGACCGCCACCGCCGTACCCGGCTCCGGCACGCCGTACAACTGGTTCTTCCCGAACGGGACGAGGCTGGCGATCGACGGCCAGGGGGCGGGCCAGTACCGCGTCCGCCTGACGAGCGACCTGAGCGTCTGGGTGGACACGGCCGACGTGCGGCTCCTCCCGGTCGGCACGCCGGCCCCCGTCGGCGACGTGGGCACCGTCCGCGCGGTCCGCCAGCCGGGCTTCGTGGACGTACGGCTCTTCACCTCCGAGCGCCTGCCCTTCCGCGTCGATCCCTCGGACAGCGGGCTCGTCGTCACCGTCTACGACGCGAAGACGCGCACCAACTGGCTGCAGTACGGGGCGACGGACACCCTGATCCGGCGCATGGCGTGGGAGCAGGCGAGCGACGACGTATACCGGCTGCGCGTGGAGCTGACGCGGCCGTTCTGGGGGTACCTCGCCTTCTTCGACCCGGCCGGGAACCTCGTCGTGCGCATCCGCCGGCCGCCGGACATCGACCCGCTCCACCCGCTGCGGGGTCGCTACATCGCCGTGGACGCGGGGCACCCGCCGGGCGGCGCGATCGGCCCGACGGAGCTCACGGAGGCGGACGCGAACCTCGCGATCGCGAGGCGGCTCGCCGCGCTGCTGCGCCAGGCGGGCGCGCGGGTGCTGGAGACGCGCCCCGACACCGCGGCCGTCGCCCTCGGCGCCCGGCCGCTCATGGCGACCGACTCGAGCGTCGACCTGCTCGTCTCCGTGCACAACAACGCCTTCCCCGAGGGGGTGAACCCGTTCGAGAACAACGGGACGAGCGCCTTCTACAACCAGCCGCAGTCGCTGGAGCTCGCTCGCGCGCTGCAGCGGGAGCTGATCGGCGAGCTGGGCCTGCGCGACCTCGGCGTCGCGCGCGCCGACCTCGCCCTGGTGCGACCCACGTGGTTTCCCTCCGCGCTCACGGAGACGATGTTCCTGATGATCCCCCAGCAGGAGGCCGCGCTGCGCGACCCGGAGGTGCAGGAGCGGATCGCCCGCGCGCACGTCCGGGCGATCGAGGAGTTCCTGCGGAGGCGGGGGAGATAGGGAACCACGCAATCGGCTATCGGTCATCGGCTATCAGTGGCCGGGCCGATAGCCGATAGCCGATAGCTGATAGCTGATAGCCGATGACCGAAAACCGACCGACGACCGTCCTCCTCTGGGCGGCCGTGCTGCTCTGCTTCGTGCCCGTTCGCGCCGGCGCCCAGGTGGCGCCGGACGCCACGTGGCGTACGATCTCGACGGCGCACTTCCGGGTGGACTTCCCGGAGGGGCTGGAGCCGCTCGCCCGGCGCGCCGCCGTGCGGGCGGAGAGCTCGTACGTGGCGCTCCATCGCGAATTCCGTTTCGCGCCGCGCGGGAAGATCGACCTCGTGCTCGCCGACAACGCCGACTACGCCAACGGCTACGCCACGCCGCTGCCCACCAACCGCATCGTCGTCTACGCCCACCCGCCGATCGACGAGCCCGATCTCGCGTTCTACGACGACTGGGTGCATCTCATCGTCCTCCACGAGCTGGTGCACATCTACCAGCTGGACGAAGCGGGCGGGATCTGGAAGGACCTGCGCTCGGTCTTCGGCCGCAACGCGGTGCTCTTCCCGGAGTTCTACACGCCGGAGTGGTTCAAGGAGGGGCTCGCCGTCTTCTACGAGTCGCGATTCACGCACGCCGGCCGCATCCGCGGCTCGCGGCACGAGATGGTGCTGCGCACCGCGATGCTGGGGCACTCCTTCTTCCCCATCGACCGCGCGACGGGCTCGCCGGTGCTGTGGCCGGGCGCCTCGACGCGCTACGTCTACGGCTCGCGCTTCCTCGACCACGTGGCGCACGACTACAGCCCGGCGACGTTTCCCCGGTTCGTCCGTCGATACGGGAGCCGGACGATCCCGTACCTCGTGGACGCGACGGCGAGGGGGACGATCGGGGTGAGCTTCACGCACGCGTGGGAGCGGTGGGAGGACTCGCTCCGGACCCGCTACACGGCGCTCGCGGACTCGCTGCGCGCCGCCGGGCTCACCACGCCCGAGATCCTGACGGAGGCCGGTCGCGACGCATACTTCCCGCGCTTCGCGCCGAGCTCGGGGGTCATCGCCTACTCGGCGGCCACGGGCAGGTCGGAGCCGAGCACGCGCCTCATCCTGCCCGACGGCGCGCAGCGCAGCCTGGGCCGGCGCACCTCCCTCGGTCCCACGTCGTGGCTGCCCGACGGTCGGGGCGTGCTCCTGGGGGAGCTGAACTACGTCGACCCGTACCGCGTCTACTCCGACCTGGTCACGCAGCCGCTCGGCGGCGGAGAGCGGCGCCTCACGCACGGCGCGCGGGTCTGGGAGGCCGACGTGCATCCCGACGGCCGGCGCGCCGTGGTGGTGGCCGACACGGGGGGCACCAACGTCCTGGCCCTCTACGACCTGGCCACGGGTGGGCTCCGCCCCATCGCGCGGCCCGACCTGGACGTGCACTGGGGCCTCCCGCGCTGGTCGCCGGACGGGCGCCGGATCGCCGTCGACCGCTGGACGGCCGGCGGCCTCTACGACGTGGTGGTGGTCGACAGCAGCGGCGCGGTGCTGCGGGAGATCACGCGCGACCGGGCGATCGACCACGCCCCGGCCTGGTCGCCCGACGGCCGCTACGTCGTCTTCTCCTCCGACCGGACGGGCGTCCCGAACCTCTACGCCTTCGACACGCGCGACGGCGTGCTCCGCCAGGTGACGAACGTCCTCACCGGCGCGGACGAGCCCGACGTCTCGCCGGACGGCCGGTGGATCGCCTTCTCCTACTACCAGGCAGACGGCTGGCACATCGCGCGGGTGCCGTTCGACCCGGCGAGCTGGCGGCCCGCGCCGCCCGTGCGGCCGGAATGGGCGGAGCCGGTGCGGCCCGTGTCCTACCCGGATTCGGTGGGCGGTCCCGTGCGCCCCTACTCGCCCTGGCCGACGCTCCGACCCACGGCGTGGTCGCCGCTGCTCTCGGTGGGCGGGGCGCTCGGGGTCGGCGCGGGCGCAGCGGCGTCGGGGATGGACGTGGTGGAGCGGCACGCCTGGGCCGCCGCGGCGGAGGTCTTCGACGGAGGCCGCTTCGACGGCGGCCTCGCGTACGGCTACCGCGGGTGGGGCCTGCCGACGCTCGACCTCTCCGCCTCGCAGGACTGGTCGGTCTACCAGGACGTCGGCGTCTATCCCTCCGCGATCCTGGAGCGTGACCGGCAGGCCGGCCTCAGCCTCACCTGGCTGCGCCGCCGCTGGGCGTCGGTCGCGTGGCTGCGGCCGGGCGTGCAGACGGAGGAGATCCACTACGAGTGGAGCGACCCAGGGGCGGTCGGCGGGCTGACGCTCGCCTCCTACCCGACCGACGTCGCCGCGACGCTCGGCGCGGGCTACTCGTCCGCGCACGGCTACGCCTTCTCCATCGGCCCTCAGCGCGGCTTCTCCGTCTCGGGCGGTCTGGAGGGCCACCGCTACACCCGCCCGCTCGAGGGCGAGTCATCGGCCGCGGGCTACGTGCGGGTGGTCGGCCACGGCCGCGGCTACCAGGCGCTGCCGCCCGCGCTGCCCGGCTTCGCCCGGCACGTCCTCGCGCTGCGCGCGGACGCCGGGGCGGACGCGGGCTCACGCAGCCCCGGCTTCAGCCTCGGCGGTACCTCCGGCTCCAGTGCGCCCCTGCCGGTCACGCTCGACGTCTTCGGCTCCTCGGTCGCCTTCCCTCTGCGCGGCTACGCGCAGGGCGCGCAGGTCGGCAACCGCGTCGTCAGCGCGTCGGCGGAATATCGCTTCCCGCTCCTCCTGGTGGAGCGCGGGGTGCGCGCCCTGCCCGTCTTCCTGGATCGCTTCTCGGGCGATCTCTTCGCCGATGCCGGCACCGCCTGGTGCGCGGGCGTCTGCAGCCGCTTCGCGAACACCGAGCCCCGCCCCCTCGTCTCGCTCGGCGCGGAGCTCGTAACCGACGTGCAGTTCGGCTACGCCGACCAGGACATCCCCGTGCGCGTCGGTATCGCCTTCCCCACGCGCACCGCGCCCGGCACCAGCGCCGGCCAGCCGGAGGTCTACCTGCGGCTGGGGCGGTCGTTCTGAACGGAGTTACGAGTTACGAAGTACGAGTTACGAGTTGACGGCAGGGAGTGGCGCGTACCCCAACTCGTAACTCGCAACTCGTAACTCTTTATCCCTCCCACTCGTTCCCCTCGAACGCGAGCGATTCCGGGAGCTGGGGGTCGTTGAGGGCCACGAGCGGGTGGCCGCGCTGGCGCCAGGCGGCGACGGCGAGCATGGCGCCGCCGACGAAGGCGATCGCGGCGAGGTCCGTCCAGGAGGCGTGAAGGCCGGCGGGATAGACGGAGGGCGTCACCAGCCAGAAGATCTCCAGGTAGAGCATGATGACGAGCCACACGCCGAGGGTGGCGAGGCGGCTCGGCGCGCGTTTGAAGTCGCGCCACAGAAGCAGGAGGAAGGGGATGGCGAACATCCCGAGCACGAGGATGACGCCGAGCACCGCCCAGGAGGTGTCGAGGCGGGGATAGAGCCAGGTGATCTCGTGCGGCTCGTTGCCGATCCAGATCACCAGGAGCTGCGCGAAGGCCACGTAGAGCCAGAAGACGACGAAGGTGAGGGTGAGGTTGCCGAGCGAATGGTAGTGGTCGGCCGCGTGATGGGCGGGGATGGCGCCCTGCCGCTCGACGTAGAGGGCGAGCGGCGCGAGGAGCGCCAGGAGCCCGAGGAAGCCCGCGGCGAAGTAGATGACGCCGTAGATCGTCGAGTACCACCACGGCGTGAGCGACATCAGCCAGTCGAATACGGCGAAGGTCAGGGCGAAGGCGAAGACGGGCAGGCCGGCCGCGCTCAGCACCGTCTGCCGGCGCGCGACGTCGGCGCTCGGGTCGCGGTCCCGGCGCAGCGACCAGTGGCGCAGCAGCTCGGCGAGGACGATGAAGACGGCGAAGTAGATGACCGCCCGGACGACGAAGCCCGGCAGGTTCAGGTAGACGAGCTTCTTCGCCACGGAATCCCGCAGCTCCTCGGGCAGGCTGGAGATCGGCCGCAGCCACGGGTAGAGCTCGGAGGGCCGCAGCAGGAGCGGCAGGAAGAGGACGGCGAAGAGCGGTACGGTCGCCGCGATGCTCTCGGTGAGACGCCGCAGCACCACGAACCACTTCGCGGTGAGGACGTGGCTGATCATCACCAGGCAGAGCGCGGCGAGCGCGAGGGCGAGCCCGGCGGCGAAGGCGGTGAGGTACGAGGTGAGCGCCTGGCGCGGGTCGAGCACGTATCCGAGCACGAGCGAGGCGAGGCCGACCGCTCCCACGCCCACTCCCCAACCCAGAAGCCGCTCGCGGCGGATCGTCGGCGCCGTCATGGCCTGGCTCCCGCGCTGTCGGGTGGCGGCGGTGTGGAGGCGCGCGGCGCGGCCTGGTACTGCCGGGAGAGTGCCTGGAAGCGTGCCGCCCGCGCGGAGTCCAGCCGCTCGGCCGGGGTGCGTGGCGGAAGCTGCGGCAGCCGCTTCACGTACGCCACCACCGCCCAGCGCTCGTCGGCGTCCAGATCCGCCGCGTAGGACGGCATCTTCCCGAAGCCGTTCTCGATCACCGCGTAGATCGTCGCCGGCGGCAGCGCCCGGATCGCCGCGCTGCGCAGCGACGGGGGTCGCGGCGGCGTCATGTTCAGCGCGACGAGGCTCCCGCCGTAGCCCGCCTCGCCGTGGCACGCCGCGCAGTAGACGTGGAAGCGGGAGCGCCCGGTCTCCAGCAGCGCCGGGGTGACTGCCGGCATCGCGGTCACGGCGGCGCTGTCGGTCGGGGGGAGCACCGCCTCGCGCGCGACGGTCCCGGCGGGCGGCGTCTGCATCACCTTCCCGTCCGGGAAGACGGGGCTCGCCTCATAGACGTCCGCGCGCGGCTGCTCGATCATGCGTTGCAGGCTGGGTGTGGCGTCGTGACGGCTGCGGCACCCGGCCAGCGCCAGGGCCGCGCAGGCGGCGGTGAGCAGGCGTCTCATCGGCCGCCCACCCGGTAGACGTGGGTCGCGCCCAGCTCCTCCAGCAGCCGCGTCTGCGCCGCGGGATCGTAGAGGGGGTCGCGGTCGTCGACGCCGACGAAGAAGCGGTCGGTGCTGACGCGGTCGAAGCCCTCGACCTCGAACGCCGGGTGCCAGAGCTCGGGCAGTCGCAGCGAGATCAGGAAGGCGATCACCGCCGCGAACGACGCGCAGATCACCATACCCTCGAAGGTGCTGAAGATGAACGACGGCACGGCGAAGGTGGGCCGGCCGCCGGCGTTCAGCGGGTAGTGCCACGCGTTGGCGTAGGTCTGGATGAGGAACGCCGCCACGGCGCCGAAGAGGCCGCCGACGAAGGTCGCCGCCGGGATGCGCGAGCGCCTCACCCCCACCGCCTCGATGAGCCCCGGGACGTCGTAGGGCGCGAAGCCCTCCAGCCGCTCGATCCCGCGCTCGCGCAGCGCGCGCAGGGCGGCGAGCATGGCGTCGGGGCTCTCGAACTCGGCGTAGAGGCCGGTCCTCATCTCGCCTCCTCGTGCTCGAGCTGGTAGCGCAGCTTCTTCGTCTCGCCCAGCGGGATGGCGGGGACGAAGCGCAGGAAGAGCAGGAAGAGGAAGACGAAGAGCCCCACGCTGCCGAGCAGGATGCCCCAGTCCACCCAGGTGGGAGCGTAGAAGTGCCAGCTCGACGGGAGGAAGTCGTGGTACTCGGAGGTGACGATGATGACGAAGCGCTCCGCCCACATCGCCAGCACGATCAGGAGCGAGGCGATGAAGAGGACGACCGGGTTGCGGCGCAGGCGCTTCCACCAGAAGAGCTGTGGCACGAGCACGTTCACCGCCGTCATGCTCCAGTAGACCCAGGCGTAGGCGCCGAAGGGCCGGGCGAAGAGATAGGTGTAGCGCTCGAAGAGGTCGCCGCTGTACCAGGCGAGGAAGCTCTCGATGACGTAGCTGTACGTCAGCATCCAGCCGGTGACGAGGATGAGCTTCGCGAGCGCGTCGAGGTGCGCGTCGGTGATGAGGTCCTTCAGCTTGAAGACCGCGCGCACCGGAAGCAGCAGGACCAGCACCATGCCCAGGCCGGAGAAGATGGCGCCCACCACGAAGTAGGGCGGGAAGATCGCCGAGTGCCAGCCGGGGAGCAGCGCGATCGCGAAGTCGAGGCTGACGACGCTGTGCACCGAGATCACCAGCGGGGTGGCGAGGCCGGCGAGGAGCAGGTAGGTGATGCGGTGGCGCTGCCACTGCTCCGCCGCGCCGCGCCAGCCGAGCGCGAAGACGCCGTAGACGCGCCGCCGGAAGCGCGTCGGCGCCCGGTCGCGCGCGGTGGCGAAGTCCGGCACCAGCCCCAGGTACCAGAAGAGGAGCGAGACCAGGAAGTAGGTGCTCACCGCCGCCACGTCCCACGGTAGGGTGCTCTTGTACTGCGGCCAGACCTGGAAGCGCGTGGGGTAGGGCAGGAGCCAGTAGAAGAACCACGGGCGCCCCAGGTGCAGCAGCGGGAAGAGGCCCGCGTTCACCAGCGCGAAGAGCGTCATCGCCTCGGCGACGCGGTTGATCGACGAGCGCCAGCGCTGGTTCAGCAGTACCAGGAAGGCCGAGATGAACGTCCCCGCGTGGCCGATCCCGATCCACCAGACGAAGTTGATGATCGGATACGCCCAGGCGACGGGGATGTTCGTCCCCCACACGCCCGGCCCCATCCACAGCGTGTACGTCACGGTGACGATCAGCAGCACCACTCCCGCGCCGGAGATGGCGAGCAGCCACCACCACCCGCGCCGGGTGCGCTCCCAGAGCGGCGCGAGCACCTCCTCCGTGATCCGCGCGTCGTCCGGCCGTCCGACCATCATCTCCGGCTGGTCAGCCACGGAGGCCTCCCTCCCGCCCCTCACCACCCCGGTCGTCGGCTGTCGGTCGTCGGTCCTCGGTCCCCGGTCCCCCTGAATCCTGAATCCTGGATCCTGAATCCTGATGTGGCAGGGCAGGGTTGGGATTACTGATCTTCGCCAGGTACCGCACCCTCGGCTGGGTGCCGAGATCGTGCAGGACGGCGTAGCGGCGCGGGTCGGCGAGCCGGGCGGCGAGCTCCGGGTCGGGGTCGGTGTAGGAGCCGAAGACGATCGCGCGCGTGGGGCAGGTCTGCTGGCAGGCGGTCACCACCTCGCCCGGCCGCACCGCCCGGCCCTCGAGCTGCGCGTGGATCTCCGTCTCGCGGATGCGCTGCACGCAGAAGGAGCACTTCTCCATCACGCCGCGCGCTCGCACCGTGACGTCCGGGTTCATGGCGAGCTGCTCCGAGGCGGGGAGGTCGCCCGTGTAGTTGAGCCAGTTGAAGCGCCGCACCTTGTAGGGGCAGTTGTTGGAGCAGAAGCGCGTCCCCACGCAGCGGTTGTAGACCATCTGGTTGAGGCCCTCGTCGCTGTGCACGGTCGCGTTCACGGGGCAGACGTACTCGCAGGGGGCGTGCTCGCAGTGCTGGCAGAGCATCGGCTGCATCGCCACGGCGGGCGCGGCGGGGTCGCCGGTGAAGTAGCGGTCGATGCGCAGCCAGTGCATCTCCCGGTTCTTCAGCACCTCCGAGCGCCCGACGACCGGGATGTTGTTCTCGGCCACGCAGGCGATGACGCACGCGCTGCAGCCGGTGCAGCGGGTCAGATCGATCGCCATCGCCCACTGGTTGCCGGTGCGGTACTCGTCCTGGTAGGGCGAGTAGAGCGAGAGCGTGCGGCCGCGGTGCTCGTGCGTGAACTCCGGGTCCGCCCGGTACGCGGCGAGCGTCGCCGAGAGGACGACGGGGCGGCCGTGCAGCTCGAACTCGCCCTGGGTGGTCGCGAGCGCGCGGCTCTCCGGCAGCGCGCTCACCCGGGCGCCCGTGGCGACGTGGGGCGCCTCGCGCGTGCGCAGCCGGTAGGCGTCGAAACCCCGTCCCGTCGCCACCGCCTCGTCCCCCTCGCCGCGGCCGTAGCCGAGCTGGACGGTCGCGGAGTCGTCGGCGTGCCCGGGCAGGACGTACGCCGGCGCGGAGACGGAGCGGCCCGCGTGCTCCAGCCGCAGCATCCGCCCCGTCTCGACGCCGAGCCGCCGCGCGGTGGCGGGGCTGATCACCGCGGTGTTCTCCCACGTCACCTTGGTGATGGGCTCGGGCAGCTCCTGCAGCCACGGGTTGTTGGCGAAGCGCCCGTCGTAGAGCTTCGCGTCGCGCTCGAAGACGATCTCCACGCCCCGCGTGCGCGCCTCGCGCGAGCGGGCGACCGCCGCGAGGGCGGGAGCCAGCGCGCCGGGCGCGGCGGTCGCGGCGACGGGAGCCGAAGTCGTGCCCGGCACGACCCCGTGCTGCAGCGCCTCCTCCCACGCGCGCTGAGAGCCGCCGCCCAGTCGCCCCTGCCAGTAAGCGGTGAGCAGATCGTGCGCGCTCGCCGGCTGGCCGAGCACCATCGAGAGCAGCTCCGCGGGCGTCTTCCCGCCGTAGAGCGGCGCGACGAGCGGCTGGACGAAGGAGACCGTCCCGTCGTACGCCCTCGCATCGCCCCACGCCTCCAGGTAGTGCACCGCCGGTGCGGTCCACTCGCACGCCCGCGCCGTCTCGTCGCGGTAGAGGCCCAGGCGGACGCTGTGCGGCACCCGGCGCAGGGCGCCCGCGAAGTCGAGGTCCGCGGGCGCGGTGTAGACGGGGTTCGACTCCAGGATCAGGAGGGTGTCTACCCGCCCCGCGTTCATCTCCTCCACCAGGCCCGCCAGGTCGTGGCTCGGCTCGCCCGCCTCCAGCAGCGTCGGCTCCACGTAGGTGACGGTGCGGCCGACGTTGCCGAGCGAGGAGTTGGCGAGGTGGATGAGGGCGTGCACCTCCGGCGGCTGCCGATCGCCCGCGACGACGACGCCGCGGCCCGC
>DASSTO010000130.1:0-32184 GCA_035707865.1 Longimicrobiaceae bacterium | reverse complement strand
CTGATGCGCGAGCACGGCCTCACGGGCCGGCGCTACGCGGGGCGCGTCTTCCAGGTCATCTGCGGTAGTATCGGCCTCGACGACTGGGAATGGGGCGTCACGCTCTTCGCCCGCGATCCGCTGGAGTTCAAGCGCATCGTCGCCGAGATGCGCTACGACGAGGCGAGCGCCCGCTACGGCGAGTTCGGGCGCTTCTTCTCAGCGATCCGCTTCGAGCCCAGCGAATGGCCCACTCTACTGGGAGGGGAATGAAGCGCCGGACCGTCGTCCTTCTGCGGCCGGTCGCCGCGCTCGGTTCGGCTGTCCTCGACTTCATCGCCTCCTTCGGGCGGTTCGGCGGCTTCGTCATCAACAGCGTCCGCGCCGTCGGCGACGTGGGCACCTGGCTCCCGGGGCTGTTCCTCCAGATGCGGCGGCTCGGCGTCGACTCGCTCCCGATCGCCGTCTTCCTCGCCGCCTTCACCGGCATCGTCCTCGCCCTGCAGGCCTCCTACACCTTCACCGGCGCCATCCCGCTCTACTTCGTCGGCACGCTGGTGGGCAAGACGATGATCCTCGAGCTCGGCCCGGTCCTCACCGGGCTGGCGCTCTCGGGCCGCGTGGGCGCGAACATCGCCGCGCAGCTCGGCACGATGCGCGTGACCGAGCAGATCGACGCCCTGGAGACGATGGCCTACGACCCCATGGCGTACCTCGTCGTGCCGCGCGTCATCGCGGGGATGATCATGTTCCCCCTCCTGGTGATCTTCGCCGATGCCGTCGGCATCATCGCCGGCTGGATCACCTCGATCAACCTCCTCGATATGAGCAGCGAGGAGTTCTTTCGGGGGCTGAAGCTCTTCTATCAGCTGTTCGACATCGAGTTCTCGCTCATCAAGACCTTCTCCTTCGGCTTCCTGGTCACCATCGTGGGCTGCTTCCAGGGCTTCACGACCGAGGGCGGCGCCGAGGGCGTGGGGATCTCCGCCACGCGCGCGGTGGTGATCGGCAGCATGCTCATCCTCGTCTTCGACGCCTTCTGGGCGATGGTGCTGCTGCGATGATCGAGCTGATCGACGTCCACAAGTCGTTCGGCGCGAAGCAGGTGCTCCGGGGCCTCAGCCTGCGCGTGAACGAGGGCGAGACGGTCTCGCTGGTGGGCTTCTCGGGCGCCGGGAAGTCGGTGACCCTGAAGAACATCGTGGGGCTGATCGAGCCCGATTCGGGCCGGGTGATCGTCGACGGCCGCAACGTCCCCGACCTGAGCCGCGACGAGCTGTACGAGCTGCGGCGCAACGTCGGGTACGTCTTCCAGTTCGCCGCGCTCTTCGACAGCATGACGATCGCCGAGAACGTGGCGATGGGGCTGGTCAAGCAGGGCGGCTACTCGAAAGCGGCGATCGACGAGCGCGTGCGCGAGTCGCTGGCGCGGGTGGAGCTGAGCGGCTACGAGGAGCGGCTGCCCTCGGAGCTCTCGGGCGGTCAGCAGAAGCGGGCGGGGCTGGCGCGGGCGATCGCCTTCCGGCCCAAGTACCTGCTCTACGACGAGCCGACGAGCGGGCTGGACCCGGTGACGACGACGGTGATCGACCGGCTGATCCGGAAGATGCGCGACGAGCTGGGCGTTACGAGCCTGGTGATCACGCACGACATGGGGAGCGCCTACCGGATCAGCGACCGGATCGCGATGCTCTACGAAGGGCGGGTTCTGGAGGAGGGGACGCCGGAGGAGATCCAACGGACGGAGAACCCGATCGTGCGCGGCTTCGTGGACGGGGAGCCGGAGCTGGTCGAGGCGGGCGCAGAGGCGCGGGAGAGCGAGATGAAGGAAGCCGCGACGCGAAAGCGGAGGCACAGATGAGGTTCAAGAACGAGGTGACGGTCGGCATCATGGCTCTCGTCGGCCTGGCGATCCTGTTCTTCGGGGCGATCTGGCTGAGCGGCAAGCCGTGGGCGCGCAAGCAGCAGGAGCTGGTCGCGATCTTCCACGAGGTGGGCCAGCTGACGAAGGGCAACCCGGTGACCTATCGCGGAGTGCAGCAGGGGCGCGTGACCGACATCGAGCTCGCGCCGGGGGGCACGGGCGTGCTGGTGACGATGAAGGTGAACCCGGACCTCGTCCTCCCGCCGCACGCCGCGGTGGTGCTCTCGCCGGCCTCGCTCTTCGGCGACTGGCAGGCGACGATCGTCTCGATGCCGTCGCAGCCGACGCTGGAGTTCACGCGCGCGCCAACGCGCGGGGTCCTGCCCGGCGCCGCGCTGCCGGACATCACGCAGCTCACCGCCGTCGGTGCGCGCATCGCCGGAGACCTGGAGACGCTCTCGCAGCGCGTCGAGCTCGCCTTCACCGAGGAGACGGCGCTGAAGCTTCGGCAGACCGTCGACAACATCCAGGAGATCAGCGAGCAGCTGAACGGCTTCGTGGCGCAGCAGACGAAGGCGTACGCGGGAGTGAGCCGGAACGTGCTCCAGGCGACGCAGAACATCCAGCAGGCGAGCGCGTCGGTGGAGCGGGTGGCGGGGGGAGCGGAGCAGCAGATCCCGCAGATCGTGGAGAACGCGCGGCAGGCGAGCGAGAACCTGAGGCAGCTGAGCGTCGCCATGCAGGACGTGGCGCAGGGCGTGCCGGGGCTCATCGCGCGGGCCGACACCACGCTGGGGCGGCTGAACGAGGTGGCCGGCAACGTGAACGACCTCGTCACCTCGGCGAAGCCGCAGGTGGCGCAGCTCGGCCCCACGATGGCCGAGGCGCGCCAGGCGATGACGACGCTGAACCTGGCGATGCAGAAGATCAACGAGGGCAACGGCACCCTCGGCCGCCTGATCGACGACCCGGCGCTCTACGAGGAGACGCAGGCCGCGATCGCCACGCTGCGGCGCCTGATGGCCGACATCCAGGCGAACCCGCAGAAGTACATCGGCGCGGTGAAGATTTTTTAGGTCGTCGGCTGTCGGTCGCCGGTCCTCGGTCCGGGACCCTGGGGCCGGCCGGCGACCGACGACTGACGACCGACGACTGACGACGTTTCATGTCCCTCATCGTCCAGAAGTACGGCGGCACCTCGGTCGGCGGCCCGGAGCGCATCCGGGCGGTGGCGCGGCGCGTGGCCGAGGCGCGGCGGCGAGGAGACGAGCTGGTGGTGGTCGTCTCGGCGATGGGCGACACCACCGACGACCTGCTGGCGCTCGCCGCCGAGGTGACGGGCGGAGAGGACGCCGCGCGGAAGCACCCGCGCGAGCTGGACATGCTGTTGAGCGCCGGAGAGCGGATCGCGATGGCGCTCCTGGCGATGGCGATCCGCGACGCGGGCGCGGCGGCGGTCTCGCTCACGGGCAGCCAGGCGGCTATCATCACCGACTCGGCGCACACGGCGGCGCGCATCGAGGAGATCCGCGCCGATCGGGTGCGCGCGGCGCTGGGGCGCGGCGAGGTGGCGATCGTGGCGGGCTTCCAGGGCGTGAGTCGCGGCCGTGAGATCACCACGCTCGGCCGCGGCGGCTCCGACACGACCGCCGTGGCGCTCGCCGCGGCGCTCGGGGCGGATCGCTGCGAGATCTACACCGACGTATCGGGGGTATTCACCGCCGATCCGCGTCGCGTGCCGGGGGCTCGCGTCATCCCCGAGATCTCGTTCGAGGAGATGCTCGAGCTCGCCTCGGCCGGGGCACAGGTGATGCACGCGCGCGCGATCGAGATCGCCGCACGCTTCGGCGTCGACATCCGGGTCGGCTCCTCGTTCGACGAGGGCGGGCCCGGCACCCTCATCACCCGTTCGCCACGCGGCATGGAAGAGCTCGTCCTGACGGGGATCGCCTCGCAGAAGGGACACGCCAGGCTGGTGATGCGCGACCTGCCTGCCGGCATCCGGACGGCCACGGCCTTCGTCGTCGCGCTCGCGGACGCGGGCGTGAGCGTCGACATGATCTCCGAGGCGGCGGAGCGCGACGGCCGTGTCCAGCTTCAGGTCACCGTCGACGAGGCCCAGCTCGACGCGGCCGGTCGTGTCTGCGGCCAGGTGGTGGAGGACCTGGGCGGCGCCGGAGTGGAGGTGGTGCGGGGACTGACGCGCGTGGCGCTCGTGGGCAGCGGAATGCACCGCCGGCCCGGCGTCTACGCCCGGGCCTTCCGCGCCCTGCTGGACGCCGGAGTGGAGATCTTCGCGGTCTCGACCTCCGGCATCTCGATCACCCTGCTGGTGCGGAACGAGCGCGAAGACGACACGCTGCAGGCGCTGCACGCCGCGTTCGAGCTGGAGCTGGCCCGGACGGAAGGATGAGAAGGGGTCATCGGCTGGCCGTGGTCGGATGTCCGTAGACCGATGGCCGACGACCGATGACGGATGACCCGCGGTTTCGAACGAAGATCGACGACTGACGACAGAGAGGCATACATGCACGTAGCGATTCTGGGCGCGACCGGTGCGGTGGGACGTACCATGCTCGAGGTGCTCGCGGAGCGGGACTTCCCGGTCGACGAGCTGACGCTCCTCGCCTCCGAGCGGAGTGCGGGGAAGCGCATCACCTGGCGGGGGCGCGAGTACACGGTGCGCGCGCCGGAGCCCGGCTGTTTCCGCGGGGTGGACGTGGCGCTCTTCTCGGCGGGCGCCGACCGCTCGCGCGAGTGGGGCCCGCGCGCGGCGGAGGAGGGGGCGGTGGTGGTCGACAACTCCTCGGCGTGGCGCATGGACCCCGCGGTTCCGCTCGTGGTGCCCGAGGTGAACGCCGCGGCGATCGGCGATCGGCCGAAGGGGATCATCGCGAACCCGAACTGCTCGACGATCCAGGTCGTCGTCGCTCTCAAGCCGCTGCAGGACGCGGCGCGGCTGAAGCGGGTGGTGATGACGAGCTTCCAGTCGGTGAGCGGGGCGGGGGAAACGGGCCTGGAGGCGATGCGCCGCGAGCGCGCGGGGGAGCAGGGCGGCAAGTCTCCCTTCTCGCGCGAGATCGACCGCAACGTCGTCCCGCAGATCGGCGACTTCGACGAGGAGGGGTGGACGGGCGAGGAGCGGAAGATGATCAACGAGCCGCGGAAGATCCTCTCGCTGCCCGAGCTTCCGATCGCGCCGACGTGCGTGCGCGTGCCGGTCGAGATCGGCCACTCGGTCGAGGTGATGGCGGAGCTGGACCGGCCGCTCAGCGTCGAGGAGGCACGCCGCGTGCTCGCCGCCGCGCCGGGTCTTCAGGTGAGCACCGGCGCCGCCGACTTCCCCACGCCGCTGCAGGTGGCGGGTGACGACGACACCCACGTCGGCCGCCTGCGCGTGGACCCGGACCGGCCGGCCACGCTCCACTTCTGGGTGGTCGCCGACAACCTGCGCAAGGGGGCGGCGACCAACGCGGTCCAGATCGCGGAGTGCCTCGGGCGTGCCTAGGTCCCGGCGTCCGCGATCCCGGCGCGCGCGCGTCGAGACCAGCGCCGGCGGCGTCATCTACCGCTGGCGCGAGCGGACGCCGTACGTCCTCCTCATCCGCGACGCTTACGAGCACTGGGGCTTGCCGAAGGGCCACGTGGAGGACGGCGAGACTCCCGACGCCGCCGCGCTCCGGGAGGTGGAGGAGGAGACCGGCCTCGCCGAGCTGGTGCTCGGTCCCCGCCTCCAGACGATCGACTGGTTCTTCCGCTCGGGTGGCCGCCTCATCCACAAGTACTGCCACTTCTTCCTGATCGAGTCTCCCGGAGGCGAGACGGTGCCCCAGCGCGAGGAGGGCATCACCGCCTGCCGGTGGCTTCCGCTGGCCGACGCGCTCGACGAGATCTCCTACGCCAACGCGCGCGAAGTGCTGGAGCGCGCGGCGGCCGAGCTCCGGCGCGAGTGAGCGGTCCGGCGGGCGCCGTCGTCACTTCCCGCCCTGAAGGCTCCTGATCACCCAGTTGCCGTTCTCCGCGGCGAGGACGGCCGTCATGTCGAGCTGCTGGCGCTGCGGGGCGTTGCGGAGGTCGTTCCACTCCAGGAGTAGTGTGAAGCGGATCCTGCCCGTGCCGCCGGAGATGTCCGGCTCGCCCGCGTCCGTGATGCTGGCGCGCAGGTCACGGACGTCGTGGCGGTTGGTCAGGAACGGCTCCCACTGCTTCAGCCATCCGGAGGAGGCATCCGGGTAGAGGCGCTCGATCTGCTTCACGTCGCGGGACTCGAGCGACCGCACGAATCCGCCCACCGTCTGCCGGATCGCGGTGGCCGAGCGGTCCGGCGCCGCCGGGGGTGGCGGAGGAGTCGGGCGCGCCGAGTCGGGCGCCGCCGAGGAACTCCCCGAGCCCGCGCTCGTGGTCGCGCTCGTGGTCGCGGGGGTGGACACGGGGGGGCGCTCCGGCGTCGCGGCTTCCGCGACGAGCACGGGCGCCCAGCGCGCCGTGTCACCCGCCTGTACCCGGAGCCGCGTCTGCGTGGCCCCATACCCGTCGGCCGAGACGGACACGGTGTAGGTGCCCGGGGCCACCTGGACGCTCCTCCCGCTCACCTGCCTCGGGCGCCGATCCGGACCCGTGAGCACCACTCTGCTGCCGGCGGGCAGCCTGCCGGCGATCTCGATCTCGCCCACCGTCGGCGCCGAGGTGGCGGGCTCGGGTGTGTTCTTCTCCGCCCCGGTGGCCGCCACCGGGCCGCCCAGCGCCGGAGCCCCGCCCGGCCCCGATCCGGGGATCGGCGGCGTGGTCGTCCGGCTCGCGAGGCTGTCGGTCGGTCGCGGCTCGGTGACGGTAGCCGGCAGCGTGCTGCTGGCCGCCTGCGCGCCGCCGATCGGCGCCGCGCCGTCGGCGCGCGGCGCGCCCCCGGCCCCGGCGCTTCCGAGCGCCCAGTAGGTGCCGGCCGCGGCGACCACGAGCACCGCGGCGGCGGCCGCGGCGGTACGTCCCCTCACCGGGAGCTTCCGACCCGCCCCGTCCTCCACCACCGCCGCGACCGGCTCCTCGCCCGCGGGGTCGGCGCGTATCTCCTCCTGAGCGTCCTCATCCGCCTCGCCCGCGACGACCGGCGCCATGCCCGCGGATGATGGAGCGGGAGGCTCGGGCGCCTCCGGTGCCGTCGGGAACAGCTCCGGCACGATCACCCGGGGCACGGGGACGGCCTCCGGAGACAGGGCCTCAGGGGCCTCGGGCGAAGCGCCGTCGACCTCCGGAGACTCGACCATGAGGACCGCCGTCGCCGACTGGTCGCCCACGGAGGCGATGATGACCGCCGAGCCGGGGCTGCGCGCCTCGACCCGCCCGTCCCGGGTGATCACCGCGACGTTCGGATCGCTCGTGCTCCAGCTGATCGGGCGCTCCACCTCGTCGCCGCGATCGGTCAGCACCCGTGCCCGCATCACCATCGACGCCCCCGAGGGGACGGGCCCCGGGATGGGCAGCAGCTCGATCCGCTCGACGGCCGTGCTGAGGGTGCGCAGCTCGGGGCGGAAGGGGTGGTCGGACGGGAGCGGCTCGGCCCCCATGGCCAGGAGAGCCGAGCCGATGTCGGGGAAACGATCCTCGGGACGCTTCGCGAGCATCCGTTCGACCGCGGCCCGCAGGGCAGCGGGGCAGTCGGCCCTCAGGGTGGTGAGTGACGGCGGCGGCTGGCTGATGTGGGCCTGCAGCGTGGCCAGGGTCGCACCGGTGAACGGCGGACGCCCCGTGAGCAGCTCGAACGCCACGATGCCCAGGGAGTACTGGTCCGACGCTCCGCCTGCGACGCCGTTCAGGCAGTACTCGGGGCTCACGTAGGCAGGCGTTCCGACGAGCATCCCGGTGCGGGTCAGGCCCGGCCGGTCCGACGCCTTCGCGATCCCGAAATCGCTGACGAGGGCGTTCCCGTCGGCGTCGAGGAGTACGTTTCCGGGCTTCACGTCGCGGTGGACGACGCCCTGCCGGTGCCCGTAGTCGAGAGCGGAGCCCACCTGCGAGAGCCAGTGCAGGATCGCCTGGAAAGGGATCGGCTGCGCCTCACCGGCGATCACCTCGGCGAGCGTCCGCCCCGGCACGTACTCCATCACGAAGTAGTGGAGGCCGTCGCTCTCGTCGATGTTGTAGACGGTGACGATGTTCGGGTGCCGGAGCTGCGCGATCGTCTGCGCCTCCTGCTGGAAGCGGTGGACCAGCGTCTGGTCCAGCAGCAGCTCCGGCGCCATCACCTTGATGGCGACCCTGCGGGCGAGCCGGGGCTCGTCGCCGAGGTACACCCCCGCCATTCCACCGTAGCCCAGGACCCGATGCACGCTGTAGCGCGGCGCGACGGCGGCCCGGACCCGCTCCAGGAGCTGGTCCCAGCGGGACGCGACCGGGGCCGCGGGCAGGTCGCCGGAGCTCGCCTGCGTGTTGGAGCCGCAGCCCGGACAGAAGCGATCCTCGGGGCGGAGCGCCGATCCGCACAGGCGACAGAAGCGGGTGGAGGTCATGCGTGCATCGTCAGAAGCCGCGTTCCAGTCCCACCGTCCAACCCCAGTCCGGCCTCATTCCGCCCCGATTGAGCGGTGCGAGGCCGTCGACCACCACCGTCACCCCGCGGCCGACGAGGAGCTTGGCGCCGATCGCCGCGTTGACGATGTCGTCGCGCATGTTGGGGATCGAGCTGGGCTGGACGGAGCGCACGAACGGCTGCGTGAACTCCACCGGACCGGGGACGGAGATCGCCGGGTCGCCGACCACCCACTCGGAGAGCACGTCGAAGGCCAGGGTCGCGCGCGAGCTGATCAGCTGGTCGAAGCCCGCCGTGAGCAGGATCGCATCGTTGGCGTCCGCGCCGCCACGGTAGAGGAACCCTCCGTTCAGGTGCGGCGAGAAGTTCTGAATCCGCGTGGAGAGGATCGCCAGGCCACGGGCCGTCACGTAACCGGTGCCGAGGAAATTCTGTTCATCGCCGGTCGGCAACCTCACGTCGCCCAGGACGCCGAAGTCGAACGCCGCGCCAGGGGTCAGGTTCGCCTTCATCCTGAGCGCGACGTCGCCGACTCCCGTCGCCGAGCCCTCGTTCGACGTCTCCGCGGTGATGGAGCCGGGCGTGAGCTGGTGCGGCGTATCGGCGCCCTCGAAGGCCTGGATCATCGCCGCGCTGCTCCCGCGCAGGCTCGCGTGGACCAGGGGCACGGCCACCCCCACGTCCAGCCAGTCCAGCAGCCCGTACGCGGCGTAGATCGTACCGATCGCCAGGCTGAAGTCGACGGCGGTGTGCACCTCGAGGACGTCGTTCTCGAACTCCGGATCTCCGTAGACCGGCGACCCCACGTTCTGGTGCGTGAAGTTGAACTCCAGGTCGTTCATCGGGACGCCGCGCAGCGACTGGAACGAGAACCGCGTGAGGTTCGCGCCCAGCAGCACCCGGTGGCGACCGAGCGTGGGCGCCCGCTCGCCGAAGATCGGACCCGCGGAGATGGAGGTCTGGACGGGCGCCCCGTTCACGAACTGGTAGGTGTAGCCCCCGCTCGCGGAGCTGATCGGTATGCCGCTGATGCTCGTCCCGATCGCGTCGGCGAGGAAGCCGATCACGTTACTGTTCCCCTCCACCAGCTCGGGGATGAAGTGCCGACCGTGATTGTTGGGCACGTTGAGGCACAGGGGCTCGCCGCAGGTGCCGAACTCGAAGAGCGACGAGACCCGATCCCGCAGCGTCTGGGCTCCGAGGGAAGTGGAACACAGGAGCAACGCCGCCACAGCCGAGAGAAGACGCCTCATACATCCTCCGCGAGCGAGTGCGAGTGGATGAGAAACTGGCCGGGGCACACAGCAGTGGACTGCCGGGATCACCTCCACGCGGATGGACGGGTGGCCGCGAGGTGCGGGGCGGCCTTCGGACGATGTGGCCCGATCGATGTGGTCGGCGAAAATGTACTATCGGGGGCGGGAATCGAGCGGTCAAGCAAACGTTTGACGGCCCCGGCGGTGGGCCCGGGGCCGCCTCAGCGCTTCCGTTCCGGGCGCGGAGCGATCACCGCCCCGCGCCCATCCGCCGTCCCAGCCAGATCCCCACCGGCAACGCGACGAGGGCGGCGGCGAGGCCCTCCAGGGCCATCTTCCCGTACTCGGGCCGTGGCGGCTCCGGACGCACGCGCTGCACCGCCCAGCGCCCGGCGTGCTTGCCGGCCTTGACGATCGCGCGCTTGGTGGGGTTGTTCATCGCCATGGCACCGGCGTCCTTCAGGAGGCTCCTCGCTCGGCTCATCGTCCGCTCCGGGTAAGGGTGTGTAATGAGGCTCCACGGCAGCGGTGCACGTTCCGTGCTCGGCCGGGCGCGGGCCTGTCGGGGCACCCCGCCCGGTCCTATACTCTCCCGATTGCCGCCGTCTGCCCGCACCCCCGTCCACCCTGCGCGAATGCCGACGCTCGTTCTGATCCTCGCCGTCCTCGGCGCCGCGGCGCTCCTCTTCCGGCTGGCGCGCTCCGTCGTCCGCCTCTTCGTGCGCAGCGCCGAGGTGACCGCGGCGGAGGGGCTCGCCGAGATCAGCGCCCGGCGCGGGGACCTGACGGCCATGCAGGAGCGTGGCGCCGCGGTGCGCCAGCTGCGCCGCACGCGCCGCCGCGACCTCCTGCTCGCCGTTCTCTGGCTCGTCTGGCTCGCGGTGCCTCCCGCTTTCGGCGTCGCTCCGGAGGCTTACGCCATCGCGTCGCCGCTGTGGCTGCTGAGGAGGCAGGATCCAGGGGGAACCGATAGCTGATGGCTGATAGCTGGAGTGGACGTGGGAGGTGGAGGCGACGGGTACGGCTTGTGCAATCCGGCGGCCCGGCAGGGGACCGGGAGGACACCAGCCGGACGGGGGAGAGAGATGCCGGAGAAGCGCGACCCGACGAAGGGGCCGGAGCCCGGGAAGGACACGCAGCCGCAGAGCTTTCCCGGCGTCGGCGAGAGGATGGACCCGGAGCCCGACCACGGTGAGCGGAGCTACCGTGGGTGTGGCAAGCTGGACGGGCTGGTGGCGATCGTCACGGGCGGCGACAGCGGGATCGGGCGGGCGGTCGCGATCGCCTTCGCGCGCGAGGGGGCAGACGTCGCGGTCGGCTACCTGGCCGACAAGGAGGACCGTGACGCCGGGGAGACGAAGCGCTGGGTAGAGGAGGCGGGGCGCCGCTGCCTGCTGCAGAAGTTCGACGTGCGTCGGAAGAAGGAGTGCGAGGCGTTCGTCGAGCGGGTGGTGAAGGAGCTGGGCGGGGTGGACGTCCTGGTGAACAACGCCGCCTACCAGATGGAGCAGAAGGAGTTCGTCGACCTCTCCGAGGAGCAGGTCGAGCGGACGTTCCGGACGAACATCTTCGGCTACATCTTCATGGCGCAGGCGGTGAAGCCGCATCTGAAGGCCGGCTCGGCCATCGTGAACACCGGCTCGGTGACGGGCCTGAGGGGCAACCCGGGGCTGATCGACTACTCGGCCACCAAGGGCGCGATCCACGTCTTCACCAAGTCGCTGGCGCACAACCTGGCGGACGAGGGGATCCGGGTGAACGCCGTGGCGCCCGGGCCCGTGTGGACGCCGCTCATTCCCGCGACGATGTCGCACGATCACGTGGAGGAGTTCGGGAAGGACAGCTACTGGGGGCGCCCCGCGCAGCCGGCGGAGCTGGCGCCCGCGTACGTCTTCCTGGCTTCGGCCGATTCGCGCTTCGTGACCGGGGAGATCCTCGCCGTCACGGGCGAGCTGACCACCCGCTGAAGGCGGCTCGTTGATTCGACGTCCACCGGACGGCTACCTACCCATCGCCGATTACGCGCTGATCGGCAACCTCCGCACCGCGGCACTCGTGGGGCGCGACGGCTCCATCGACTGGTGTTGCCTGCCCGAGCTGAGCGGCCCGAGCGTCTTCGCCGCGGTCCTCGACGCGCGCAAGGGCGGCCGGTTCAGCGTCTCGCCCACGCGCTACCTCAGTACCGACCAGCGCTACTGCGGCGACACGTGCGTGCTGGAGACGTCCTTCGTCTGCGAGGGCGCCAGGCTGACGGTCACCGACTTCATGCCCCTGCGCGGCAGCATCATCGGCGCCGACGACCCGGACACGGCCCCGGAGATCCACCGCCTGCTGCGCTGCGAGGGCGGAGAGCTGGAGGTCGACGTGCTCTGGTCGCCGCGATTCGACTATGCGCGCGGCATGCCCGGGATCGCAGCGGGTCCGGGCGGGTTCGTGGCGCGATCGGGGAAATCGGCACTGGCGCTCGGCGGCCTGCCCGGGGGCGCGGGTCGGGTGGCGGACGAGGGCGGACCGGTGGTTCGCGCCCGCTTCCACATGCGTCCCGGCGAGCGGGTCGCCCTCGTCACCCGCTGGGGTGACGACCCGGGCATCGACCCGGCGGAGACCGACGACCTCCTGAAGACGACCTGCAACGTCTGGCGCGAGTGGGTGCACGACCACGAGGAGATCCCGACCGACACCTGGGCGGGGAGCTGGAGCGGCCTCGTCACCCGCTCGGAGCTCACGCTCAAGCTGCTCACCCACCCGGACACCGGCGCCGTCGCGGCCGCGCCGACGACCTCGCTGCCCGAATCGATCGGCGGACCGCGCAACTGGGACTACCGCTACTCCTGGGTGCGGGATTCCGTCTTCGTCGTCCAGGCGCTGTACGCGCTCGGTCACGCCGACGCGGGCTACGACTATCTCCACTTCCTCGCGCGCGCGGCGGAGATGGGCAAGAAGCAGGACTGGTCGCTCCAGATCATGTACGGTCTGGACGGCGAGACCGACCTGCCCGAGATCTGTCTCGACCACCTGGACGGCTACCGCGGCTCGCGGCCGGTGCGCATCGGCAACGCCGCCGCGCACCAGAAGCAGCACGACACGTACGGCGAGCTGCTGAACGGCGCCTACGAGCTGGTGCGGCGCCAGGCGGAGATCCAGCCGGACGTGTGGGAGTTCCTGAGCTACCTGGCCGACCGTGCCTGTCAGGCGTGGCGCAAGCCCGACAAGGGAATCTGGGAAGTGCGCGGGCACCCCCGTCACTTCACCTACTCGAAGGTGATGGTGTGGGTGGCGCTCGACCGGGCGGTGCGCCTGGCGGAGCGCCGGCAGCTCTCCGGGAACGTGGACGGGTGGCGCCGCTCGTGCGGGATCGTCCGTGATCTGGTGCTCAAGCGGGGCTACAATGCCGAACTCGGCGCCTTCGTCCAGTCGTTCGGCTCCGACGTGCTCGACGCCTCCAACCTCCTCATCCCCCAGGTGGGTTTCCTGCCGGCCAACGACCCGCGCGTGCTGGGGACGATCGACCGCACGCTGGAGCGCCTGACCGTGAACGGCCTCGTCTACCGTTACTTCTCGGCCGACGGGCTGCCGGGCGGCGAGGGCGCCTTCGGGCTGTGCACCTTCTGGCTCGTGAACGCGCTCGCCCTCGCGGGGCGGGTGGACAAGGCGCGCGAGATCTTCGAGGGCGTGCTCGGCCGCGCCAACCACGTCGGCCTCTTCGCCGAGGAGATCGACCCGCACTCGGGCGAGTTCCTCGGCAACTTCCCCCAGGGCTTCACGCACCTCGGCCTCGTCAACAGCGCCCTGTACCTGGCCCATGCCGAGGGCCGCAAGGTGCCGTGGGTGCCGCAGATCGAGGAGACCGCCACCAAGGCGGGAACGCAGCCGGCCGGCGGCGCGAGCGGGGGCGGCTGATGGAAGATCGCTGGTACAAGAACGCCATCGTCTACGCGATCGACGTCGGCGTCTTCCAGGACTCGGACGGCGACGGCTGGGGCGACTTCCAGGGAGTGATCGACCGCCTCGACTACCTGCGCGAGCTCGGCGTGACCTGCCTCTGGCTGCTTCCCTTCTACGACTCGCCCGAGCGCGACAACGGCTACGACGTCCGCGACTACTACCGGATCGGCGCGCGCTACGGCGGCCTGTCCGACTTCGAGAGGCTGCTCCACGAGGCGGGCGAGCGCGGCCTGCGCGTGATGATGGATCTCGTCGTGAACCACACCTCCGACGAGCACCCGTGGTTCGAGGCCTCACGCCGCAGCGACAGCTCCCACTTCCGCGACTACTACGTCTGGGCGGACCAGCCCCCGCCCGTCGGCCCCGACGGGGGGACCATCTTTCCCGGCGAGGAGAAGACGGTGTGGACCTACGACGACGTGGCGCGCGCCTACTACTATCACCGTTTCTACCACTTCGAGCCGGAGCTGCGGATCGCCAACCCGGAGGTCCGTCGCGAGATCCACCGGGTGATGGAGTTCTGGCTCTCCTTCCCGATCGCCGGCTTCCGCGTCGACGCCGTCTCGCACATGGTCGAGGAGAAGGGACTCCCGAGCACACTGCCGAGCGACGGCCACGCGATCCTGCGCGAGCTGCGCGACCACGTCGAGTCGCGCCGCCCCGGGGGCGCGCTCCTGGGCGAGGCCGACGTCTGGCCGGAGCAGCTGGCGGGCTACTTCGGCGACGGGGACGAGCTGAACATGCTCTTCAACTTCCTGCTCGACAACTACCTCTTCCTGGCCCTCGCCCGCCGGGACGCGGAACCGATCCTGCAGGTGCTGAAGCAGCTCCCGGCGCTGCCACAGGAGGGCCAGTGGGCGAACTTCCTGCGCAACCTGGACGAAGCGGACCTGGAGCGGCTCTCCGACGAGGAGCGCGAGGACGTCTACCGGGCCTTCGCGCCGGAGGAGGAGATGCGGATCTACGGGCGGGGCATCCGCCGCCGGCTCGCGCCGATGCTCGGGGGCGACCGTCGCCGGATCGAGCTCGCCTTCAGCCTGCTCTTCTCGATGCCGGGCTCGCCGGTCCTGGTCTACGGCGACGAGATCGGGATGGGCGAGGACCTCTCGCTCCCGGGGCGCAACGCGGTGCGTACGCCGATGCAGTGGTCGGCCGAGCGGAACGCGGGCTTCTCGGCGGCCGATCCCGACCGGCTGCGGCGGCCGGTGGTCGCCGGCGGCGAGTTCGGCTACGAGCGGGTGAACGTCGAGGCGCAGCGCGGCGACCCGGAGTCGATGCTGAGCTGGATGAAGCGGCTCATCCGGGTGCGCCGGCAGTGCCCCGAGGTGGGCTGGGGGCACCGCTTCCCGCTGGAGACCGAGGCGCACAGCATCTTCGCCCACGTGCTGGACTGGAAGGGCCAGGTCGTCGCGATGGCACACAACCTGAGCGACCAACCGTGCGACTTCCAGCTCGACCTCTCCGGCTACGCCGCGGGCGAGCTGGACCGGGTCTTCGGCGCGCGGACGGAGTGCGTGCCCGAGGGCGGGGGGCGCTACCGGGTGCGGATGGGCCCCTTCGCCTACCAGTGGTTCCGCTTCGGGCGGCGCGAGGGAGCGCTGTAGGGGCGGCCCGAACCGGCGGATACGACGATGGAACACGGATCATTCAAGTGGTGGCAGCGCGGGGTCGTCTACCAGATCTACCCCCGCTCGTTCATGGACAGCAACGGCGACGGGGTGGGTGACCTGCCCGGCATCACCCGGAAGCTCGACTACGTGCGGTGGCTGGGCGTCGACGCGATCTGGCTCTCACCGATCTCCCCCTCGCCGATGGCCGACTTCGGCTACGATATCTCCGACTACACCGGCGTGCACCCGCTCTTCGGCACGCTGGCGGACTTCGACGAGCTGCTGCGCGAAGCGCACGCGCGGGGACTGCGGGTCATCCTGGACTTCGTCCCGAACCACACGTCGAGCGAGCACCCGTGGTTCCTGGAATCGCGCTCGTCACGCGAGAGCCCGAAGCGCGACTGGTACATCTGGCGCGATCCCGCCCCCGGTGGCGCACCGCCCAACAACTGGCAGAGCAACTTCGGTGGCAGCGCCTGGGAATACGACGAGCGCACGGGCCAGTACTACTACCACGCCTTCCTGAAGGAGCAGCCCGACCTCAACTGGCGCGACCCGGAGGTGCAGGACGCGATGCTCGACGTGCTCCGCTTCTGGCTCGACCGCGGGGTGGACGGCTTCCGCGTGGACGTCATCTGGCACCTCATCAAGGACGAGCTCTTCCGCGACAACCCCCCCAACCCCACCTGGACCCCGGACCAGCGCCCCTACGACGAGTTCCTGCCGGTCTACACGGCCGACCGGCCGGAGGTGCACCAGGTGATCTCCCGGATGCGGCGCCTCTTCGACGAATACGAGGACCGCGTGCTCATCGGCGAGATCTACCTGCCGGTGGAGAAGCTGGTGACGTACTACGGCGAGAACGACAGCGAAACGCACCTGCCGTTCAACTTCCAACTGATCCTCGCGCCGTGGGACGCGCGGCACATCCAGCAGATCATCGACGACTACGAGGCGGCGCTGCCCGAGGGCGGCTGGCCCAACTGGGTGCTCGGCAACCACGACCAGCACCGCATCGCGAGCCGGGTGGGCCCCGAGCAGGCGCGCGTGGCCGCGATCATGCTGCTCACGCTGCGGGGCACCCCCACGCTCTACTACGGCGCCGAGATCGGGATGCACGACGTGGACGTGCCGCCGGAGCGGGTGCAGGATCCCTACGAGAAGAACGTTCCCGGCCGGGGCCTGGGGCGCGACCCCGAGCGCACGCCGATGCAGTGGAGCGCGGCGGAGAACGCGGGCTTCACGACCGGCACGCCGTGGCTGCCGATCTCGCCCGACTACCAGACGGTGAACGTGGAGCGCGAGCGCGAGGACCCCGCGTCGATGCTCGCGCTCTATCGCGGCCTGATCGAGCTGCGCCGCGGCTCGCGGGCGCTGGAGGTGGGCAGCTACACCTCCGTCGCCGCGCGCGGCGACGTGCTCGCCTACATCCGCAGCAACGGCGACGAGAGCTTCCTCGTCGCGCTCAACCTGGGCTCCGAGCCGCAGGAGCTCGGCCACGCCAGCGAGCGGGGCGGGCGCATCGTCATCGCGACCCACCGCGAGCGCGAGGGAGAGGTCGTCGGCCCGAACATCCCCCTCGCGCCGAACGAAGGGGTGGTGGTACGGCTGGAACAGCTGTGAATGGAGGTTCCCATGCCAGACGAACTCTCGGACTATCTCTCGCGCGTGGAGCACCCGCTGCGCGACGCCAGCGATCTGGACGTGCTGCTGGAGCGGATCGGCGGCTCGCGCTTCGTGCTGCTGGGCGAGGCGTCGCACGGAACGTCGGAGTTCTACGAGTGGCGCTTCACCCTCAGCCGGCGGTTGATCGAGGAGAAGGGCTTCGACTTCATCGCCGTCGAGGGCGACTGGCCCGACTGCTACCGCGTGAACCGCTACGTGAAGGGCTACCCGGGCTCCGGCGAGAGCGCGTACGCGGTGCTGCACGGCTTCGAGCGCTGGCCGACGTGGATGTGGGCGAACCGGGAGGTGGAGGCGCTCGTCGAGTGGATGCACGACCGCAACCTCTCGCAGCCGGAGATCCGACAGGTGGGCTTCTACGGGCTCGACGTCTACAGCCTGTGGGAATCGATGGCGGTGGTCGAGGAATACCTGCAGCGGGTGGACCCCGAGGCCGCGCGCCGGGCCCGCCGCGCCTACGGCTGCTTCGACCCGTACCACGAGGACGTGCAGGAGTACGCGATGGCGACCGCGCTCGTGCCCACCACCTGCGAGGACGAGGCCGTCTCCATGCTCACCGAGTTGCGGCGCCGCGCGCCCGAATACAGGGAGGACGGCCGCGAGTCGTACTTCAACGCGGAGCAGAACGCGCTCACCGTGCGCAACGCCGAGCTCTACTATCGGACGATGGTGCGCGGCGGGCCGGCGTCCTGGAACGTGCGGGACACGCACATGGTCGAGACGCTGGAGCGCCTCGCCGCCCACCACGGTCCCGACGCCAAAGCCATCGTCTGGGAGCACAACACCCACGTGGGCGACGCGCGGGCGACGGACATGGCGCGCGCCGGGATGGTCAACGTGGGCCAGCTCGTGCGCCAGCGGCACGGGGGCGAGGGGGTGGTGGCGGCGGGCTTCTCGTCGTACCGGGGCAGCGTCATCGCCGGGGAGGAGTGGGGCGCGCCGATGCAGCGCATGCGCGTTCCCGAGGCGCGGGAAGGGAGCTGGGAGCGGCTGCTGCACGAGCGCTCCGCCGTCGACCGCATGCTCGTCTTCGAGGACGGCGCTCCCGAAGCCGCCCTCGAGCCGCGCGGCCACCGCGCCATCGGCGTCGTCTACGACCCGGAGGCGGAGCGCTGGGGCAACTACGTTCCCACCGTCCTGCCCTTCCGCTACGACGCCGTCCTCTACCTCGACCATACGCACGCCCTGCGGCCGCTCCACATGGAAGCCCGCGACGACGGCGAGCCGCCGGAGACGTTCCCCAGCGGAATGTGAGAGGGATAGAAGTCAGGAGTCAGGAGTCAGAATGAACGGCTTCCGTATTCTGACTCCTGACTCCTGACTTCTGTTTCCTACCAGCGCCATCCGCGATCGTAGCCGCGGCCGTACATGCTGCCGGAGTACCCGTAGTCGTAGCCCAGGCCCGACCGCCCGCGGTTCTGCATGCCCCAGTTGGCGTTCTGATAGCGCTGCGGCTGGACGGCGTAGCCGGTGTCGTAGCCCTGCCGGCGCGCCCAGCGCTGCGCCATACGATCGGCTCCCCGGCCGTAGGTCGGGCTGTTCTGCGGCGCGGTCCGGTAGGTGAAGTCGTAGCCGTAGCCCATCCCGCTGCCGTAGTTGCCCGCCATGCCGTAGTACGGCTCGCCGTAGTAGCCGCTGTACCCGGCGTTGTTGTAGCTGGTGTTGTACGGGCCGTCATAGCCTCCGAAGCCGCGGTTGTACCCGGTTCCGTAATAGCCGCGGTCGTAGTTCTTCCACCAAGCCATGGTCGCCTCCCGGTTGAGTATTCGAAATTGCGGGCCGGGAAGGATATGCAAGGATCGTGCGGCATCCCGGCCGCAAGCGGGCCCGGCCGGGTGCCGGGGGACCGCCCCGGCCGGGCCCGCTGCTGGTCCCCGGATTGCAGCGGGAATGCGGGTGTCCGGCCGCCCGGCCGGAGAGAGGTACCGCGTACCACGCACCACGGAGGCAACGATGGCGATCACCCCGTACCGTCCCGCGACGGATCCCTTCGACCAGCTCTGGAACACCTTCCTGAACCCGGGCGGCCACACGCGCGGCGAGGGCCTGCTGCGGGCGCCGGAGACGGACGTGATGGAGACGGAGAACGAGATCAAGGTCGTGTCGGACATTCCCGGCCTGCACCCCGAGGACATCGACATCGACGTGGAGAACAACGTCCTCACCATCCGCGGCGAGCGGAAGGAGGAGCACCAGGAGGGGGACGAGGGCACCTACCACCTCGCGGAGCGCCGCTACGGCCAGTTCTCCCGCTCCTTCGTCCTCCCGCGCGACGTCGACCAGGAGCACATCCAGGCCCGCTTCGACGACGGCGTCCTGACCGTGACGATCCCGAAGAGCGAGAAGGCGCGCCGCCGCCGCATCGAGGTGACGGGGAACAACCAGGGCGGCCAGGGGCAGCAGATGAGCTGAGCGGGTGGACGGAAGTGCCGGGATGATGAGGGGCCCGGGCATCGCACCGATGCCCGGGCCCCTCATCATCCCGGCATCCGTTCGCCCCTCACCCCCGCACGCACGGCCTTCGTCAGTGCCTGACGCACGTCGGGGTAGTCGGCCCAGGGGTCGCGCGGGAGGCGCTCCAGGCGGTCGGGAACGGTGCGGACGGTGAAGTCGCGCGGGTCGAGCGCCGCCGTGAGCTCCTCCCACGCCAGGGGAGTACTGACGGCGGCGCCGGGCCGGGCGCGCGTGGAGTACGCGGCGACGGCGCTCGCCGCGTAGGCGTTGCGCAGGTAGTCGACGTACACCTTCCCGGCGCGCTGCGCCTTCGACGCCTCCGCGACGTAGAGGCCGGGCTCCGCCCGCTCCATCTCCTCCGCGAGCGCGCGTGCGAACTCCCGGACCTCTTCCCATCCCGAGCGCCGGGCGAGCGGCACCACGACGTGCAGTCCCTTTCCGCCGGTGGTCTTGACGAAGCTCGCGAGCCCCAGGGCGGAGAGGCGCTCGCGGATCTCGATCGCACCGCGCACCACGGACGCGAACGCAAGCTCGGGTGCCGGGTCCAGGTCGAAGATCATCCGGTCGGGCCGGTCGAGCCGGTCGATGCGCGCGCTCCAGGTGTGCAGCTCCAGTGTCCCGAGCTGAACCAGCGCGAGGAGGCCCTCGAGGGAATCGACGGTGAGAAAGGGCACCCGCTCGCCCTGCTCCTCGACCTCCACCCGGCGTACGGAGCCCGGTGTACCCGCGCCCGCGCGGCGCTGGACGAAGCACTGCTTCGCCCGCCCCCGCGGGCAGCGGATGAGCGTCAACAGGCGGCCCTCGAGCTGCGGGAGGATCCACCCCGAAGCCGCCGCGTAGTACTCCGCCAGCTCCCGCTTGGTGATCCCCTGCTCCGCGTAGAGGACGCGCCCGGGGCTCGTGATCCGCACCCCGGCGATCTCGGTCGCGTTCGTCGCTTTCTGCATGCGCAGCCTCGATCGGGTGGTGGGGGGAGGCGCAGTACCGGGGGCGGCAAGAAGCGGGCGAGGGGCTATCGGCTATCGGCGATCAGCTATCGGCTATCGGCTATCAGTGGAGCTGTAACTGATCGCTGACAGCACACATTCGGAGTCCTGCTAACTCGCTGCGAATCCAGCGCTTTACCCCGGAACCGAACACCTCCCGTAGGGTATCATCTGCGCAGGCCCGAGGTGGGTGCCGGGCCGGCCGCATGAGCACCGCACCCGCAGTGTTGAAGGAGGCCCGATGGCCACGTTCGATCTGGAGAGCTACGCGACCGTACAGGAGCGTATCGCTCAGTTCTACCAGGACTTTCCGGATGGCTCCATCCGGACGTTCATGGTGGTGCGCGACGGCCCGGAGGTGGTCTTCGAGTCGCGCGTCTACCGCACGCCCGAGGAGGCCGCCGCGGGGGTCTACACCTCCGGCTGGGCGCGGGAGGTGGAGGGGAAGAGCCCGGTGAACAAGACGTCGCACCTGGAGAACGCGGAGAGCTCGGCGGTGGGCCGTGCGCTCGCGAACCTGGGCTACGCGACGGACGCGCGCCGCCCGAGCCGCAGCGAGATGATCAAGGTGGCGCGGGTGCGCGACGAGCACGAGGCGATGCTGGACTACATCCGCTCCGTGGGCCCGCGCATCGCCGACGACGCGGTGATGGAGCTCAACGGCAGCAGCGTCAACCTGAAGGAGTACGTCCGGAAGAACTGGTCGACGATCAAGGAGCAGTTCCGGGTCGCCCGGCAGGTGGTCGACGCGCTGGAGGCCGCCACCGAGACGGAGTTCGAGCTGACGCGGGAAGCGGCCTGAGGGGACAGGTTACGGCCGACCACGACGGGGCCCGAGCACCTGCGCAGGTGCTCGGGCCCCGTCGTGGTCGTGCAGGCTGTCCTCGGTCCCCCGTCACCCGGCCCCTAGCTTCTTCACCACCTCGAACTCCTCCGCGGTCACCGGCTGTACGGAGAGGCGGCTCTTGCGGTTCAGGGGCATCTGCGCGAGGCTGGGCTCGTCGCGGAGGGCGGAGAGGGGGACGAGTTCGGGGAAGCGCTCCACGAACTCGATGTCGACCATGAACCAGCGAGGGTCCTCGGCGCTGGCCTTCGGGTCGAAGTAGTGGCTCTGCGGGTCGCGGGCGGTGGGATCGGGATAGCCGGTGCGGGCGACGCGCGCGAGGCCGGCCACGCCGGGGGGCTCGGCGTTGCTGTGATAGAAGAGGACGCCGTCACCCACCTGCATCTCGTCGCGCATGAAGTTGCGCGCCTGGTAGTTCCGGACGCCCTCCCAGGAGGTGCGGCCGTCGCGGGCCAGGTCGTCGATCGAATACGCACCGGGCTCGGTCTTCATCAACCAGTAGCGGGGCATGTCCTCCTCGGCGGCGGGGGTGGAGACAAGGGACACGGAGTCGCGGGAGAATGGCCCCGCGGTCGGGAAGACACAAGAGAGCCCTTGCAACCGGCGTTCGCGACGGCATAGCTTGTGTCGGCCGACCACGCGAGACAAATCACCAGAAAACCAGGGACCGAGGCATCGGGTGACGGAGCAGCCGACGAAGCGCGATGGCGTGTTGACCTGGCTCCTCCAGCGCGAGTGGGTGACCTCCCTGCTCGTGCTGGGCTTCGTCGTCCTGGTGACCGTGCGCCTGGATCACCAGCAGAAGCGGGAGCTGCAGGTCGCACGCGGCGAGGCGGCATCGGTCGCCGAGCGCGGTGCGTCGCGTTTCTCGGACGCCATCAGCACGACGGTGAGCTCGCGCATCGGCACGCTGAAGTCGGCGAAGCTGAACCTGACGCAGGTGAGCGACTCCGTGTCGGAGCGCACCTTCTTCGCGGCGCTGGACAGCACGACGCGCGACCTGACGGGGCTGAGCGCGATCTCCGTCGTCCGGCCCAATGGCAACGTGCACGGCGGTAGCGGCGCGCTGATCGGGCGCAGGGGGGTGAACCTCACGCGCGACACGGTGGTGCGGAACCCCTATCTGCGGGCGATCGCGACCAGGAAGGCCGCTGCTACGGGGGTCGTGGACGTCGCGGGGACGCGCCGGGTCTTCATCTTCGACCCCGTCGTCAGCTCGGACAGTTCGCGCGTCGAGGCCGTGGTCGTCGGGGAGCTGGACCCATCGGGCATCCTGCGCGCCGCGCTCGCCTCGCTCGCGGCGCAGCAGGAGGATCTGGTCAACACGGGGCTCTACGCGCTCTACGGGCCGAACGGGGTGGCGATCAGCAACGTGCCGCCGCCGCGGGGGTGGCCGAGCGTCGAGCAGCCCGTCCGGGTAGCGGACACGAACTGGAGCCTGCACTACGCCTACGAGCCGGTGAACACCCGGGGCTACCGCAGCACCCGGGTCGCCATCTGGATCGCCGGGCTGCTGATCGGCCTGGGGCTCACGGCATTCCTCTTCTTCCTGCAGCGCTCGCTGAAGCGTCAGCGCGGGGAGATCGTGCGGCGCGAGGCGGCGGAGCGCGACGCGCGCGAGCTGGCGGCGCAGCTGGCGCAGCGCGCGGCGGACCTGCAGCGGGCGGAGAGCGTGGCGCGCGGCAGGGAGGCGGAGGCACGCGAGCTGGCGAACCAGCTCTCCTCGGCCCAGCGCGCGGCCCAGCGGCTCTCGACCTCGCTCGACGCCGAGGACGTGGTCGAGCTCTTCCTGGGCGGCGTGGCGGAGATCCTCGAGGCGGACGTGGCGTCGCTCTACACCTTCGACGAGGAGGGCGAGGCGCTCGAGGGCCGCAAGCGTCTCATCTTCCACGACGCGGGGGCCGTCACCGAGCGGCTGCACGCCGAAGACATCCGGCAGGTGCGCGCGCCCGCGGCGATGCTGCCGGGCCTCGCCGAGGCGGTCGCGACGGGTGAGCCGTACGTGATGGAGGCCACCACCGACGCGATGGGGCCGGGCGGAGGCGGGGCGGGGCAGGAGCGCGTCCTGAGCACGCTGGCGGTGCCTCTCCTCGTGCGCGGCCACGTCGTCGGTGTGGCGTCGTGGGACATCTACCGCGAGCCGCGCAGCTTCCCGCCCGGCCGCATCGCCTTCGCGCAGGCGCTCGGGACCACCGCCGCCGCCGCCCTGCACACGGCGGAGCTCTTCGCCTCCCTCGAGGCCGCGCGCGCGGAGGCGATGCGAGAGGCCCTCCGCTTCGGCGCGCTCCTCGACCAGATGGCCGACGGCGTCGTGGTGGTGGACGCGGCCGGGTGGGTGGAGCGGACGAACCACGCCACCGAGGAGCTGCTCGGCGAGGACGTGGTGCGAACCCCGCTCCCCGAGTGGCCGACGAAGTTCAACCTCGCGACCGTGGACGGCCGGCCGCTCGCGGCGGCCGATCTGCCACTGTATCGCGCGCTCCGCGGCGAGCGGGTGCGGCGCTTCGACTTCGTCGTCCGCTCGCCGTGGGGCGACGAGCGTCAGCTCAGCGGCTCCGCGGCGCCGATCATCACCGCGACCGGCGGAGCGGCGGGCGCCGCCTTCGTCTTCCGGGACGTGACCGACGAGCGGCAGTACGCGGAGATGCTCCGGCACACCAACCGTCAGCTGCGGGAGCAGGCCGAGGTGCTGGAGACGGTCAACCGCGAGATGCTCGAGGCCACGAAGGCGAAGGACCAGTTCCTGGCCGTGATGAGCCACGAGCTGCGCACGCCCATCAACGCGGTCATCGGCTACACCGACCTCCTCGACCTGGAGGTGAAGGGGAGCCTGAACGCGGACCAGAAGGCGATGCTGGGCCGCATCCGCGAGACCTCGGGGCACCTGCTCGGGCTCATCAACCAGGTACTCGACCTGGCGAAGATCGGCTCCGGCCAGCTGGACGTCGTCCTCACGGAGGTGAGCCTGCCCGAGGTGGTGGAGCGCTGCATCTCGCAGGTCTCTCCGCTCGCCACCTCGAAGGGGCTCCGCGTCCACGTGGAATCACCCGACGAATCCATCGGGCGTGACTGCCTGGTGATGGCCGACGAGACGCGCCTCTCGCAGATCGTGCTCAACCTGCTCTCGAACGCGGTGAAGTTCACCGCGGACGGCGAGGTGCAGGTCCGCTACCGGCGGGTGGGGGAGATGGTGGAGGTGCGCGTGTCGGATACCGGCCCCGGCATCGACGCCGCCAAGCAGCAGCGGATCTTCGAGGAGTTCTACCAGGTGGAGAGCGACCTGACGCGCTCCGTGGGCGGAACCGGCCTGGGGCTGCCGATCGCGCGGCGCCTGGCGCGTCTGATGGGGGGCGACGTGCGGGTGGTGAGCGAGGTGGGGGTCGGCTCGGAGTTCATCCTGGAGCTCCCGCTGGTGGGCGCGAGCGTGGAGAGCGAGCCCGTGCGCGAGGCGCCGATCACCGTGGTGCTCCTCGCGCGCGACGAGGCGAGCCTGGCGCGGCTGGAAGAGGCCGCGCGCGGGCGGCTCCGCCTCATCGGGACCACCGATCCCATCCGCCTGGTCGCGGTGGCGCGCCGGGAGGCGCCGGATCTCGTGGCCCTCGACGTCTCCGCGGGCGAGCACGCCGCCTGGCGCGCGCTCGCCGCGCTGCGCGAGGACCCCCGCACGGACGCCCTCCCCACCCAGTTCCTCGCCACCGAACCCGATCGCCCGGAGCTCGCCGCCGACCTCGGCGCCTTCCCCATCCTCAGCAAGCCGGTCTCGCTGGAGCGCGTCGCCCGGCTCATCCGCGGCGTTCTCGGCCGGACGACGGACTGTTCCGTCGTCCTCGCCGACGACGACGCCGACCTGCGACGCATCCTGGGCGAGGCGCTCGCCGCCGCCGGCTGCAGCGTGCGCGCGGCCGCGGACGGCGAGGAGGCCCTCGAAGCGCTCTCCTCCGCGCCCGCGGACGTGGCGCTGCTCGACCTCCTCATGCCCGGCGTCAACGGCCTCGCCACCGCGGCCCGCATGCACGCGGACCCGGAGCTCCGCGACGTTCCGGTCGCCCTGCTCATCACCCGCGAGCTGGCGCCCGAGGAGATGGGCGAGCTGGAGGAGGCCGTGGAGGAGGCTCTCGCGGGCGGCCTCGTGCCGAGCCGCGCCGTCCTGGAGATCCTCTTCGACGCCTCCGGCGCGGGTCGCGCCGTCGCGGAGCGCGAGGGGGTGGGGGGGTGAACGGGTGAGGACGTGCTGAGTGCTGGGTGCGGAGTGCACCGGGGCCCGGGCATCGCATCGATGTCCGGGCCCCGGTGTTCACCCGTTCACCCCTTCACCCTGTCACCCGTTCAGCCGTTCTTCTCCCCCGTCTGGAAGATCTCGTCGACGAGGGCCTGGCGCTGCTCGGCGTCCTGGGTGGTGGCGGCCGGATCGAAGGCCCGCGGGCCGGCGGCCTCCATCTCCTGCTTCGTCTCGGTGACCAGGCCGAAGCTGGCGGGGTCGAAGATGGCGGCGAGCTGCGTGAGGCGGGACTCCATGTCGCCGAGCACGCTCGAGGCGTAGCTGAGCTGCTGGGCGGTGATGTCCTGGAACTGGAGGCAGCCCATCACCGCGAAGAGCTCGTTGCGCAGCTCGGCGTGCACCGAGCTGCGGTCGATCTCCCCTTCCTCCGTGTCGAGCTGGTCGACGAGGGCGAGGGAGCGGTCGAGGCCGTCGAGGATGTCGGTCGCCGCGATCTCGGTCGCGGAGGTCACCTCGCGGAGCTTGTCGTTCATGTGGTGGATCTTCTCCACCGTGGTCCGCTCGAGGACGTCGCGGCTCTCGCGCAGGCTCGCCAGCACGTTCTGGATCTCGCCGTGGGCCCGCATGAGGATGTCCGGCAGGCCGGCGATCCCGGCGTGCGCCTGGTCCACGTGCGCCGTGAGGCTGCGCACCCGGTCCTCGGACTTCGCGACCTCCGCCTCCATCACCTGCAGCTCGTCGAGCACCGTGTCCACGAGTCGGAGAGTCGCCTCCGAATCGTAGTAGAGCTCTTCTGCGGCGCGCGTGGCCATAGTCAGTTCGTCGCTCCGGCGGGAAGGATGCTGTCGATCTTCTCCTTCAGCACCTGAGGGGTGAAGGGCTTCACGATGTAGTTGTTCACTCCCGCCTCCACCGCGGCGACGATGTCCTCGCGCACGCTGCGGGTGGTGACCATGAGGATCGGGGTGGCCGCACCCTTCGAGCGGAGCGCGCGGGCGAAATCGAGCCCGTTCATGTTCGGCATGTTCCAGTCGGTGATGACGAAGCCCACCGAATCATCGAAGCGCTCGAGTGCCTGCTGGCCGTCCTCGGCCTCGACGACGTCGTTGAAGCCGATCCGCTGGAGGGAGTTGATGACGATGCGCCGCATCGTGGCGGAATCGTCGACGACGAGAAATTTCATGACCGCTCCTCTGGACGAACGCGTTGGTTAGAGGTCGCCGCTCTGGAGGATGCGCCGGGCGACCTGGTCCACCATGTCGACGGAGTTGTAGGCGCCCGACAGGATGCGCTGACGGATCTGGTCGGCGCGATCGGACGACAGCGACTCGCCGGCCTCCTGCGTGGCGTCGGACTGCCGGGCGGCGAGGGCACGCCCCGCGTCCGAGATCTGGACCTTGTCGCCGCGCGCCGCGCTGCCACTCGGCTGGGCGTCGGCCTGCGGTTTCCGGGTGGGATCGGCCGCCGGCTGCACGCCCTGAGCGGCGTCGGCGCGGCGGAGATCCACCTTGATCGGGTTGATGTTCATGAGCCTCCTTTGGGTTGTCTCCTATTGTCGACCAGCGAACCGGAATACTTGAGCGCGAGCGACCACGGCGCAACGGCCGGGTCCGCCCGCAACGTCTCTACGCGGTCGCGACGGCGGCGGCCCGGGGGCGGCCGCGCGGCGCCACCTGCTCGGCTGCCTGCACCCACGCTTCGTGCAGTTCCCCGGCCATGGCGGTGAGCTGGCCCAGGCGCTGCCGGTCGAGGGTGCGGCCGATGGTGAGGATCTCGCTCGCGAAGTAGGCGTAGAGCGCGCTCAGGTTGCGGGCGATCTCCCCGCCGCGCTCGTGGTCGATGCTGCCGGCGAGCTCGAGGACGATCTCGCTCGCCTTGGAGAGGCTCTCCGCCTTGCCCTCGATGTCGCCGGCCTCGATCTGCACGCTGGCGCGCTGGAGGCGGGCGAGGAGGTGCTCGTAGAGCAGCGGGACGAGCCACTCCCGGGGGCGGCTCATGATGTCTGTTTCCAGGTACTTACCGGCGCTGCTCGCGTAGCTCATGGTGCTCGGGAGTTCGGGGACGACGAGCCGGTCTGACGACCGGCGCCCTTCGCCTCTGAGTCTCGGCACGTGCCCGCGCGACTTGACTTCAGCGCCGCAGGTCGATCGCCTGCCCGGCCGCCGCGGCGGACGCGTAGCGTGGAGCCCGGGCCGACGCCTGGACGCGCTCCAGATCGCGGGCGATGTCGTCCCGGCGCCGGGCGAGCGCGGGGCCGAGCGCCTCGTCGGCGCGGGCGACTCCCTGCATCGCCTGGTGCACCGCGGCGAGCGCCGCGAGGGCGGTGGGCGTGCGGGGCGCGGCCAGGCCTGCGGCGGCGCGGAGGCGCTCCAGGACCGCGTCCAGCTCGCCGGTGAGGCGGGCCCGCATCGCCATCATCGCCGCCACGGGCTCGGTCGCGCCCGACTCGAGCGAGGTCCGCGCCTGCAGCGAGGCCGCCCGCAGCTGCTCGAGCAGCGGGACGGCCTCGGACGCGAGCGCGACGATCCGCTCGTCACCCGCCGACGTGCTCCTCATCTCACTGCGCCGCCTGCATCGCGTTGATGCCGTTGATCTGGCTGGTGAGCCAGCCCGCCGTGGACTGGAACTGGCTCATCGCCGTCTCCATGGCGGTGAACTGCTTCACCAGGCTGTTCTGGTAGCTCGTGACGCGGGCCTGCGCGTCGGTCTGCCGCTTCTGGAGCGCGGTGACGGCGTCGCTGAGCGACGTCAGCTGCAGAGAGATCACGCCGTCGCCCGGGCTGGTGTAGCTCCTGGCGATGCGCTCCATCATCCCGGCCGCGCCGACGACGAAGGAGAGATCACCGACCACGCCGGTGCCGGAGCCAGCATAGGTAACGGAGAGCCCGTCGGCGTCGGTGCCCGTGGCGCCGGTGAGGAGCTGGCCGGTCCCGGTGACGACGTCCGCGGGCGGAGTGCCGCCCCTGGTGTAGATCTTCCCCTGCACGTCCAGCCCGGCGTAGCTGCCGGCGCTGAAGCCGATGGGCGACGTCGAGACCGGGGTGCTCGTCCCGGCGACGGCGTCGTCGCGCGAGTAGGCGACCGTGTAGCTCGCCGCCGAGCCGTACTTGCTCCCCGCGATGGTGAGCTGCGAGCCGTCGGTCGAGGCGCTGAGCGTCATCCCCTTGCTGGCGAAGAGCGCGTTGAGCTTGCTCGTCACGGCGTAGACGTCGTCGCCGCCCGCCAGCGAGATGCTGCCCGTCGCGCCCGTGTAGCCGTCGGTGATCGTCATGGTGTTGGCGTTCGAGCCCGTATCGGCGTACGGGCCCGAGAACGCCTCCGCGTGCGACGCCGTGGTCGCGGCGCGGGTGATCTCCACCGAGTAGATGCCCGCCTTCGTGGCGTCGGTGCTGGTGGCGAAGCTCAGGGCGGCGTTGCTGGAGGTGCCGCCGGTGCCGAAGAGTGCGCGGACCTCGGAGAAGTTCGTGGTGAGCGCGCTCTCGAGCGCCGTCTTGTCGACGTCGAGCGTGCCGTCCTTCGTGAGCGTGACGCCGGTGAGAGCGGTGCGGTAGAACGAGGTGGCGCCCTTGTCGATCCCGCCCACGTCGTTGAGGAGCACGTCCTTCAGCGTGGTGAGCATGCTGCGCACGGCGCCGCTGCCGTAGAGCGGCGCGTCGGGCTTGCGCTGCGTGTTGACGAAGGCGACGACGTCGTTGAACGCGTCCGCGAACTTCTGCACGCTCGCCGCGGTGCCGTCCAGGTCGCGCCCGATGCTCAGGTTCACCGCCTGACCCGGCTCGGCGGTCTGGAGGTCCAGCGTCACGCCCGGCAGGGCGTCGGAGACGGTGTTGGTCCGCCTCGTGATCTGGTACTGGTCGATGGCGAGCTTCGCGTTCTGCCCCGTCTGGATGCTGTTCGTCGGCGCGGCCTTCTGGAAGCCGAGCAGCTCCGAGATGCGCTGGCTGTTCGCATCGGTGGAGTCGACGGTGACGCCCGTCGCCTCGATGCGATACGTGTCCTTCCCGCCGACCTTCTCGGTGACCATCCTCGCGCTCGCGTCCGCCGCCTGGATCTTGTCGAGGACGTCCTGCAGCGTGTCGTTCTGGAGGTCGATGTTCACGGCGGTGCCGTTGACCAGAATCGACGCGGTGTAGGGCGGCGTGGGCAGCCCGAGCATCTGCGTGATGGCGGTGGTCTGGCTGCCGAAGCGCTGCGTCTGCTGGCGGGTGGCGTCGGTGGGCGAGTCGTTCGCCGTGGTCGTCGTGCCGACGAGGCCGAGCTGGCTGAGGACGCCGCCGCCGCTCGCGCTGTCGACGAGCTCGATGCCGCGCTCGCCCGTGGCGTCTGCGGTGAGCGTCAGGTAGTGCTCGGTGTCGCTGACGTTGACGATGCTCGCCGTGACGCCCGTGGGCGAGGTGCCGCCGTTGGCCGCGTTGATCTTGTCACGGACGGCGACGAGCGAGTCGGTGGAGGCCAGCGTGACGGCCTTCCCGTTGACGTAGAAGGTGCCGCTGTAGCCCAGCGCCGCGGAGGTGTCCGCCACGGCGGCGCCGCCGAGCTTGTCGCTGGTGGCGAGCTGCTCGACCTCGACGCCGTAGCTGCCGGGCGCGGCGGTGGAGGACGCGGTCGCGGAGAAGAGCGGCTTCCCGGTGGTCGGGCTGCTGCCCGCCGTCACCTTGAAGCTGTTGAAGGCGGTTCCGTCGCGCAGCGGCGCGGCCGCGGCGGCGAGAGCGCTCAGCTTGGTGCTGAAGTTCGTCCACGCCGCGGTCGCCGTCTGGCGCGCGGTGATCTGGGTGGCGATGGGCGTCACCTGCTGCGCAGTCTGGATCTGCACCAGCTGGTCGATCATGTCGTTCCACTGGATGCCGCTCGCCAGACCTGCGACGTTCGCAAAGGATTCTGCCATCTCTCACCTCCGGGATGCGGAGACGCCCGGCGCCGGAGAGACTCCGGCGCCGGGCTGGATGTTACCGGCCGGATCAGCCCCGCAGAAGCTGGAGCACGCCCTGGCCGAGCTGGTTGGCCTGCGCCAGCATCGCCGTGCCGGCCTGCTGCAGGACCTGGTTCTTCGAGAAGGTGGTCATCTCCTGCGCCATGTCCACGTCGCGGATCGTCGACTCCGCGGCGGAGAGGTTCTGCACCGTCGTGTTGACGTTCTGCAGGGCGTAGTCGAAGCGGTTCTGCGCCGCACCGATGCTCGCGAAGGCGGACGAGACGGTGTCGATCGCGCTGTCGAAGACCGTCAGCGCCGCCTGCGCGCCCGCGGCCGTCGTCAGGTCCACGCTGGCCGTGTCCACGCCGAGCGTGGCGGCCCGCAGGTCGACCGAGTCCAGCGACACCAGGTCCTTGTCGGTGTACGAGCCCGACGAGCTGACCAGGAACTGCGCCTGCTTGCTCGCGCCCTGGGCGATCACGTTGTTGCCACCGGTGATGAGCGTCTTCAGGGCAGCGGTCGTCGCTGCGGCCGAGAGGTCCAGCTTGATGCCGAACTTCGAGGAGAAGTCGAGGCTCTGGCTCGCGGGGTCCGAGTTCAGGTCCACCTGCTGCGTCACGGCGTTGCCGCTGGTGTCGGTGCCGTCGAGCTTGAGCGCGTCCTTCTCGGTCAGCGCGATGGTGCTGCCGTCGAGGCCCGCCACGTTGCCGCTGGTGACCGTGAGGCTGATTCCGTACTCGGAGAAGGTCGCCGACCCGTCCGCGGTCCCGTCGTCCGAGATCGTCTGCGCGGCGGAGGTCCCGATCGTCGTGTCGCCGGAGAGCGTCACGTTGTAGTTCTGCGTGACGTTGATGGTCTTCGGGCTGGCCGCGGTTCCGAGCGAGGTCTGCAGGTCGGCGAGGCTCGCGCCGGAGGCGATGGTGAAGGTGAAGGTGTTCCCGCTGCCGTCGTCCGCGACGAGAGTGCCACCGGCGCTCGGGTCGAAGTTCGACGCCGTGTACGTGGTGGTCCCGTCGGTGATGGTGACGTCGGCGTTCGCCGGGGTCGTACCGTTCGCGGCGACCTGGACGGTGTAGGCGCCCGCCGCCACACCGTCGGCGACGGTCAGGTCCGTGACGGTGGCGTCGGGGGTGAAGTCCGTGGTCGAGGCGACCTGGGTCGCGGAGACGTCCAGCGACGTCGCGTCGATCGTGTCGATCGTGGACTGCGTCGCCGCGCTCGCGGTCGCGCCGGTCGCCGAGGCCGCACCCAGCGTGTTGCCGGTCTTCACCACGGAGGCCGTGATGTCACCGTTGATCGTCTTGAGCGTCGACGCGTTGCTTACCGTGCCGCTCGCCACGTTCGTGGTGTCGATGAACGTCGAGCCCGTCGCGTCGATGGCGCCGTTCGCCGTCGACTTGCTCCCGAAGGTGCCGTCGAGGAGTGTCGCGCCCTGGAACTTGGTGGTGCTGACGATGCGGTCCAGCTCCTGGGAGAGCGTCTGGAACTCGCTGTTGATCGTCGTGCGGCCCGCGTTGTCGGTGTTGTCCGAGGCGGCCTGCGCGCCGAGCTCCTTCATGCGCTCCAGGATGTTCTGGACCTGCGTCGCCGAGCCCTCCATGATCTGCAGCACCGAGGTGGCCTGCTCCGCGTTACGCGACGCCTGCTGCGACGAGCGGATGTTGGCCGCCATGCCGTTGGCGATGCCGAGGCCCGCCGCGTCGTCCGACGCGTGGTTGATGCGGAAGCCGCTGGAGAGCTTCTCCATCGACTTGCTGATCGCGCTCTCGGTCCGGCTCAGGTTCCGGAAGGCGTTCAGGGCGGTGACGTTCGTGTTGATCCGCATTTGTCACTTCTCCATGTGACGGTTTGCGGGAGCATCCGTGCTCCCCCGGGAGCGCACCATGCGATTCCCGTATGCGAAACAGTA
>DASSTO010000129.1:0-35417 GCA_035707865.1 Longimicrobiaceae bacterium | reverse complement strand
GGTGCGGCCCACGAGGCGGAAGACCCCGATGAAGCCGACCCCGAGGCCCGCGCCGAGCAGGCCGAGCGCCAGGCCCTGGCCGACGGTGAGCATGGTGACGTCCGGCACGGAGGCGAAGGGGTAGAGCACCTCTTCGCCGGGGACGAGCGCCCGGAAGACCTCGAAGCTCAGGAAGGCCGAGACGAGCGACGGGATGATCGCCTCGTAGTACTCGAGGCCGCGGCGGTGCGGGATCTCGAGCGAGAAGAGCGCTCCGCCCAGCGGCGCGCCGAAGAAGGCGCCCAGCGCGGCGGCCATGCCGCAGAAGGTGAGCGTCCGCACGAGGTGCCCGTGGAGCCGGAGGCGATCCCCCAGGCGGCTGCCGAGGCTGCCGATGATCTGCACCAGCGGCGCTTCCGGCCCCGCGCTCCCGCCGAAGCTGATGGAGAGCAGCGAGACGACCGTCATCGACGGAGTCTGGCGGATGTCGATCCGGCCGCGCCGCAGGTGGATGTTGTCCACCACCGCGGCGATCTCTCCCGGCACGCCGAGCTTCCAGAGCGCCAGGCCGACGAGCACACCGCCGACGCCCGTCACGATCCATACGGGACCGACCGCCTTGGCGACGACGTCCCACACGACGTGGAGGGCGCCCTCGAGGAGGTAGTAGTATCCTGCGGCGAGCACCCCGCCACCCAGTCCGACGATCACCGACCAGAAGATCAGCGTCCGATAGCTGATCGCTCGCAGTCCCCGTCGCAAGCTTTCGTCGTGCACCTGACTTCCTCCCACCATAGGCAAACGAGAGCCGCTCCCGACCCCTCGGAGAGCGGCACACTCCCGGATTCGCGCGGGCCCATCGGCTTCCGCGCCGATGGATACGCCCGAGCGCGCGTGAAGATCCCCTTCTACCTCATTCCACCCAGCGAGGCCCGGATCTGCTTCGCCTGCTCCAGGTGGACCACCATCACGGGATGCACGTGCTCCAGCAGATCACGCAGCTCCCTGTTGCGCGCTCCGGGGATCAACGTGTCGTCGAGCGCGTCCAGCACCGCCTGGTGGTAGGCGATCTCTCGGTCCATGTAGGCCCGGTCGAAGGCCCGGCCCCGCAGCTTGCTCAGCCGCGCCTTCGCGCCCGAGGCGTCGTGGCGCAGCGAGCGGCTGACGGCGTTGTCCGCCGGGGCGATCGCGAGCCGGTTCGCGACGGCTCTCGCGCGCGCGATCACGCCCGAGTGGTCGCGCATCATCCGCTCCGCGAAGCGCCGCACCCCCGAGTCCGTCGCCCTGGCCTCGGCGATCTTCGCGATCTCCACGTCGATGTCGTTCGCCGTCACGGCGATGTGCGCGATCTCCGCGTCGCTCAGCGCGGTAGTCGCCGGGCCGCGCGATTGCGCCGTGCCCGTCATGGTCAGGATTCCGGCCGCGGACGCCGCGGCGACGGTGACGAGCAGAGAGCGAACGAAGACACGAGGCATGCAACCTCCACGGCAGCGTTGTGAGGGCGGGCGACCTGCGCGCCCGCGGGGATCAGAGGAGCGATGAAAACGCGCCGACGCAGCGGCCCGGTTCCCGGAGGCGTCGCTCGGTTGACGCTCGCGCCGTGCATGGGTACCTTTCCACTCTTGTTCCACACGCACCCCCGGTGTCGACGGCGTGCCGGGCGGAACGTGCACGGCACTCCGGTGTCGTGCTTCGCCGTGCCACCACCCGGTCGCACCGTCCCGACCAACCGATTCGAGGAAATCTATGTCCGCGCAGTCCATGGCTCCCCGTAAGCGGCACGCGTCGAACGTGGACGTCGATGACGTCGTCCTCGCCCGCGCACTCCGATTCTCGGCGTGGGCCCGCGCAAACGTGACCGCGATCATCGTTGCCCTGGTGCTGGTGGCGCTGGCGGTCGGGTACGCCTTCTACTACCACTACCACTCGGTGCAGCGGAAGACGGATGCGGCGACGGCCTTCGTGAAGCTCGACGCGACGGTGTCCTCGGGCAACACGGCGCTGGCTGCGCGCGACCTCGGCACCTTCATCCAGCACTACGACGGCACCGTCTACGCGGAGCAGGCGCGGATCGAGCTCGCACAGATCCAGATGGAGGCCGGGAAGCCGAAGGAGGCGGTCGCCGCGCTCCGGGGGGCGGACCAGCGCATCGACGATTCGCCCGTCGGCGCGCAGGCGGCACTCGTCCTCGCCGCGGCGCAGGCGGCGTCGGGTGATCGCAACGGCGCCATCCAGACGTACCTCAAGGTCGCGGACGACGCGGAGCTGGACTTCCGGAAGGTCGACGCGCTGACCAACGCCGCGGACCTCCAGGAGCAGGCCGGCGACTACAAGGCTGCCGCCGCGCTCTATCAACGCCTCGTGGAGATGACGGCGAAGGGCACGCCGGAGAACAGCCTCTACGGCATGCGCGCCGCCGAGGCGACGGCGAAAGCCCGGGCAAAGTAGGCGGTGCCGGGCGCGTCCGCGGGGCTGCGCTCATGATGGAGATCCCGTATCCCCACGTCGATCCGGTCGCGATCAACCTCCCCGGTCCCGTCGACGTGCGCTGGTACGGGATCAGCTATCTGGTCGCCTTCGCGCTCGGATACGCCGTACTGCGCTGGCTCTCCCGCCACGAATACCTCCGCCTCGACGCCGAGGCCATCGGCGACCTCGTCTTCGTTCTCATCGTCGGCACCATCCTCGGCGGCCGCATCGGTTACGTCCTCTTCTACAACTTCCCCGAGTTCGCCGCCCATCCCGTGCAGATCCTGCGCATCTGGGAGGGCGGCCTCTCCTTCCACGGCGGCCTGATCGGGGTGCTCCTCGCCGCCTGGTGGTTCACGCGCCGCCACCGGGTGAGCTTCCTGCACCTCGGCGACGCCCTCGCTCTGGCGGTGCCGTTCGGGATCTTCTCGGTCCGGATCGCCAACTTCGTCAACGGAGAGCTCTACGGGCGGATCGCGTCGCCGTCGGTGCCGTGGGCGATGCGCTTCCCGACCGACCCCGTGGCGCTTCGCCTCATCGGGGCGCAGGGACTGGGGATCCGCGCGCGTGAGCTGCTGATCGACCGTGCCTACGCCAGCGGGAGGTGGGCCATGATCCGGGGCGTCGTCCCGCTCCGCCATCCCTCCCAGCTCTACGAGGCCGGCACGGAGGGGCTCCTGCTCGCCGTCTTCGTGTGGTCGGTCTTCCTCTGGGCGCGACGCCGGGGCCTGCGCCTGCCGGAGGGCACCCTGGGGGGCACCTTCCTCCTGGGCTACGGAGTCTTCCGCTCCCTCGTCGAGGAGTATCGGCAACCGGACGTGCAGTTCAGAGGGCCGGGGAACCCGCTCGGCACGGTGCTCGGCCCGTTCACCATGGGCCAGGTGCTGAGCTCGTTCATGATCGTGGCCGGCCTGGGGTTGCTGCTCTGGAGCTGGCTGCGGGTCAGGCGGGGAGTCCGCGATCGCGGATGAGGAGGAGGATGCTGGTGTGGCCGACGATCTGGTAGGTGCTGCCGTCGATCTCGACGTCGATCCCCTCGCGACGCAGGTAGACGGCGTAATCGCCCTTGCGCGCCTGCAGGGGGAGGTAGCGCATCTCGCCCGCGCGGCCGCCGAGCCAGGGCTCGCCCTCGGTCGTCGGCTCGACGGTGGGGTAGCCGGGGCCGACGTTGACGACGTACCCGCCCGCGACCGCTTCCTTCGAGGAGACGCCCTGCGGCAGATAGAGGCCGGAGGGCGTCTTGGCGTCCTCCGCCTCGGGTTTGACGAGCACCTTGTCGCCGACGACGATCACTTCTCGGTCCAGCCTGTCCGCCATGTTCGCTCCAGGGTCCGGGGTTCCGACGGGCGTCAATATGGGGCGGACGAGGAGTCGTGGCCAGTCGGCGCGACGCGCTTTCCCGGAGCTTGCATGCACTGTAAGTTGGCACAGCTGCCCATCGGCCCGCGCGCGGCGCGGGCGGCGGCCGAAGGGCTCGATTCGTCCCGCGAAATGCTGAAAAGGAGATGGTCATGAGCGATAGCTTTGGCGCCCGGTCCACGCTACGCGTCGGCAACGAGGAGTACGAGATCTTCCGTCTCTCCGCCCTCGAGAAGGAGGGTCTGGACGTGCATCGCCTGCCGTACTCGCTGCGGATCCTCCTGGAGAACCTCCTGCGCCACGAGGACGGGGTCACGGTGACCGCGGACGACATCCGCGCGCTCGCCGGCTGGAACCCGCAGGCCGATCCGGAGAAGGAGATCGCCTTCATGCCGGCGCGCGTGCTCCTGCAGGACTTCACGGGCGTACCCGCCGTGGTCGATCTCGCGGCGATGCGCGACGCGATGGCCGCACTCGGTGGCGACCCGAAGAAGATCAACCCCCTGCAACCGGTGGAGCTCGTCATCGACCACTCGGTGCAGGTCGACGCCTTCGGCTCGCTCGAGGCCTTCCACCTGAACGAGGAGCTCGACTACAAGCGCAACGTCGAGCGCTACGCCTTCCTGAAGTGGGGGCAGAAGGCCTTCGACAACTTCAAGGTGGTGCCGCCCAACACCGGCATCTGCCACCAGGTGAACCTGGAGTACCTGGCGCGCGTCGTCTTCGGCACAGGCGACGACGTGAAGGAGGGCGAGAGCGGGCTGCGGCAGGCGTACCCGGACACGCTGGTGGGGACCGACTCGCACACCCCCATGGTGAACGGCCTCGGAGTGCTGGGCTGGGGTGTCGGCGGCATCGAGGCGGAGGCCGCGATGCTGGGCCAGTCGATCTCCATGCTGATCCCGCAGGTGATCGGGTTCAAGCTCACCGGCGAGCTCCCGGAGGGCTCCACCTCCACCGACCTGGTGCTGACGATCACCGAGATGCTGCGGAAGAAGGGCGTCGTCGGGAAGTTCGTCGAGTTCTTCGGCCCGGGCGTGGCTTCGCTGGCCCTCGCCGATCGCGCCACGATCGGCAACATGTCGCCCGAGTACGGCGCCACCTGCGCCATCTTCCCCGTCGATCAGAAGACCCTCGACTACCTGCGCTTCACCGGCCGGCCCGACGAGCGCGTGGAGCTGGTCGAGGCCTACATGAAGGAGCAGGGGCTCTTCCACAGCGAGACGTCGCGTGAGCCGGAGTTCTCGGACACCCTCGAGCTCGACCTGAACACCGTGGAGCCGAGCATCGCCGGCCCGAAGCGGCCCCAGGACCGGATCCGCCTCTCGCAGGCGAAGAAGGCGTTCAAGGCGGCGCTGCCCGCGCTGCTGCCCACGCCGCCCGCCGGCGAGCAGAAGACCGGCGCCACCGATCGGACGGTGCACGGCCACGAGGTGGGGGTGTGGGGCGAGGAGGAATCCGGGGAGGTGGGCCGCGTCGCCCCGGTGAAGATCGGCGACGAGACGCACCACCTGCACCACGGCTCGGTGGTGATCGCCGCGATCACGAGCTGCACGAACACCAGCAATCCCGCCGTGATGGTCGCCGCCGGCCTGCTGGCGAAGAAGGCGGTGGCGAAGGGGCTCAAGCGCAAGCCGTGGGTGAAGACGTCGCTCGCGCCCGGCTCCAAGGTGGTCACCGAGTACTACGAGAAGGCCGGCCTGACGCAGTACCTGGACGAGCTGGGTTTCCAGACGGTGGGCTACGGTTGCACGACGTGTATCGGGAACTCGGGGCCGCTCCCCGTGGAGGTCTCCGAGGCGGTCGCGAGCGGCGGACTCGTGGTGGCGTCGGCGCTCTCCGGGAACCGAAACTTCGAGGGGCGCATCCACTCGGAGGTCCGCGCCAACTTCCTGATGTCGCCGCCGCTGGTGGTGGCCTTCGCGCTGGCGGGCCGCATCGACATCGATCTCTACAACGAGCCGCTCGGCACCGATCAGGAGGGGCGCTCCGTCTTCCTGAAGGACATCTGGCCGACGCTGGAGGAGATCGAGGCGACGGTGCGCGCGGCCATTCAGCCGGAGATGTACAAGCGCAGCTACGGCGCGGTTTTCCAGGGTGACGAGCGGTGGCGGGCGCTGGAGGCGACCGGCGGCGACCTCTACGAGTGGTCGGACGACTCGACGTACGTGCGCCTGCCGCCGTACTTCGTCGACATGCCCAGGGAGGCACCCGAGTCGGTGCGGGAGATCGAGGGTGCGCGGGTGATCGCGCTGCTGGGCGATTCGGTGACCACCGACCACATCTCGCCCGCGGGGAGCATCAAGAAGGACTCGCCGGCGGGCCGCTACCTCGTCGAGCACGACGTGGCGCCGAAGGACTTCAACAGCTACGGCTCGCGGCGCGGAAACCACGAGGTGATGGTGCGCGGCACCTTCGCGAACGTGCGAATCCGCAACCTCCTGGTGCCGGGCGTCGAGGGCGGCTTCACGAAGCACCTGCCCACCGACGAGGTGATGTCGATCTACGACGCGGCCGTGAAGTACCAGAGCGAGGGCACGCCGCTGATCGTCCTCGCGGGCAAGGAGTACGGCTCCGGGTCCAGCCGCGACTGGGCGGCTAAGGGGCCGCACCTGCAGGGCATCAAGGCGGTGATCGCCGAGAGCTACGAGCGCATCCACCGCTCCAACCTGATCGGCATGGGCGTGCTCCCGCTGCAGTTCCGCTCGGGCGACGACATCGCGTCGCTCGGCCTGACGGGCCGGGAGCGCTTCGACGTCGTGGGCCTCGCGGCGTGCATCTCCAACAACTTCGCGAACGGCCGGAAGCTCACGGTTCGGGCGACGCGGGAGGACGGCACCACGGTGGAGTTCCCGGTGATCGTGCGCATCGACACGCCGCAGGAGGTGCTCTACTACCGGCACGGCGGCATCCTGCAGTACGTGCTGCGGCAGCTGTTGAGCGGGCGCAGCAAGGCGGAGGTGATCTCGGCCGGGCTGGCGGCCGCGCCGCAGTCGAGCCCGGAGCACACCTCGCACGATCACGAGGTGCACGAGAGCTCGGTCGAGTCGTTCCCCGCGAGCGACTCGCCGGCGTACTGATGGACGGAAGTGCCAGGTGCGAGGTGAGGGGTGCCAGGGAGTGCCGGGTGGACCCGGCACCCGGCACCTGGCACCGGGCACCGGGGCGGAGGTGAGGGGGTGGAGGGCTTGGGCCCGGGGCCGGAGTTCGACCTGATCCGCCGGTTCCTCTCGGGCGCGGTGGCGGGGGGGGGCGCGGTACGGGTCGGGCCGGGGGACGACTGCGCGGTGCTGGCGAACGGTACCGTTCTGTCGACCGACATGAGCGTGGAGGGAGTCCACTTCCGCCGGGAGTGGCTCTCGCCGCGCGAGATGGGATACCGGGCGGCCGCAGCTGCGCTGAGCGATCTCGCCGCGGTGGCCGCCCGGCCCGTGGGTGCCCTCGTCTCCCTCGCCGTCGCCCCGGAGGATGCGGAGGCGTGGGCGGAGGAGGTGATGGCCGGCGTGCGCGGGGCGGTGGAGCGGGCGGGGGGCGTGCTGCTGGGCGGCGACCTCACGCGCTCGCCGGCGCTCCTGGCGCTCGACGTGACGGCCGTCGGTGAAACGAGCACGCCGGTTCTGCGCTCGGCCGCGGCGGTGGGTGACGAGGTATGGGTGACGGGTGAGCTGGGCGGAGCGGCCGCATGTGCGATGAAGCTCCTCGCGGGCGGGGAGCCGGACCCGGAGGCGCGCGAGCGCTTCGTGCGCCCGACGCCGCGCATCCCGGAGGCGGGATGGCTCCAGGAGAGGGGCGTTCTGCACGCCATGCTCGACCTCTCCGACGGCCTGCTGGGCGACGCGGGGCACATCGCGGCGGCGAGCGGGGTCGCCGTCGTGCTCGAGGCGGATGCGATCCCGGTCGCCGCCGCGGCGCGCCGGAGCGTGGCCACTCCGGAGGAGGCGCTGGCGCTCGCCGTCTCGGGCGGCGAGGACTACGAGCTCTGCTTCACCGCCGCGCCGGGCGCCGTGGGGCCGCTTCGCGCCGGGTTCTCCCATCGCTTCGGGATCTCGCTCACGCGCGTGGGGCGGGTGGAGGAGGGGAGCGGGGTGTGGTGGAGGGAAGGGGAGAATCGGCGCCGCCCCGCCGCGGGGGGCGGCTTCCAGCACTTCGGAGGAGGGGCGTGATCCGCACCGGTTGGGCCTATCTGAACGCGATCCTCGCGACGCTGTTCTTCGGCGGGATCGCCATCGGCGCCTCCGTGCTGCGGGTTCGCGGCCGGATCTACTTCTGGGCCACGCAGCAGTGGAGCCGCGCCATTCTCTGGGCGAGCCACGTGCCCGTCTTCACGCACGGCATGGAGCACGTGGACTGGCGGGCGCCGCAGGTGCTCGTGGCCAATCACACCTCCGCCTTCGACATCCTGGCCCTCTCCTCGGTCCTTCCCGGCCCCTTCGCGTTCGTGGCCAAGAAGGAGCTGGAGCGGATCCCGTTCTTCGGCGTCGCCTGGAAGGCCGCCGAGCACATCTCCATCGACCGTTCCGACCGGCAGGCGGCGATGCAGAGCCTGCGGCGCGCCGGCGAGAAGATCCGCCGCGAGCACAGCACCGTCATCATCTTTCCCGAGGGCACGCGCTCCCGCACCGGCGAACTGCAACCGTTCAAGAAGGGCGCCTTCATGCTGGCGATCGAGGCACGTGTCTCGGTCGTTCCGGTGCTCATCCGCGGGAGCGACGCCATCATGCCCGCCAACTCCCGTCGCCTGCGCCCCCGTCCGGTCGACCTCTACTTCAGCGCACCCCTGGAGCCGGGCGACTTCGCCGGTGCCGACGAGTTCATGGAGGCCGTCCAGGCGCGCATGCGCCAGTTGATCGCGAGCACGGCGGAGCCCTGAGGCCGGGCAGCCGCGTGCGCTCGGCACCCCGCGCTTCCTTCACCCGTTCGTCCCCTCCCCCTCCGCTCCCACGATGTCGCGGAAGTGTACGGGCGTGCCGTCGGCGATGCGCTTCGAGAGGAACTCCGCGTCCCAGTTCGTGAGGCGGATGCAGCCGTGCGAGGTCGCGTAGCCGATCGTCTCGGGCGCGCTCGTTCCGTGGATTCCATAATGCGGCGCCGAGAGCGCCATCCAGACCACCCCCACCGGATTGTTCGGCCCCGCCGGCACCATGGCCGGCTCTTTCCAGTCCGGTACCCCCGTCAGCAGCGCGGGCTGGTAGTACCACTTCGGGTCCGGCGTGACGCTCGTGACCTGGAACTTCCCGCTCGGCGACGGTGAGTAGGACGCGCCCAGCGTGGAGGGAAAGTGGAAGAGGAGGCGGCCGCTGGCATCCAGCGCGTTCACGTAGTGGCCCTCCCCCGAGACCACCAGCTCGGCGATCTTCGCGCCGCTGCCCGCGTCCGGGTCGCGGACGTTCGGGACCTGGATCGTCTGTCCCGCCGCCGCGCCGTCCAGATCCACGCCCGGGTTCAGCCGCTGCAGTACCTCAGGGGTCGTGTGGAAGCGCTCCGCCAGCTTCTCCGACAGCGACTCGTAGCACATGCAATCCAGCTTCGCCTGCTCGTACACGTCGTCCGGGATCTGGACGAACGGCCCCGAGACGTCGTCCGCGGTGAGCCGGTGCGCCACGACGACCTGCCCCGGCGAGCCCGCCGCCTGCACCAGCCTGCGGTACGTCGTCGTATCGACCACCCCCGTAGCCGGAAGACCTTCCTTCTCCTGGAACCAGTAGACGGCCTCCTCGGCGTTGTCGCCCCACATCCCGTCGATCACGCCGGGCGAGATCACGGCGCGGTCGAGCAGCACCTGGACCCGCATGACCGACGGTCCCGCCACGTCCCCGCGAATCGGGAGGTAGACCGGCCCCGCGTTCACCCGCCGCGGAGAGATCCCCTCGACCGTCTCGGTGTCACGGCCCACGACCGTGGGGACGGAGTCCATCTGGACGTACTTCCGCCAGTTCGGGTCGAAGCGGCCCTGCTTCAGCTGCGCGGCGGTGAGGGTGTCCCGCGGGTTGCCGTAGATGCTGACCGCCCCCGTGGAATCCATTGCAGGCGCGACGGGTGAGGAGACGGAGGCTCCGCCGTCGGCCGTCCGGTCGCTGCGCCCCTTACAGGCGCCGAGTACCGACAGCGTGGCGGCGGCGATCACGAGCGTCCTCTGCATCTGCTCTCCCGGTGAAAGTGGAGCGTCGATCCACCCGGCGGGAGGCAAGGCCTATGCCCAAGGGAGCAAAGGAGTTCGTACGAAGAAAGCCCCGCGGGCGCGCGGGGCTCTTGAAGGAACGGCGTCGAGGTGGGGCTCAGCAGGCCGCGTTCCGCGCTGCGTCCTCGCCGTCCGGGAGTCGGTGCCAGTCGTGCGCCCAGGCACCGATGGCGTCCACCGCGCGGCCGAGGGCGAGGCCCTTCTCCGTCAGTGCGTACTCCACGCGCACCGGGGTCTCGGGTACGACGATCCGCTCCACGATCCCCTCCTGCTCCAGCTCGCGCAGGCGCTCGCAGAGCATGCGGTCCGTGATCTCGGGGATCGCGGCGCGCAGCCCCGCGTAACGGGTGCGGCCTTCGAGGAGTACGTAGATGATCGCACCCGTCCACCGGCGGCCGATCAGCTCGACGGCCGAATGGAAATACGGACAGAGCCGAGGCGTGTTGTGCATGGCGATACCATAGCCGGCGGCCCAACTCGACGCAATCCACTTACGGCGGGGTTAGCGACGTCCGCGAGAGGTCTTCCGTCGGGGGCGGTGGGGCAGTTGCTCGATCGGCCCGAGCATGTGCGGATTCCGGTCCCCGACCGCGGCTTCTCGACCTCGCTACAGCGCGGCCATCGCGGCTTCAGCGCCGCTGTCCAGGATCTTCCGGAGGTCCGCCGCGACGAGTTCGGCGAACCCGCCGGGTAGCGCGGTCAGATCCTGGCCCCAGAGCGACGCCCGGGCGAGAACGGCGGTCGCGACGCGCCCCGCGTCTTCGGAGCGGTCGTAGTCCGACCAGACACCGCGGAAGAACTCCAGGACCGGCGCGTCGTCGCGGATGGGATACTCCTGTGAGCCGCGATGCCCGACGAGCGCGCCGTCGCGGATCTCGGTCCCGCGGTAGAAGGCGATCAGCGCCGCGAGCGAGAAGCTCAGCCGCCGGGGCGGCTCGCCGCGCCGCTTCAGGTATTCCTCGACGGACGGCAGCACCCTCGCCTTGAACTTGCTCGTGGAGTTGAGGGAGATACTGAGCAGCTCGTGCCGCACGAAGGGGTTGGCGAAGCGCTCGAGCACGGCGGCGGCGAACGACTCCAGATCGGCGCGGGGGAGGTCGAGCGTGGGGATGATCTCGTCGTAGAGGCCGTGGCGCAGGTAGTCGCTGATCGCGGGATCGTCCATGCACTCCTTGACGGTGTCCTTCCCCGCGAGGTAGGCGGCGAGGACCATCATCGTGTGAGCGCCGTTGAGGATGCGCACCTTCCGGTCCCGGTACGGCGTCACGTCGTCCGTCCAGACGACGTTCAGGCCCGCCCGCGAGAAGGGTAGCTCGTCGGCGAGCTCCGCCGGGCCCTCTATCACCCACGCGTGGAAGATCTCGCCCGTGTCCAGCAGGTCGTCTCGGTAGCCGAGCTCGGCCTCGATCTGCGGCGCTTCCTCGCGCGGATAGCCGGTCACGATGCGATCGACCAGGGTGTTGGTGAAGACGTTCGCGTCCTCCACCCAGGCGCGGAAGGCCGGCTCCAGCTCCCATGCTTCGGCCGTCCGCAGGACGCAGCGCCGAAGGTTGTCGCCGTTGCGCTCGATCAGCTCGCACGGGATGATCACCAGACCGCGGGCGGGATCGCCTCCGAAGTGGCGCCAGCGCTCGTGCAGGAGCGCCGTCAGCTTGCCCGGAAACGAGGCGGCGGGACGGTCGGTCGCGCGGTCGGACGGGTCGAAGGCGATCCCGGCCTCAGTCGTGTTCGAGACGACGAAGCGAAGCTCCGGGTCCCGGCCTGCCGCCAGAAACGCGTCGTAATTCGTGTAGGGATCGATGCCGCCGCGCACCGCGCCGATCAACTCCTTCTGCTCCACCACCCGGCCCTCCCGCATCCCGCGGAGCACCAGCGTATAGAGCCCGTCCTGCGCGTTGATCCGACCGACCATCCCCTGCTCGATCGGCTGCACGATGGTCACCCCACCGTCGAAGAGCCCATCGCGGTTGAGGTGGTCGATCATCCAGTCCACGAAACCGCGCAGGAAGTTGCCCTCCCCGAACTGGAGCACCCGAGCTGGTCGCTCGCGCTTCAGATGCTCGCGGTCGACGTGGAGTTCCGGTGGGAAAGGATGGCCGTTCTCGATCAGGGCGCGGCCGAGCTTCGGGAGCGTCATGGCGGTTCGTGTGTCGGGTGATCTGGCGCGGCCACGCCGCGCCCGGGGCGGTGAGGACGGGACCGGAGCCGAGGGGCGGGGAGGTACCCGCGAATTGGCTCAACATGGGCCGATTCGCGGGCGCTCGCAAGGTCCCGCGGGCGATGCCGTTGCGCTTCGCGCGGCGGTGGTTCAGACTGTGACGGGGCCCGGGCGACGCGTGCCGCCCCGCCGGTTGGTCTCACCGAGGACGGGAGGCGAAACATGGTCGAGCGGGCCGGGACCCGGGCGGTGGGGGCGGGCGTCGGGTGGCGCAGGGTGGCGCTGGTGGCGGCCGTCGTGGTGGTCGTCGCCGCGCTCGTGGTGGGTGGACGGCGGACGGGCGCGTATCTCCCGCGGTTCGTCGGCTGGGTGGATGGGCTGGGGGCGTGGGGCGCGGCGGCGTTCATCGTGGGCTACGTCGTCGCGACGGTGGCGCTGCTCCCCGGATCGGTGCTCACGCTGGTGGGCGGGGCGGTCTTCGGTCTGACCCGCGGAACGGTGTACGTCTTCGTGGCGGCCACGCTCGGAGCGACGCTCGCCTTCCTCATCGCCCGGCATCTCGCCCGGCCGTGGGTGGAGCGGCGCGTCTCCGCGGATACGCGCTTCCGGAGGCTGGACGAGGCGATCTCGGAGCAGGGCTTCCGGATCGTGCTCCTGCTGCGGCTCTCCCCGGTGCTACCCTTCAACCTGCTGAACTACGCGCTCGGGGTGACGCGCGTGCGGCTCCGGGACTACGTGCTGGCGTCGATCGGCATGCTGCCGGGCACGTTGCTCTACGTGTACGCCGGGAGCGTGGCGGGTGAGGTCGCGGCTCTAGCGGGCGGCGCCGGCGCGACGCACGGCACGGCGTACTACGCGCTCCTCGTCCTGGGTCTGGCGGCGACGCTCGCCGTGACGGTCCTTCTCACCCGCATCGCCCGCCGGGCGCTCGCCCGGGAGGCCTCCGATGGCAGCGATTCCCGATGAGACCGTGCGCGGCCCGGCCGCGCTGGAGCCGCTGGACGCGCACAACCTGGGGCTGCTGGCGAACGTGCACCCCGTGGCCTGGGAGAATCCGGAGCCGAAGGACCGCTACCACCTGGTGGTGGTGGGCGCGGGGACGGCCGGGCTGGTGAGCGCGGCGATCGCCGCCTCGCTCGGCGCGCGGGTGGCCCTCGTGGAGCGGGCGCTCATGGGCGGCGACTGCCTGAACGTGGGGTGTGTTCCCTCCAAGGCGCTCCTGGGCGCCGCGCGCGGGTGGCACGCGGCGCGCGAGGCCGCGGCCCGCTTCGGCGGTCCCGCCGCGACCGGAGGCGGCGATTTCGCCGCCGCGATGACGCGCGTGCGGCGCATCCGCGCGGAGCTCAGTCCGGTGGACGGTGCACCCCGCTTCCACGGCGAGCTGGGCGTCGACGTCTTCTTCGGGCACGGCCGCTTCGTCTCGACCGAGACACTGGAGGCAGGCGGCCGCCGCCTCCGCTTCCGCCGCGCCGTGATCGCCACGGGCGCGCGTGCCGCCGTTCCGCCCATTCCGGGGCTCGCCGAGGCGGGTTACCGGACGAACGAGACGATCTTCAACCTGACCGAGCGCCCGGACTCGCTCGTGGTGATCGGCGGCGGCCCGATCGGCTGCGAGCTGGCGCAGGCCTTCGCCCGCTTCGGCACGCGCGTCACGCTTCTCGAGGCCGGCGAGCGGATCCTCGCACGCGACGATCCCGAGGCCGCCGCGGTCGTCGCGCACTCGCTTGCGCGGGACGGGGTCGAGCTCGTCACCGGCGCCCGGGTCGACCGCCTGGAGCGAACCGGCTCCGGCGAGCGCGCGGTGCACTATCGCACGGAAGCCGGCGAGGAGATCGCTACCGGATCGGAGGTGCTGGTGGCGGTGGGCAGGGCGCCGAACGTCGAGGATCTCGGCCTGGAGAGTGCCGGCGTACGCCGGGGACGCGGCGGGGTGGAGGTGGACGGACGGATGCGGACCGCGAACCGGCGCATCTACGCGATCGGCGACGTGGCATCGCCGCTCCGGTTCACGCACGCCGCCGACGCGCAGGCGCGAATGGTCGTCCGCAACGCCCTCTTCTTCGGCCGAGGGCGCGCCGCGGAGCTGCTGATTCCGTGGGCAACGTACACCTCGCCCGAGCTGGCACACGTCGGGATCACCGCCGCGGAGGTGGCCGAGGCGGGAGCCCGGGTCGAGACGGTCACCGTGCCGTTCCACGACGTCGATCGGGCGAAGCTCGACGGCGATGACGAGGGCTTCCTGCGCGTGCACCTCCGCGCGGGCTCCGACCGGATCCTCGGCGCGACGCTCGTCGGTGAGCACGCGGGTGAGCTGATCAGCCAGATCACCCAGGCGATGCGCGCCGGTTCGGGCCTGGGGCGCCTCGGTGACGTCGTCCATCCCTATCCCACGCGCGCGGCGGTCATCGGCCGCGCGGCCGATGCGTGGCGCCGCACACGACTCACCCCCCGCGTGCGGCGCGGCTTCGACCTCTTCTTCCGCCTCTTCGCCTGAGACCCGGCGTCAGCCGAGGTGCTCCAGGAGCCAGTCGCGCGCCAGACGGGCGACCCGTTCCAGCTTGCCCGGCTCCTCGAAGAGGTGCGTGGCCCCCGGTACGATCTCCATCTCGACGGTCGCATTTCCCATCTGCGCCATGGCCGCGCGGTTCATCGCGATCACCGGTGCGTCGTCACCGCCGACGATGAGCAGAGTCGGCGCGTGCACCCGCGTGAGCGCCTCGCCCGCGAGGTCCGGCCGCCCGCCGCGCGAGACGACCGCGGCTACCGCGTCCGGCCGCTCGGCCGCGGCGGCCAGCGCGGCGCCGCCGCCCGTGCTTGCGCCGAAGTAGCCGATGGGTAGCTCGGGGAGCTGGGTCAGGAGCCAGTCGGTCGCGCCCACCAGGCGGTCGCAGAGAAGATCGATGTCGAAGCGCAGCTGGGCGGTGCGCAGGTCGACCATCTCCTCTTCCGGCGTGAGCAGGTCCAGGAGGAGAGTGGCGAGACCGGCCTCCTGGAGCACCCCCGCCACGTAGCGGTTCCTGGGGCTGTGCCGACTGCTCCCGCTGCCGTGGGCGAAGAGGACCACGCCGCGCGCGGCCGCCGGCACCACCAGGTCGCCGTCGAGCGTGACGCCCGCCGTCGTGACCCGCACCGCGCGCTCGGTCGGCGGGCCGGCCTGCGGCTCATCGGCCTCGCGCAGCAGCGCGCGCACCTCGTCGTCGGTCGTCTGGGTGAACTCGTCGTACCACAGCCCGACGGCGTAGAATGGCTCGGGCGTCATCCCGCAGACCACCTCGTCCACCAGGTCGCGAAGCGCATCGCACGTCTCCTCGGCCGCGACGGGCACGGCGACCACGATGCTGCGGGGGCCCTGCGCTCGCAGCGCCTCGACGGCCGCGCGCATCGACGCGCCCGTGGCGAGACCGTCGTCCACCAGGATCACCGTCCGGCCCCGGACGTCCGGCTCGGGCCGATCGCCCCGGTATTCGCGCTCCCGCCTGGCGAGCTCGCTCTGCTCCGCGGCGGTCGCCGCCGCGAGCTGCGTCTCGGTGATCCCGAACGACCGGATCACGCCGGGGCTCAGGATCCGCACGCCGCCCGACGCGATCGCGCCCATCGCCAGCTCCTCGTGCCCCGGGACGCCGAGCTTGCGAACGAGGAAGACGTCCAGCGGCGCGTCGAGCGCCCTGGCGACCTCGAAGCCCACGGGGACGCCTCCGCGCGGCAGCGCGAGCACCATCACGTCGGGCCGCGACGCGTAGCGCTCCAGCTCCTGCGCGAGCTGCCTGCCGGCGTCGAATCGGTTGCGATACTTCGTCATCTGCATGAGGTCCTTCCTTTCCTTCGGTGCCGCGTGCCAGCCGGCCGAGCGGCGGGTCGGACGCGGCAGAGTGCGCGGGCGCTACGTCTCGCGTGTATGCGAATACGCTGCATCGGGCATGCCCCGGGCGAGTGTCCGGCCGACCGATCTCCGATCGCCGGGCCGGCCATCGTGAGCCCCGTCACGGAACCCCGCGGAGCCGCGGGCATATCGTACCGGGCAGGCTCACAACGAACGTGGACGGCTTCGATCGAGGGAGAGACCGATATGAGCAGGGAAGTGCGAGTGGCCGCGCTGAGCGCCGTGCGGGAGGGCGAGGCGCACGGCTTCGAAGTCGAGGGCATGGAGATCGTCCTCTGCAACGTGGAGGGCGAGATCTACGCGCTGCAGGGCATGTGTACCCACGAGGAGCTCCCGCTGGACGGTGGCGAGATCGAGGACGGGGTGCTCACGTGTGAGTGGCACGGCGCGACTTTCGATGTCTGCTCCGGCCACGCCCGGACGCTCCCGGCCACACGGCCGCTGAAGAGCTACGAGACTCTGGTGCGGGACGGGGGGGTGTTCGTGCTCCTCGACGCGGACGACTGAGCGCGTCCCGGGCGCCATCCTTGCGGAAATGAAACGTCTCCCCGGTGATCCGGAGTCCGTTCCCGCAAATGGAGGTGCTCCATGGCCATGCGTCTGCAGGAAGTCCACCCGGCGCTCGTGCATTTCCCGATCGTCCTGATTCCGACGGCGCTCGTGGCCGATGCCCTCGGCCGGGTGATGGGCAGCAAGCCGCTCATGGAGACCGGTCGGCGGCTGATGCCCATCGCCGCCGCGGGCGCGGCCCTCGCCGGCGTCTTCGGCCTGATCGCCCAGGAGTCGGTGAAGACCGACGAGCGCTCGGATCCCGTCCTCACCACGCACCGCAACCTCAACGCCGCTCTCGTAGTCACGACCGCCGCCATGGCGGCGAAGCGGGCGCGCCGCAGCAGGCCCGGGCTCGGCTACCTGCTGATGGGCGCCGCCGGAACCGCCACCATGGCCTACTCGGCCTACCTCGGCGGCCACATGGTCTACGAGCTCGGAGTCGGCGTCAGCCCGGCGGACGGCGTCATCGAGGAGCTCGCCCCGCAGATCACGGCCGACGAGCTCGGCGAGGTCGCGAGCATCTCCGCCGAGAACCTGCGCAAGAGCCTGCAGCACACCGCGGACTACCTCATGCGCGGCCAGGTCGTGCCCACGCTCACCGGGCAGGAGAGCGGCGGCCCGCGGTTCCGCAACGAGGAGCCCGCCGCGCCCGAGCCCGCCCACGCGTGAACCCCACGTCCCGGGCGCCGCGACCAGACGGCGCCCGGGACTTCCGCCTGCTCCTCCCCCGCTCGCGGTCGCATGGCGACCTCCGCAACCGTCCGCGCCTCCGGTGCGATCTTCGGTGAATCTTCGGTGTATGAATCGGCGTCGACGAGAACGGCGCGGAGCGCGCCGCCGGGTCGGTGAGACTCATACCTGGAGGGGAAGATGGCGAGGAGCCTCAACAAGGCGATGCTGATCGGCAACCTGGGCGCCGATCCGGAGGTGCGGACCACCAGCAACGGAAACCGGGTAGCGCAGTTCTCCCTGGCGACCGGCCGCAGCTGGACGGATGCGGAGGGCACGTCGCACGAGCGCACGGAATGGCACCGCGTGGTCGCGTGGGGGCGGCTGGTAGACGTGGTGGAGGCGTACGCGAAGAAGGGTGAGCGGGTCTACGTGGAGGGCGAGATCCAGTACCGCTCGTACGAGGACGCGGAGGGGGTGACGCGCTACGTCACGGAGATCAACGCGCGAGAGCTGGTGCTCCTGGGCGGGCGTGGCGAGGAGGCCGCCGAGGCGCCGCGGGAGAGCGCACCCACGGCCCCGCGGGCCCGGCGGGCTACCCGGGCGCCGTCGACGGAGAAGGCGCGGCGGAGCGGCGGCAAGCGCGCGGCGACCACCGCGGAGGACGATCTGCCCTTCTGACGCGGTGACCGCGGCCGGGTCGCCCTTGCGCGCACGCCTCTTGCCCGTGCGGGGGCGACCTCACGGACCGGAGGCACCGCGTGAGCCCGATCCTCTACTCACTCCTGGTCGGCTCGGTCGGCGGCCCCTTCGGCGGGATCGCCGCCGCCGTCGCCGGGGTGACCTTCCTGCCGAAGAGCAGTGACCGCGCGAAGGCGGAGATCCTCGCCTTCGCGGGTGGGTTCATCCTGGCGTCCGCGTTCATCGAGATGCTGGGCGAGTCGCTGCAGCGGAGCGAGAAGGGGCCGTGGTGGGTAGCCGTGCTGGTGCTGGGCGGCGTGGTGGCGGGCGCGGCGGTGCACGCGGGCGTGCAGCACATCTGGGGCACCGGCGGTGGCGAGGTGGAGAGCGACCCGGGCGCGGCGCGGCGTCAGGCGCGCGAGATCTCGTTCAGCCTGACGGTGATCAACTTCATCGAGGGGCTGCCGATCGGCGCGGCCTTCGCGGTGAGCGAGCGCCTGGGGCTGCTGATCGGCTTCCTCAACATCCTGGAGAACGCCACCGAGGGGATCACCATCGCGAGCGACCTGTCCGGGCAGCGGCCCGGCTTCTGGCGAATGGCCTGGCTGACGACGGCGCCCACCGTGACGCTGGGTTTCGGCGCCGCCCTCGCCGCGTGGCTCGGTGGCATCTCGCCGATCGTGCTCGTCGCCTTCCTCGCCGCCGGTGCCGGGATCATGCTGCACATGTCCACCGGCGACATCCTCGGTGACGCACAGGACCTGAACGACCACCGCATTCCGGCGGCGGGCTTCTTCGCGGGCGTCCTCTGCAGCATCCTCTTCATGCAGCTGGGCGGGTAGGCCCGTCGGCGGGGCCCGGGAGTAGTTCTTGCACGCCACACCGCCACGCACACCGCCGCTCGGTGGTGCGGATCGGAACCAGAGAAGAGGAGGGCAAGATGTCTGGCTACCACGACTTCGACCGGGTACGCGGCGGCTGGGACCGGGGACGTGCGCCACGCCACGGGTACGACCGGAACTTCACCGCCGCCCCCCATCCGAACTACGGATACACGCGCGCCTACGACGTCCTGGGCGGCTACGGCTACTACGGCGCGACCACCCGCGTTCCCAGCGGCGTTCGCCCGAGCGACTTCCGGCGAGCCGGGCGCTACGATGCCGGCTACGGTCGCCCGCGGGGCGGGTACGACCGCGGCTGGTGAGACCGCCGTCGTGGAGGAGCGCGGCCGGAACCCGGCGCCTTCCCTTGACTGAGCCCCGCTCACGGCTATCTCTCCGGGCGCACCGGTAAACTCCGCCTTTCGAGAGGAGCGGACGCATGCGCATTCGTAAGCTGGGCGTGGTGGGCGCGGGCACGATGGGGAGCGGCATCGCGGCGCTGGCGGCGTCCGCCGGGGTGCCGGTCGTGCTGCTCGACGTTCCCGGAGGCGGAGAGGACCGGGACGGGCTGGCCCGGAAGGGCGTGGAGCGCGCGCTGAAGGCACGGCCGGCGGCGTTCATGGACCCGGAGCGCGCGAAGCTCATCGAGATCGGCAACACCGAGGACGACCTGGAGCGTCTCGGCGGCTGCGACTGGGTGGTCGAGGTCATCATCGAGCAGCCGGAGCCCAAGCGGGCGCTCTACGCCCGGCTCGAGAGCCTCCTCGCCCCGGGCGCGATCGTCACCACGAACACCTCGGGCATTCCGATGACGGTCCTCACGGAGGGCCGGAGCCACACCTTCCGCCGCGCCTTCCTCGGCACGCACTTCTTCAATCCCCCCCGCTACATGCACCTCCTGGAGCTGATCCCCACCCCGGATACGGATCCGGGCGTGCTGCGCAGCATCGAGGAGTTCGGCGACCGGGTGCTCGGCAAGGGGATCGTCCGCGCCAAGGACGCACCCGGCTTCGTCGCCAACCGGCTCGGCGTCTACGGTATGGTGCAGGCAATCCGGCTGATGGAGGAGCATGGCCTCACCATCGACGAGGTCGACGCGCTCACCGGTCCGCTGATCGGGCGCCCGAAGTCGGCCACGTACCGCACGGCGGACCTCACCGGGCTGGATGTGCTCTCGCACGTCGTGCACGGCCTCGGTACCGCCACCGGCGAGGAGCTGAGCCTGCCCGACTGGGTACAGCACCTGGTGGCCAACGGCGCCCTCGGCGAGAAGTCGGGCGCGGGCTTCTACCGCAAGCAGGGCAAGCAGATCGAGACGCTCGACTGGCACTCCGGCACGTATCTCCCGCAGCAGAACCCGAGGATCGAGGGCGCGGCCGAGCTCGCCGGTCGCCCGCTCGCGCAGCGGCTCCGGGGCGTGCTGGAGCTGCCTGGCGAGTACGGCGCCTTCTCCCGCGAGCTCTTCGCGCGCACCGCGCACTACGTGCTGGAGCACACGCCGGAGCTCGCCTACGATCTGCCCTCGGTGGATCATGCCATGGAGTGGGGCTACGGCTGGGATGCGGGCCCGTTCCGTCAGATGGACGCGGTCGGGCTCGACCGCGTGAAGCAGCTGCTCTCCGACCAGCAGCTCTCCCTGCCGCCGCTGCTGGAGGCGGCGCGCGGAAGCTTCTACGAGCACGAGGACGGTCGAGAGCTGGTGCTGGGCCTCGACGGCGGCTACTCCGGGGTCGAGCGCCCCGCCGGAGTCATCCGTCTCGCGTCGATACACCAGCAGGGACGCGTGCTGGACGAGGACCGCGAAGCCGCCCTGGTCGACCTGGGCGACGGTGTGGCGCTCCTCGAGGTCCGCTCGAAGATGGGCACGCTGAGCAGTGGCGTCATCGCCATGCTCGGGCGCGCGCTGGCGCGCGTCGAGGCGGACGGGCTCGCCGGCCTCGTGATCGGCCACGAGGACGCGCGGACCTTCTCCGCCGGCGCCAACCTCGCCGAGATCGCCGCCGCGGCCCAGGACGGTCGCTGGCACGACCTGGAGACGAGCGTGCGTACCTTCCAGGACGCGGCGATGGGCCTGCGCCGCGCGCCCTTCCCCGTCGTCGTGGCGCCCTTCGGCGTGACCCTGGGCGGCGGCGCGGAGATGACGCTCCATGCCGATCAGGTCCAGGCGCACGCCGAGCTCTACATCGGCCTCGTCGAGACCGGCGTGGGCCTCATTCCCGCCGGAGGCGGCACCAAGGAGCTCCTCTTCCGCTTCACCGAGCAGCTCGCACCCTACGAGGAGGCCGATCCCTTCGAGGCGGTCAAGCGCGCCTTCGGCCACATCGCCATGGCGAAGACGAGCACCAGCGCGCTCGAGGCCCGCGGCCTCGGCTTCCTGCGCGACCGGGACCGTATCTCCATGAACCGGGACCGCCTCCTGGCAGACGCCAGGCAGCGCGTGCTCGACCACGCCTCCGGCTACGTCCCGCCGCCGCGGCGCACCATCACCGCGCTCGGAAAGACGGCGCTCGGTAACCTGCGCTACGGCATCTGGGCGATGCGCGAGGCGGGCCAGATCACCGAGCACGAGGTCTTCATGGCCGGCCAGCTCGCCTACGTCCTCTGCGGCGGTGACGGCAATCCCCGCGAGGTGAGCGAGCAGGAGATCCTCGACCTCGAGCGCGAGGCCTTCCTCCGTCTCCTGGGTACCCCCGAGACGCAGGAGCGCATCGCGCACATGCTGAAGACGGGCAAGCCGTTGAGAAACTAAGCTATCGGCTATCGGCTATCAGTAGCCGGGCTGATAGCTGATAGCCGATAGCCGATAGCCGATAGCCCCCTTCGGGGCAGGGAGAGGAGAACACCCCCATGCACGAAGCCGTCATCGTCAGCGCGGTGCGCACGCCGGTGGGGAAGGGCAAGCCCGACGGGGCGCTGGCAGCGGTACACCCGATCGACCTCGCGGCCGTCGCGATGGCGGCGGCGGTCGAGCGCGCGGGCGTCGAGCCGCGCGACGTGGAGGACGTCCTCTTCGGCTGCGCGATGCCGGAGAGCTCGCAGGGGCTGAACGTCACGCGGCTCGCGCTGCTGCGCGCCGGCTTCCCCGTCGAGGTCTCCGGCAGCACCATCAACCGCTTCTGCTCCTCCGGCCTGCAGACGATCGCCATGGCCGCGCAGGCGATCATGACCGACATGGCGGATATCGTCGTGGCCGGCGGCGTGGAGATGATGAGCCGTGTCCCGATGTCCGGCTTCCACACCCGGCTCCATCCCGAGCTCACCGAGTCCTACATCGGGATGGGCTTCACCGCCGAGCGGGTCGCGGAGCGATGGGGTGTCTCCCGCGAGGACCAGGACGCCTGGGCGCTGCGCAGCCAGCAGCGCGCGGCCGCGGCGTGGGCGGACGGGCGCTTCGGCGCCGAGATCGTCCCCGTCGCCTCCGAGCGCGACCACTGGGAGGGTACCGCGCGCAATCCTCGCGAGACGCTCGTCACCCGCGACGAGCTGCCGCGGCCCGACAGCACGATGGAAGGGCTGGCGAAGCTCCGGCCGGCGTTCAAGGTGGGCGGCACCGTCACTGCGGGGAACGCGAGCCCCTACTCCGACGGGGCGGCTGCGGTGGTGATGATGAGCCGGACGAGGGCGGACGAGCTGGGCCTGGAGCCGCTCGCCCGCTTCATCACCTTCGCCACCACCGGCGTGGATCCGGACGTGATGGGCATCGCGCCGGCGAAGGCGGTCCCGAAGGCGCTCCGCCGCGCGGGCCTCTCGCTGGGCGACGTGGACCTGATCGAGTTCAACGAGGCGTTCGCGGCGCAGGTGGTCGCCGTGATGCGCGAGCTGGAGATGCCGGAGGAGAAGACGAACGTCAACGGCGGCGCCATCGCCCTCGGCCACCCGCTCGGGGCGACGGGCACGAAGCTGACGACTCAGCTCATCCACGAGCTGCGCCGGCGGGGTGGGGGAACGGGCCTGGTGACGATGTGCGTGGGCGGCGGGATGGGCGCCGCGGGCCTCTTCGAGGTGTACGGCGCCTGATTCCGCGGGTGCTCAGCGGCCCGCGAGCGCGGCGTCGAGGAGCGCATCGATCCGCTGCCGCGGCACGGCGCCGACCTCCCGGCCCGCCTCCCGGCCGTCGCTGAAGACGATCAGACACGGGATCCCGCGGATGTTGAAGCGCATCGACGTCTGCGGGTTTCGGTCCGTGTCGAGCTTGACCACGAGCACCTCGCCCATGCGGTCGTGCGCGACCTGGTCGATCGTCGGCGCCATGATCTTGCACGGCCCGCACCAGTCGGCGTGGAAGTCCACCAGCACCGGCACGTCCGAGCCCTCGACGACCCGCTCGAAGTCCCGATCGGTGACGGCGAGCGGCCTGTCCAGCCGCAGCGGTTTCCCGCATTTCCCGCACTTCGGCCCGCTCCCGGCCCGGCCCAGGTCCACGCGGTTGAGAGTGGAGCAGAACGGGCAGCTCACGGTAGCGCTCTTCCTCACTGCGGTCATGGCTTCCCTCCGGGTGATCGTCTCCAGCGCGATCGCGGGCTCCCATGCTGCAGGACGGAGGCCACGGTGCGGGGCCCCGGCCTTGCACGCCGGCTCCGCTGCGTGCACCTTCCCGCGCGGAACCGCCTCTTCAACCGCGAAAGCCCGTCCCATGAGAGAGCCGCTGGTGCGTCACCTCGTCCTCCTCGTCGCCCTCGCGTCGGGCGGTTGCGCGACCGCCGCTCCGCCGCCCGCGTCGCGGCCCGTACCGGCGGCCGCCGCTCCTTCCGCGCCCGAGCGCCCGATTCCGTACCCCGTGGTGCCGACCGCGGGCTTCCGCGCCGCCGTGGCCGCGGGCACCCGGACGACGAGCGGCGCGCCCGGGCCGCGTTACTGGACGAACCGGGCGGACTACGACATCTCCGTCCGGCTCGACCCGCAGGCGAAGCGCGTGGAGGGCACGGAGACCGTGCGCTACCAGAACCGCTCGCCCGACACGCTCGGCGTACTGGTCCTGGACCTGACGCAGAACATCCACGCGCCCGGCGCCGTCCGCCTCGAGCCGCAGGAGGTGACCGGCGGGATCGAGCTCTCCCGCGTGGCCGTCGGCGGAACGACGCTCTCGGAGGGCCGTTCGTCCGGCCCGCACTACTTGGTGGACGACACCAAGCTCGCCATCGTGCCTCCGCGGCCGGTGCTTCCCGGCCAGAGCGTGAACCTCTCGCTCGACTGGTCGTTCGTCGTGGCGCACCAGGGCGCGGGCGGGCGCATGGGCTACGACCGCGACCTCTTCTTCCTCGGGTATTTCTATCCGCAGATGGCGGTCTACGACGACGTCCGCGGCTGGAATACCGACCAGTTCCTCAGCCCGGGCGAGTTCTACGACGACTTCGGCCACTACCGCGTCACCCTGCGCGTGCCGGAGGGCTGGCTGGTGGAGGGGACCGGGGTGCTGCAGAACCCGGCGTCCGACCTGGCGGCGCCCGTGCTCGCGCGGCTGCGCGCCGCCGAGCAGAGCGACACCGTCGTCCACGTCGTCACACCGGCGGATTTCGGCCACGTCACGCCGGGCGCCGGCTCGGGCGAGCTGAGCTGGACGTTCGTTGCCGACTCGGTGCACGACGTGGCCTACAGCGTCACGAAGTCGTCGAACTGGGACGTGACGCGCGCCCCCGTCGGCGACCGCGACGGCGACGGGCAGACCGACTACGCCCGGATCGGCGCGATCTGGCGCCCGCAGTACGAGCACTGGAGCCAGGGCGCGCTCTACGCGCAGCGCTCCATCGCATTCCTCTCGCGCTACACGGGCTTTTCGTATCCCTGGCCGCACATGACCGCGGTCGAGGGGGCCGGCATCATCGGCGGCGGGATGGAGTACCCGATGATGACTCTGATCGGCCCCTACACGGGCCTGCCCGACTCGCGCTTCTTCAGTACCGTCGCGCACGAGCTGGCGCACATGTGGGTGCCCATGGTCGTCGCGGTGGACGAGCGCCGCTTCGGATGGATGGACGAGGGGACGACCACCTTCAACGAGGAAGCCGCCGACTCGGCGTACTTCCCCGAGCTCGACCAGTGGCTCAGGGACCGGGAGAGCTACCTGCGGGCCGCGCGCGCGGGGGACGAGGGGCCGATGATGCGCCGGACGGACTACCAGTATCCGGGCGAGATGGTCACGGCCAGCTACGACAAGCCGGCCACGGTGCTGAACGCGCTGAAGGGCCTGCTCGGTCCGGAGACCTTCGACCGCGCGTACCACGAGTTCATCCGCCGGTGGGCGTACAAGCACCCGTACCCGTGGGACCTCTTCAACACCTTCAACGACGTGAGCGGGCGGAATCTCGACTGGTTCTGGCGCAGCTGGTACTACGAGACGTGGCTCCTCGACCAGGCCGTCCAGTCGGTGGTGCCGAGCGGCGACAGTACCGTCGTGACGATCGCCGACAAAGGGAACGTTCCGATGCCTGCGCGCCTCACCGTCACCCTGGCGAACGGCGATACGCTGAAGCGCGAGCTCCCGGTGGAGACGTGGCTCCGTGGCGCCCGGCAGGCCTCGGTCACGGTGCCCTCTGCCTCGCCGGTCACGAGCGTCGTGATCGACGCGGAGAACGCCTTTCCGGACGCCGATCGCTCGAACAACAGCTGGACGCGGTGAGGGATCACCGCGCCAGGTGCTCGAGCGCGCCGAGGAGGTGCTCCACTTCGGTCCGGCTGTTGTAGGGGGCGAGGCCGACCCGCACCACGCCGCCGCTCTCGCGCAGGCCCAGCCGGTCGATCACGCTGGAAGCGTAGAAGTCGCCGTCCCAGACGAAGATTCCCTCCGCGCCGAGCCGCTCCGCCACCTCCTGTGGCGTCCTGCTCCCGACGGTCAGCGCGACCGTCGGGGTGCGGGGCGCATCCAGATCGGGCCCGTGGACGCGAACGCCGGGAATCGCCTTCAGGCCCGCCCACAGCTCGCGGAAGAGCGCGTCCTCCAGCTCTCCGATCACGCGCATTCCCTCCACCACGCGCCGACGCCAGCCCTGGCCGTCGGCTCCGCGCGCCAGGCTCGCGATCCACTCGACCGCCGCCGCGCCGCCCGCGATCCCCTCGTGGTTGAGCGTGCCGGTCTCCCACCGCTCCGGCGCCCGGTCCGACGCCGGTGGCACCTTGTAGGGGCGGTGCGCCTCCAGCACCTCCGGTCTGCCCCACAGCACGCCGAGGTGCGGACCGAAGAACTTGTACGCGGAGCACGCCAGCAGATCGCAGCCGATCTCCCGGACGTCGATCACTCCGTGCGGCGCGTAGTGTACCGCGTCGACGAAGCTCAGCGCGCCCGCCGCGCGCGCGAGATCGGCGACGCGGCGCACGTCGTTGATCGTCCCGAGGGCGTTGGAGGCGTAGCCCACCGCCACCAGGCGCGTGCGCGGGCCGAGAAGCCCGGCCAGGCATTCCACGTCCAGCTGCCCGGTCTCGACGTCGAACGGGACGCTGTGCACCGTGGCGCCGGCGTCCCCGGCGGCGAGCCGCCAGGGCGCCACGTTCGCCTGGTGGTCCAGCTCGGTCACGATCACCTCGTCGCCGGGGCCCCACTCCCGGGCCAGTGCGCGGGCGAGCGCCAGCGTCAGCGTCGTCATGTTCGCCCCGAACGCGATCTCGCTCGCCGAGGAGGCGCCGAGGAGCGCCGCCATCCGGTCGCGCGCGCACTCCAGCAGCTCGTCCGTCTCCCGGCTGGTGGCGAAGTGCCCGTGCGTGTTCGCGTTGCGGAACGCCAGGTAATCCGCCACCGCGTCGATGACCGGCTGCGGAACCTGGCTACCGGCAGGCGCGTCGAAGAACGCCGCCGGGCGGCCGGCGACCTCGCGCCGCAGCGCGGGGAACTGCGCGCGAATGCGCTCCACGAGTGCGAATCCGTCCATCTCCTCGGCGCTCCTTCGGGGCGGGAGAAAAAGGCACAGGGTGGAGCAAATGATGCTCCACCCTGCGAAAATCCAGTGATCCAGCGGCGTTCTGTCAGGACACGGCCCAGAACCCTTCGAGCGCGGCGCCGTCCGGGCTCTCGCGGAGCTTCTCGAAGGCCCGGTTGCGGATCTGGCGGATCCTCTCGCGCGTGACCCCCAGCAGCATCCCGATCTCCTCCAGCGTCCGCTCCTCGCCCTCGTCGAGACCGTAGTAGAGGTAGAGGATCTTCCGCTCGCGCTCCGTGAGGTACTTCTCGAACATGCGCTCCAGGAAGTCGCGGCGCGCCTGCGCCTCGACCTCTTCCTCGATCTCCTCCGCCTCCGCGCCGGCGAAGCGCTCGCCGAAGGACGAGGAATCCCGGTCGCCACGGTCGAGCGGCGCGTCCAGCGAGAGCTCGCTCGCCGCGACCCGGCGCAGCGCGCGGATGGTGTCGACCGGCTCGCCCATCTCCTCCGCGATCTCCTGATCGGTCGGCGAGCGACCCAGCGTCTGCGTCAGCGCCGTCTCGGTCCGCGAGAGCCGGACCAGATTGGAGTTCTGGTTCAGCGGAATACGGACCGATCGCGTCTGCTCCGCCAGCGCCTGAAGCACGGTCTGCCGGATCCACCACACCGCGTAGGAGATGAACTTCACCCCCTTGTCCGGATCGAACTTCTTCACCGCCTTGAGCAGGCCCTCGTTCCCGATACAGACCAGCTCGGCGAGGCCGAGACCACGACCCTGGTACTTCTTCACGTACGAGATGACGAAGCGGAGGTTCGCCGTCACCAATCGCTCCGCCGCCAGCTTGTCACCGGCCCGCGCCCGACGCGCCAGCGCCCTTTCCTCCAGCGGGTCGTCGATCAGCGGGTACTTCTCCACGTCGTGCAGGTACTGGTCAAACGAATCGAGGGCACGAGAGCTGAAAAACATGGTTCGGCTCATTCGGATGGGAAAACGACAGGGGCAGCGAGCCTCGTCGGATTCCGACGCTCGCCGCCCCTGCGGTCACACGATAGGTCTCGATTCCCGGAAGCAGGATTCATAACCCGCACAATATAGGCCGGGGTAAATGGAATGTCAAACTTCTCGATGCAAACCTATTCGTGGTCCACTTCGAGTGCGTTATAGTGCGCTCGGTGTGGATTGGTTCCGCTGGGTTCGCCCGAAGACGAGCGCGGCGTTGATCCCGCCGAAGCCGAAGGAGTTGGAGATGGCGTAATCGACCGAACGCTCCAGGCCGCAGCCGCGGACGTAGGGGAGGTCGCAATCGGGGGCGGGCTCGTCGAGGTTGAGCGTGGGCGGGATCCAGCCGCGGTGGAGGGCGAGCGCGGTGATCGCCGCCTCGATGGCGCCGGTAGCGCCGAGTGCGTGCGCGTGGTAGCCCTTCGTCCCGCTGACGGCGACCTCGTCGGCGTGGTCGCCGAGGACCTCGCGGATCACGCGGCTCTCGGTGGAATCGTTCAGCGGGGTGGCGGAGCCGTGAGCGTTGACGTACTCGATCTGGTCGGGCCGCACGCCGGCGGCGCGCAGGGCCCCGCGCATGGCGCGCGCCGCCTGGCGGCCGTCGGGGCGCGGTGCCGTCATGTGGTGCGCGTCGTTGGTCGTGGCGTAGCCGAGGAGCTCGGCGTAGACGCGCGCCCCGCGGGCGCGGGCGTGCTCCATCTCCTCGAGGACGAGTACCGCCGCGCCCTCGCCCATGACGAAGCCGTCGCGGTCGGCGTCGAAGGGCCGGCTCGCGCGCTCCGGGTCGTCGTTCCGGGTGGACATGGCCCGGATGATCGCGAACGCGCCGTAGCAGAGGGGCGCCAGGGGCGCTTCCACCCCGCCCGCCACGGCCACGTCGCAGACGCCCGCGCGCACGAAGCGCCAGCCCTCGCCCAGCGCCATCGCGCCTGACGCGCAGCTCATCCCGTTCGTCGAGTTGGGGCCCGTGAAGCCGAACTCGATGGCCACGTTGCACGACGCGGCGCCGCCGAAGACCGCGAGCGCGACCAGCGGGTTCACGGCCCGGACGCCGCCGCGGAAGTACTCACCCAGCTGTGCCTCCGCGTAGCCGACGCCGGCCAGCGCCGAGCCGAACTGAACCGCGACCCGATCGCCGTCCAGCCGCTCCGCGTCGAGCTCCGCGTCCTCGAGCGCCTGGCGGGTCGAGGCGATCGCGAACTGCGAGTAGCGGTCGGTGCGCCGCACGCGGCTCCGGTCCATGTAGTCGGCCGGGTCGAAGTCGTCGACCTGCGCGGCGATGTGGCTGCGGAAGGGAGAGGGGTCGAAGCGATCGAGCCGCCGGACGGCGGAGCGGCGGCGGTGGAGGCCGTCCCAGAGGCCCTCGACGCCCGCGCCGATGGGCGTCACGCAGCCGATTCCGGTCACCACCACCCGCCTCGGCGCGGCTGCGCGGTGGTCCGGCGCACCCTCCTGGAGCGCTTCCGTCATGCTGCCTCACACGGTCGAGGGGTCTCGACGTAGCGCTGGATGCCGCACAGGGTGCGGCCCGCCACGTGGTGGATGAAGACGGGACCGATGAGCCGTTCCGCCAGGGCGCGGCGCGCGGGAGAGGGAAGAGGCCAGTGTGGTCCATCCGCCCACTCGTGCACGATCCGCACCCGCGTCCCTCCCTCGCCGAGGTCGGCGAAGCTCCACTCCACGTCCATTCCGCGCGTGACCCCGGCGACGTGCCGGTAGAGCACCGCCGGCCTCCGCTCGTCGATGTCCATCTCCGAGACCCACCAGACGGGGTAGGACACGGGCCCGAACGGCCGGCGCGCGGCCATCTCGACCGTCCCGCGGCCCAGGCCGTCCTTGCGGTGGAAGCGGACCCAGCGGTAATGCGGCAGGATCTCCGGCCAGCGCTCCACGTCGGCGCCCGCGCGAAAACACACGTCGACCGGGGCGCGCATCACCACGTCGTCGACGACGCGCATCAGCGCCGAGCGAAATCGGTCCGCTCGTCGAGGCGCGCGATGAACTCGGCCATGAGCCTGGACGTGGCCTCGAGGTCGCTCAGGGAGACCACCTCGTTGGGGCTGTGCATGTACCGGTTCGGGACACTGATGAGCCCGGTCGCGACACCGTTGCGCGAGATGTGGATCGAGTCCGCGTCGGTCGAGGTGGAGCGTCCGTTCGCCTGGATGGTGTAGGGGATTCCCGCCGCCTCCGCCGCCTCGACCAGGCGGTCGAAGACGATCGGGTGGATCGTCGCTCCGCGGCCCAGCACGGGGCCGCCTCCGATCCTGTGCTCGCCCGTCTGTTTCTTCTCGATCTGCGGCGCGTCACTCGCGAAGGTGACGTCGACCGCGAGGGCGACCTCCGGCTCGATGCGGTGAGCGCTCGTTCGGGCGCCGCCGCCGTGGAAGCCGATCTCCTCCTGCGTCGTCGCGACGGCCACCACCTCCGCGGCCAACCCGCCGCGCTCCTTCAGCATACGGATCGCCTCCAGGACGACGAAGGCGCCGATCCGGTTGTCGATCGCCCGGGAGGCGATCCGGTCGCCGCCGAGACGGATCATCGGGGCGTCGATCACCCCCGGGTCGCCCACGCGGATGCCCATCCCCGTGGCGGCCGCGCGATCGGCCGCGCCGACGTCGATCCAGAGGTCCTGCAGCTTCGTCGCCTTCTCGCGCTCCTCGGGGCGGATGAGGTGGATCGGCTTGCGGCCGATCACCCCGCGCACCTCGCCGCCGGACGTGCGCAGCAGGATGCGCTGGCCCACGAGCACCTGTGGATCCCAGCCGCCGATGCCGTCGAAGTAGAGGAAGCCCTGCTCGTCGACGTGGGTGACGATCACCCCGATCTCGTCGATGTGGCCGGCGAGCATGACACGCGGCTTGCCACCCGGGTTGAGCGTCGCCATCGAGTTTCCGCTCACGTCCACCTCGACGCGGTCGGCGAACTCCTCGGCGCGCTGGCGCCAGACGCGCGCGGCCGGGATCTCGAAGCCGGAGGGACCGGGCGCGTCCAGGAGCTGCGCGAGGAAGTCGAGGGGAAAGTCGTCGTTCATCGTCTTCACGGATGGAGTGGAGAGTCGTTCGACCGGCGTCGGCGGCCGAGGCACGGGTTCGATCGCTGGGTGCGTCTCAGAGGACGCCCTCGGCCCGGAGCACCGGGGGCAGGCCCTCCCGCACCGACGGGTAGATGGGGATCACGCCGAGGTCCTCGCGCATCCGGCGGTTGCTGCAGCGCCGCGATGAGATCCGCCGCTCGAAATCGCTCGTGGTGAGCTCCTGCCGGATGTCGTCTCGGTCGACCGTCGGCGGGAGAGGCAGCGAGAGCAGGCTCGCGGTGAGCGCCGCGTATTCCTCGCCCGTGACCGGCTCGTCGTCGCAGAGCAGGTAGACTTCGCCCGCCCGGCCGCGCTTCCAGGCCGCGTGCAGACCGCGGGCGAGGTCGTCGACGTGGATGCGTGAGACCCAGAGCTTCTCGTCGTCGAGCCTGCGGTAAGCGCCACTCTCGAGGCGCTGCCGCAGCGTGCGTCCCGGGCCGTAGATCCCCGGCACGCGGCAGATCCGTACGGGCAGGCCCGCATCGCGACAGTGGTCGAGGTAGACCCGTTCCGCCTCGCTGCGCGCCCGCCCCAGGGGCGAGGCGGGGTTCACGGCCGTCGCCTCGTCGGTCCAGTCTCCGCTGCGGCGGCCGTAGACGGAGGTACTGCTGAGATAGACCAGCGCCTCCAGCCCGCATTCCTCGAAGGCGGCCGCGACGTTCCGGGTTCCCCACACGGTGTAGCGGTCGGTCCCGAGCGACTGCGGGCGGACCAGATCATAGACCGCCCGCGGAGCCCACTCCGTCAGCGGCCGCAGCGTCTCGGGCCGCATCACGTCGGCGAGGACGACCTCCGCGCCGGTCGCCTCGATCTCCGGCGCCCGTCGCGAGGAACGCGTCGTCGCCCGAACGCGCACGCCCTCGCGCACCAGGAGGCGTGTCAGCACCAGGCCCACGTAGCCGCAGCCCAGAACGACCGCTCGCTCTTCACTCACTGCGCGCCCTCCGGCTCACCCCGGGTGACGATCCCGAGGAACTGGATCACGATGCGGTAGGTCAGGCCCCAGATCAGCTGGCCGCCGTGCGCGATCGCGGGAAAGCGGAGGCTCTCTCCGCTGGCGAGTGCCTGCAGGTGCTCCGCCGCGGCGTGCGGCGCCGTCAGCTCGCCGAGGGCGACCCACACGGCGAACTCGACCTCGTGGTTCGGCCGGGTCGACGCGGCCGGAGCCACGGCGAAGACGTACGGCGACACGACGATCGCCGGCGCGCCGCTGCGGGGTTGCAGGTCGTCCAGTCGGCCGAGATACTCCCCGGAGGTCGCCAGGTCGATTCCGACCTCCTCGAGTGTCTCCCGCTGCGCCGTGGCCCGGCCGTCGGCATCCGACGGCGCGCGCCGTCCGCCCGGCAGGGCCATGTGACCGGACCACGGATCGCCCGGAGAGACCGCTCGCCGGATGAACAGCAGCTCCAGGTCGTGCGGCTGCGGCCGCACAACGAGTGCCACGGCGGCTCTCGCCGGGCCGGAGCCCGAAGCGACGGTGGCGCGGTGCGCTGCCAGCGCCCGCGCCACTCTGACGATCCGCGCGTCTTCTTCCCTCACGTCGGCTCCACGGCTCCTCCCCGGTCCGCCGACAGAATGCGCTTCCGGAGGGCGGACGGCAAGCCGTACCCCGCTGCCTACGCCGCCGCGCGCACGGCCTCGGTGATGCCCCGACCCGTGAGGTGGACCTCCGGCCCGCGCGGCGGGTTCAGACGGCCACACCGATGCAGCGCTCCGCGCAGGTGCAGCGCGGCGACGATCTCCAGCGTCTGTTCCAGCGGCAGTCCGAGCTCCTCGCCGACCTCGCCGGCGTTCAGCCGGACGCCCGTGTCGCCGCCGCTGCGCTGGAGCAGGCGAGTCAGGAACCCCCGGCTCTTCAGCTCCAGCATGGGATTGTCCGTCGGCATCTTCCCCCCTCCGTAAAACGTTGCGACGCGGTCGGATCGGTGCAACGTGCGTGCCGCCTTGCGTCCGCGCGCGAGTCACCGGAGCCCCTCTTGCCCCGGCGGCTGGGAAGCCCGATGATGCGCGCCCGTACCGTTTCGGCCCGGAGGAGAGATGCCACTGCGCGACGAGATCTTCCGACGTGACGACTACCGCTGCGTGTACTGCGGCAAGAGCTACCCCCCGGAGCAGCTCACCCTGGACCACGTGCAGCCGAGAGCGCGCGGGGGCGACAACTCGCCGGGGAACCTCGTGACGGCCTGTATGTCGTGCAATACGCTCAAGGCGTCGCGGCCCGCCTGGTCGTTCCTGGCCGACAACGACGAGGCGCGGGATAACTTCCTGAAGCTGGCGACCTCCGTGTGGGCGAGGCACCGCCGGGCCGTGGAGGAGGCGGCGCGCAAGGCGGGCCGCGGGGAGGGAAGCGGTTGATCGGGAGGCGCCCGATGGCAGCCCACTTGCATCGCCTCCGTCCCGGTATGCGCCCGGCGAGCCCGGGTCGCGGCGGGTGGTCCGCGCCGCATTTTGAGCGGGAGATGAAGTCTGGTGAGAAGGACGAGGGACCAGCGCGAGCGAACGCAGGCGATGGCGGCCGCATTCGTGGCCGACGTGCGAAGAGATCTGGAACGAGCCGCGCTGCGGGGGGAGGACCTTCCCCCGCGACTCCGCATCGTCCACATGCGGCCGGGTCACGCGACGCCCGAATACCGGACCCTGGCGGTGCCCGTCCCGGACGCTTGTGGGGGCGCGTCGCCGGAGGTCCTCTCGCGGGCCATTGCACGCTACGCGGCGCTCGACCCGCCGGCGTGCCTCTTCCTGGTGCTCGACGCGGTGAGGCAGGAGGGCGAGGCGAGGGTGCCGATCCTCATCGCGGAGGCGCGCGATCGGTGGGGAACGCGGCTCTACCTGATCCAGACCTTCCGCCTCGGAGCGGACTGCATCGAGTGGGGCGACGCCGCCTCGTGCGGCTGGCGGGACCCTGCCGACGACGAGCTGATCCTGGATGCCGCCTTCGCCCTGCCGGTACCCGCGCCCGTGCCGGATGCGGCGCAGGGGCCGCGGATGCGAGCGTGACGACGGCTCAGGAGTGCGGGTGCGACGCGCGGTCGGGGGGAATGCGCGAGCGCCCGCCGAAGCGGGAATCGAGCTCGTCCCACACCTCGGCCGCGGGCAGGCCACTCTGCCGCAGCAGCACCAGGAGGTGGAAGAGCAGATCCGCGGCTTCGGCGCGGATCTCGCTCGTCGCGCCGTTCTTCGCCGCGATCACCACCTCCGTCGCCTCCTCGCCGACCTTCTTCAGCGTCTTGTCGATTCCCTTCTCGAGGAGGTACGTGGTGTACGAGCCCTCGGGCCGTGACTCGTCACGCTCGCGGATGATCGACTCCAGGCGCGCCAGGATGTGCCCGGCGGGAGCCGCAGCCTCGAGGTGGTCGTCGACAACCCGGCGGAAGAAGCAGGTCGGCTCCAGGGTGTGGCACGCCGGCCCGCTCTGGCGGACGCGGTAGAGGAGCGCGTCGCCGTCGCAGTCGACGCGGACTTCCTCCACCTCCTGCACGTGGCCGCTGCTCTCGCCCTTCATCCAGAGCGCCTGTCGGCTCCGGCTCCAGTAGTGTGCGCGGCCGGTGGCCAGCGTCGCCTCGACGGCGCGGCGGTTGGCATAGGCGAGCATGAGCACCTCGCCCGTCGTCGCCTCCTGCGCCACGGCGGGGAGCAAGCCCTCGGAATCGAATTTCAGGTCGTCGAGCCAGCCCATCGCCTCGTCCGGAAGAAGTGAGAAATGTCGGAATTTACCGGCGCCGGAACGCGCCGGTCAACGGCCGCGCTTGCGCTACCCGCAAGGGCCGCTTATTCCCTCTCTGCCCCTGTTACCCGAGCCCCGAGCGAGCGATGCCCGAAGACCCGACCGTCCTGCCGCACGCGCTGGCGCGTCTCCCCGCGTGGGCGGAGGCGTGGAAGCGAACGGGGCGCCTGGTGCTGCTGCTCGATTTCGACGGGACGCTCGCGCCGATCGTCGGTCGCCCCGAGCTCGCCGCCATGCCGCCCGTGACGCGCGCTGCGCTCGACCGGCTGCGCGGCTGCGCGGGCGTCTCGATCGCAATCGTGAGCGGGCGCGGACTCGCCGACGCGCGCGAGCGCGCCGCGCTGGAAGGAATCGCCTACGCGGGCAATCACGGGCTGGAGATCGAGGGCCCTTCGCTGCGGCGGATCCACGAGGAAGCGGTTCGCGCGAGGCCTCACCTCGAAGAGGCCGCCGCGGCGATCGGGCAGGCGGTCCGGGGGATCGAGGGCGCGTTCGTCGAGGACAAGTACTTCACCCTCAGCATCCACCACCGCCTCGTAGCGCCCGAGGAGATGCCGCGTGTGCGAGCGATCGTGCGCGAGGTGGCCGGCCGCTTTCCCGAGCTCCGCGTCACCGAGGGCAAGCAGGTCCTGGAGGTCCGGCCCGACGTCGACTGGCACAAGGGGCGAGCGGTGGAGTTCCTCCTCGACAACCTCGACGTGCCGGCCGGTGCGCCGGTGCTGTATCTCGGCGACGACCGGACCGACGAGGATGCCTTCGAGGTCCTCAGGGCGCGAGCCGTGGGCGAGGGGATCGTCGTGGCCGAGCCGGTCCCCGCGGAGACCGCCGCGACCTCGTACCTGCGCGACCCCGTCGAAGTGGGAACGCTGCTCACCGACCTGGCGGACGAGGGCTGCTGAACCCCCTGTACGCGGAGCCGGGCGGGGGAACGTTCCCCCGCCCGGCTCCGCGTACAGGGGGTTCA